>JBDUBV010000031.1:0-20916 GCA_040003795.1 Pseudonocardiales bacterium | reverse complement strand
GCGGTCGCTGGCAGGGGCACTGGTGGCGTAACGGTCGGCGAATCGGGTGACCGATATCCGGTAAGGCCGCCCGGCCCGGACGCCGGCCTCCACGGCGGCACCGACGTCGTCGACGTGAACGTGGACGTTCCACAGGCCGTCGCCGGTGCCGGCGACCAGCAGGGAGTCCCCCAGCGGCGCCAGCTCACCGCGGAGGACGGCGGCCGCCTCGTCGTCGGCTTCGAGGAGGTACTGCACCTCGTAGGAGTAGTCCGAGGAGGCTCCCTGCTGAGCGGTGTCCACATTGCGCAGCGGCACGGGCGCGCCCCGGCTGTGCCGGTCGGTCACCCCGGTCAAGACTGCGACGAGGGCCTCGAGAAGGATCACCAGGCCGCGGCCACCAGCGTCCACGACGCCCGCGCGGGCCAGGGCCGGCAGCTGCTCAGGGGTGAGCTCCAGAGCGCGCGCTGCACCGGCGGCGGCGGCGGTGACGACAGCCGCCAGGTCGTCGCCGGCCCCCTCTGCAGCCCGGGCCGCAGCCCTTGCCACCGATAAGATCGTCCCCTCAACCGGATCGGCGACTGCGGCGTAAGCGGCCTCGGCGGCCCTGCTCAGGGCGCGGGCCAGGTCGCGTCCCCCCGGAACCGGCGTTGCGGCGAGGGCCTCGGCGGCGCCGCGCAACACCTGGCTGAGGATGACGCCGGAGTTGCCGCGGGCACCCAGCAGCGCTCCACGGGCCATGCAGTGCAGCACCGGCCCGAGCCCCGGCAGGTCCGGCTCGGCGTCGAGAGCGGCCGCCGCGGCGCCCATCGTGTGCATCAGGTTGGTGCCGGTGTCGCCGTCGGGCACCGGGTAGACGTTGAGGTGGTCGATCTCCTGCCGGGCGGAGATGAGGGCGGCCAGTGCCCCGCGGCACCACCGCCGGGCGGCGGCATCATCGAGGGCCTGCACCATGCCTGCTGCCCACCTCCGCTGGCCGAGTCCGCAACGCGATTGCGAGCGTATGCGACACCCGCGCAGCGACAGCGGTTTGCCGCCACGCGAGGTCGCTGGTTACGCTGTGTCGGTTGCCTGGCGGCGGAGGTAGTCCCCACCAGCCGCCCCTGGACTTCTCGAGGAGTGTCTCCGTGGCTAGCGTGTGCGACGTCTGTGGCAAGAAGCCCGGCTTCGGCATGGCCGTGTCGCACTCTCACCGGCGCACCAACCGGCGCTGGAACCCCAACATCCAGACAGTCCGCGCGATGGTGGGCAACGGCACCCGCAAGCGGCTCAACGTCTGCACCTCCTGCCTGAAGGCTGGAAAGGTCACCCGCTAGGCGTACCTAGAGGCCCATACGTCATCCCGCCGGGCTGAGCTGGGCGGTTGGCACTGGATCGCTGGGGTAGTGCGGTGCACACCCCATCCGCCGGAGAAGGTCCTTAGGACAACGGGAGAGGAGATCGAAGCCGTCCCATGAAGGCACTCACCTGGCATGGGCCCCGCGATGTGCGCGTCGACACCGTGCCCGATCCCACCATCCACCAACCGACTGATGCGATCGTCCGCGTCACCTCGACGGCGATCTGCGGTTCCGATCTGCATCTCTACGAAGTGCTCGGACCGTTTCTCGACGTGGGCGACATCCTCGGCCACGAGCCGATGGGCATTGTCGAAGAGGTCGGCTCAGCAGTCTCACATATCGCCCCGGGCGACCGGGTTGTGCTGCCTTTCAACATCGCCTGCGGGACATGCTGGATGTGTGCCCACGATCTGTACGCGCAGTGCGAGACCACCCAGAACCGTGAGCAGGGCACCGGCGCCTCCTTGTTCGGGTACACCAAGCTCTACGGGCAGGTCCCCGGCGGGCAAGCCGAGTTCCTCCGCGTCCCGCAAGCCCACTTCGGCCCGATCAAGGTGCCGGAAGGGCCGCCCGACGAGCGGTTCCTCTACCTCTCCGATGTCCTGCCGACCGCGTGGCAGGCCGTCGAGTTCGCCGACGTCCCGGACGGGGGCAGCGTCGCGGTGTTCGGTCTCGGACCGATCGGCCAGATGTGTTGCCGTATCGCACGTCACAAGGGCTACCGGGTGATCGGCCTGGACTTCGTAGCCGACCGCCTTGCCATGGCGCGACGACACGACATAGAAACCATCGACTCCGAGGCGATCGAGGACGTCGGCGAGGCCCTGCGCGAGATGACCGGCCGCCGCGGACCCGATTCGGTGATCGACGCGGTTGGAATGGAGGCGCACGGCGCCCCGTTCGCCAAGGCCGCCCAGAAAGTCGTCGGCCTGCTGCCGGATGCACTGGCTAGACCTGTTATGGAGAACGCGGGCAGCGACCGCCTTGCCGCGTTCACCGCCTGCGTCGACAGCGTGCGGCGCGGGGGGACCGTTTCACTGAGTGGGGTCTACGGCGGCACCGCAAGCCCGATCAATTTGCTTCAGATGTTCGACAAGGGAATCACCCTGCGAATGGGCCAATGCCACGTCAAACGCTGGATCGCCGACCTCCTTCCCCTGGTCACCGGTGACGGTGATCCTCTCGGGTTGAAGACCTCGCGACCCACCATCTTCCGTTGGCCCAGGCGCCGCACGGGTACGACATCTTTCAGAAGAAGAACGACGGTGCCATCAAGGTGATTCTCAAGCCCTAGGGCCAGGCACCGCTCAGTCCTGCTCCCTGGCGCTCAACACGCAGAACTCGTTGCCCTCAGGGTCGGCCAGGACCACCCACTTCACCTCGTCACCCTGGCCCACATCGACCCGCGTCGCGCCAAGCCCGATGAGCCGCTGCACCTCGGCCGCCTGGTCGTCGGGGTTGAGATCGATGTGCAGGCGATTCTTGACAGCCTTCTCTTCGGGCACCGGGACGAAGATCAACCCGGGGGAGGTGTGTTCGTCGCGCACGATCACGACCTCGTCGGGTGTGTCATACACCACCTGGTAGTCGAGGACCTCGGCCCAGAACCGGGCCAGCCGGGCGGGGTCCAACGAGTCGATGACGACGGTGTACCAACGGCTGCTCATGCACGCATCCTCGGGACCGACGGCCCGGCTGGCAACAGGCTTTTGCCCAGGTGGCGGGCTGCCGGAGAGTCGCGGTAGATGCCGAAGGGCGGCGTGGCCCGGTAGCCGTGCGACGTGTAGAGCGCGAACGCCTCCGGTTGCACGCTGCCGGTCTCCAGGACCACCTGCCCGCACCCGGACGCCGCAGCGCGCTCCTCCAGCGCAGCCAGCAGCCCCTTGGCCACACCGCGACCCCGCGCCGCCGGCGAGACGTACATCTTCTTGACCTCAGCGACCCCGTCGCCCACCGTACGGAAGCCGCCGCAGCCCACGGCTTCGCCGTCGAGCCAGGCCACCAGGAACACCCCGCCCGGCGAGGTGAACTCCTGCGGCGCGACCGGCGTGGTGTCCGGGCCGCCGTAGCGGATCAGGTACTCCTGCTGGAGCTCAGCGTCAAGTGCTACCGCCTCTGGTGAGTCCAGCGCAGCGGGGTTGATCTCCAGATTCACCGGCATGACCCTATGGCCCGGCGCCGAAGTGGTCGTGGCCCCCGGCGAAGGGCTCGCCGTCGACCGTCACTCCCTCGCCGTCGGACACCGCACCGATCACCAGCCACCCGTCGGGCACCTCCCCTCCGAACGTCGCCACCAGTGCGTGGTCGTCGCCACCGCCGAGCACCCAGTCGTAAGGGTCCACGCCGAATGCCACCCCGACGTCAGCCAGGACCTGGGGCACCTCGAGGGCAGCGCGCCGCAGGTCGATCGACATGGCACTAGCCGTCGCAACGTGCCCCAGGTCCTGCACCAGCCCGTCACTCACGTCGATCATCGACGTGGCCCCTGCCGCCGCGGCCCGCGGGCCTTCGGCGTAGGGCGGATCGGGCCGCCGGTGCGCGGCCACCACCGCACGGGGCGACCGGTGCCCCTTGGTGAGGACCGCCAGGCCGGCCGCGGCCCATCCCAGCCGGCCGCACAACGCCACCCGGTCTCCCGAGCGGGCGCCGGACCGGGTCACCGGCGGCCGGCCCTGCAGATCGCCCAGGGCCGTCACCGCGAGCAGGACCGCCGATGAGCGCACGACGTCGCCACCGGCCACGACTGCGCCGACACCCGCGGCCTCCTCCCGCAGCCCGTCGGCCACCTCGTCCAGCCAGGTCAACGCGGTCTCCGGCGGGCAGCCCAGGCCGATCAGCAGGGCGGTCGGCACGGCTCCCATGGCCGCGATGTCGGCAAGACTCTCGGCCGCCGCCTTGTGGCCGATGTCGCTCCCCGACGACCAGTCGCGCCGGAAGTGGCCGCCTTCGATCAGCAGGTCGGTCGTCGCGACGACCCGCCGGTCGGGTGCGGCGACCACGGCAGCGTCATCCCCGAACCCGAGCAGGATTCCCCCGGTGGGCCCGAGACGGGCGGTGATGCGGGAGATGAGCCCGAACTCCCCGGCCTCGCCCACCGTCACGGTTGCCTCCTGCTGTAGTTTGGGCGTTCGGTGCCGCCCGACGAAAGGACTCGCCGTGGTCCAGGCGTACATCCTCATCCAGACCGAGGTCGGCAAGGCCGCCGACGTTGCCGTGACGATCAAGGACATCAAGGGTGTGGCCCAGGTCGACGCCGTGACCGGACCCTATGACGTCATCGTGCTCACGCAAGCCAGAAGCGTCGACGAACTCGGCAAGCTCGTCGTCAGCAAGGTGCAGGGCGTGCCCGGCATCACCCGCACCCTGACCTGTTCGGTCGTTCACCTCTGAGCCGTTCGGCACGCCGGCGCCCCGCCCTCCTGGCCACCGCTGTCGCCGTCCCCGCGGCGGTGCTTGCCGCCCTGGTGACGGGTTTGATGGTCGCCCGGTTGACCTCCCCCCGGCCAGTCACCGTCGACGGCACGCCGTTCACCCTCGAGGGCAGGCAGGTGTGCCCCCGGCTCGTGACTGCCCTGCCGGGGCGACTGGGCCGGCTGCCCGCTCGGCAGGTCAAGGGTGCGAGGACCTCCGCCGCCGCCTGGGGAGACCCCCCGGTCATCCTGCGCTGCGGGGTGCCCCCCCGGATCGCACCGGCGTCGCAGATCGTCGTGCTCAACGGCGTGGAGTGGTTCACCGACGTGGACAACACCGGCGTGACCTGGACCACGGCCGGCCGCAGGGTCAACGTGCAGGTCAGGGTGCCGGGGCGCTACGACTCTCAGGGGCCGCTGCTGTCGGGGGTGTCGCCGGCCGTCGAGAGCACCGTCCCGAAGTCGTGACCCAGCTGCTCAGCGCAGCCCGGTCCCTCGAGCTGCCGCCGTATCGACCAGACGCTGCACCAGCGCAGGAAGGTCCAGGCCGGTGGCCGCCCACATCCGGGGGAACATCGAGATGGGCGTGAATCCCGGCATGGTGTTGACCTCGTTGACCACCAGGCCATCGCCGGTGACGAAGAAGTCCACCCGGGCGAGCCCGGCGCAGTCCAGCGCCGTGAAGGCCCGCACGGCGTACTCCCGCAGTTGCTCTGTCACCTCGTCCGGCAGGTGCGCGGGCACGTCGAACTCGCAGGCGTCGTCGAGGTACTTCGCCTCGAAGTCGTACCAGTCGTGGCCGCGCACCAGCCGGATCTCGGCGGGCAGGCTGGCCTCCGGCGGCCCGTCGCCAACCCCTTCGAGGACGCCGCACTCGATCTCGCGTCCGCTGAGCGCCCGCTCGACGATGACCTTGGGGTCGACCGCACGGGCCGTCGCCAGGGCCACGGGCAGGTCGGCCCAGTCCCGCACCTTGGTGATGCCGATGCTCGACCCGGCCCGGGCGGGTTTGACGAACACCGGCAGCCCCAGCCGCTCGCGTTGCGCCGCGTGGAGGGAGCCCGCACCCGGTCGGAGCACGGCGTACCCCCCCACCGGTAACCCCTCGGCCGCCAGCAGCTTCTTGGCGTACTCCTTGTCCATCGCGGCGGCACTGCCCAGCACGCCGGATCCGACATAGGCGGTGCCGGCCATCTCCAGCAACCCCTGAATGGTGCCGTCCTCGCCGTAGGCGCCGTGCAGCACAGGGAAGACGACGTCGACAGCGCCGAGGACCCTGGCGCCCTCGCCCGGCTCTGCCAGTACCAGCCCACCGCAGGTCGGGTCACCGGGGAGCATGATTGCCTGGCCCTTCGCCACCTCCGGCAACTCCCGGCCGTGGATCTCCAGCGCCACGGGGTCATCGGCAGTCAGCACCCAGCTGCCCTCGCGGGTGATCCCGATCGGCACGACGTCGTAGCGGTCCCGGTCGAGGGCGCGGAGCACGCTCGCGGCACTGACACAGGAGATCGCGTGCTCGGTGCTGCGGCCGCCGAACACGACGGCCACGCGGATCTTGCGCTGCGCGTCGGCCACAGCCGGGAGCGTACCGGGCGAACGAACCCCTCGATCTCGAGCGGCAATATCCGGGAAATTGCCGGTGCGGGCCGGTGCGGGCCGGGCGGGCAGTCGAGCGGTTCGGTACGGGGATCGCTAAGCCGGCCCGAGGGCCTGGGTGATGTCGGCGATCAGGTCGTCGGCGTCCTCCAGGCCGATGGCGATCCGCACGCTGCCGGCCGCCAGGCCGCCGGCGGCCAGCGCCGCGTCGTCGAGCTGCCGATGAGTGGTCGACGCGACATGGCTGACCACGGTGTGGGCGCCGGCCAGCGAGGTGGCGTTCTGGGCCAGCCGGAGCCGGTCGCAGAAGGCCATGCCGGCCTCCCGGCCACCGCGCACGTCCACCGTCACGATGCCGCCGAAACGACCGGCGTCGAACAGCTTGATGGCCAGCGCGTGGTCGCGATGGGAGGGCAGGCCGGGGTGGTGCACCCGGTCCAGGGCAGGGTGACCCTCCACGGCGGATGCGACGGCCAGCGAGGTCGCGTTGGACCTGGCCACCCGCAAGGGCAGCGTGGCCAGACCGCGGTGCATGAGGAAGGCCTCGTCGGGCGCCATCGAGCCGCCAAGGTCGGTCCTCAGCTCGCGGACCCTCGACATCAGCTCCGGCGCGCCTACCGCGACGCCACCCGTGGCGTCGCTGTGCCCGCCGATGTACTTCGTGGCGGAGTGCACGACCACGTCGACACCATGCTCCAGCGGGCGGCAGACCGCCGGCGAGGCGAAGGTGGAGTCGATCCCGAGCACTGCCTCGGCCTCGTGTGCGATAGCGGCCAGCGAGGGCAGGTCGGCCACCGTCAGCGTGGGGTTGGCCATCGTCTCGGCCCAGACCACGCCCGTCTGCGGCCGCATCGCGGCCCGGACGGCGTCGAGGTCGGCGATGTCGACGAAAGTCGTCGTCACTCCGTACCTCGGCAGCACCCGGTGCAGCAGGGAGTAGGTACCGCCGTAGAGCTCGCGCGAGGCGACCACGTGCGCGCCGGTCTCGAGGAAGGTGAGCAGCACGGTGGAGATGGCCGCCATGCCCGAGGCAAACGCCTGGCCGGTGACCTCCCCGTCGACGGCGTGCCCCTCCAGCGCGGCCACCGCGGCGGCGAAGGCGTCGACGGTCGGGTTGTCGATCCTGCTGTAGACGTACCCGGGCATTCGGTTGCCCACGACGTCGGCGTACTCCTGAGCGGTGTCGAAACTGAACACCGAGGACCGGTAGACCGGCAGCCCCAGGGGCCGCTGAACCGGCGTCGGCGCGGCGGGTGGGTGCGCCGCCCTGGTGTGCTCGCCGTAGTCGCTCACTCGGGTTTGGTCTCCCTTCCCATCAAGGTCTTCATGGCAACCGACACGGCCAGGCCCTCGTGGCACACCCGAACGATCTGCTCGGTGATAGGCATGTCGACGCCGCTGGCGTTGGCCAGGTCGAGGATCGACTGGCAGGACTTCACACCCTCGGCCGTCTGCCGGGTCGCCGCCTGTGCCTGGGCGACCGTCTCGCCCCGGCCCATCCGCTCACCGAAGCTGCGGTTGCGCGACAGTGGAGAGGTGCAGGTGGCGACCAGATCACCCAGGCCGGCCAGACCGGCGAACGTCATCGGATCGGCGCCGAGCGAGGCGCCCAGCCGGGCGGTCTCGGCCAGGCCCCGGGTGATCAGCGATGCCTTGGTGTTGTCGCCGAAGCCCATCCCCTCGGCCATGCCGGCGGCCAGGGCAATGACGTTCTTGACCGCACCACCCAGCTCGCAGCCCACGACGTCGCCGTTGGTGTAGGGCCGGAAGTAGCCGGTGGTGCACGCCACCTGCAGGGCCGCCGCCCGGCCGCCGTCCACACACGCCACGACCGAGGCGGCCGGCTGCTCCATGGCTATCTCGCGGGCCAGGTTGGGCCCGGTGATGACGGCAACGCGGTCCTCAGTCACCTCGGCGACCGCCCGGATGACCTCGCTCATCCGGGCGGAGGTCCCCAGTTCGACGCCCTTCATGAGGCTGACCAGGGTGGCCGAGGCGGGGATGGCCGAACGCCAGCCGGTCAGGTTCTCGCGCAGGGTCTGCGCGGGCAGCGCCAGAACGACGAAGTCGGCGCCGGCCAGTGCGCTGCGGGCGTCGGCGGTGGCCGCGAGCCGGTCGGGCAGGATGATGTCGTCGAGGTAGTCGGGGTTGCGCCGCGTGCCCTGGATCGCCTCGGCCACCTCGGCCCGGCGGGCCCACAGGGTCACATCGCAGCCGGCGTCGGCGAGCACCTTGCTGAATGCGGTGCCCCACGAGCCGGCTCCGAGCACGGCGGCGCGGGTCACCTCGCCGCTTCTTCCGGGCGAGCCTGATCGGGGTGGCGCGGCGGTCGCTCAAAGACGGTTGCCGGCGGCGTCTCGTGCCGGATCTCGGCCAGCATGTCTCGCAGGCGCCCCATGATGGCCTCGGTTGCGCCCCGCAGGACGGCAGCGGTGAGCGGCCGGCCCTGCCACGGGGAGAGGTCGACGGGCGGGCCGGCCATCACCACGACGGGGGTACGGGGGCGCAGCCGTACCTTCTTGGTCCGGCCGTCGTAGAGCCGCTGGGCGCCCCACTGGACGACCGGGACCACCGGTGCACCGGTCTCGAGTCCGAGGCGGGCGGCGCCGGTCTTGCCGCTCATTGGCCATAGGTCAGGATCCCTGGTGACCGTGCCCTCGGGGTAGATGATCACAGCTTCGCCTCGCTCGAGGGCCCGCTTGGCCTCGCGAAGGGAGCTCGACGCGTCCGTAGTGCCGCGATAGACCGGGATCTGGCCCGCGCCGGCGACGACCCGGCCCACGATCGGCGTCCGGAACAGTGACTCCTTGGCCAGGAAGCGCGGCACCCGGGGCAGGTCGTAGACGAAGTGCGCGGCAACCGGGGGATCGGCGTAGGACACGTGGTTGAACACCAGGATCACCCCGCCGGTAGCGGGCACATTGTCCCGGCCCCGCCACTCGTGGCTGGTCAACACGAACAGCAGCGGCTTGAGGACGCACACAGCCAGCCGCATCCAGAAGCCCCACCTGCCTCTGCGCACGCGGCCTCCTCTGCAGCTCCCGGTTCGCTCATCCTCGCTGCTGCCGTTGGGCATGTCCACGGCGCCCCGCCCGGGACCGACCTGTGAGGATGACCCGATGCCCGAGTGGTCCCTCGTTATCCCGGTGAAGCGGCTCGAGGTCGCCAAGACCAGGCTGCGCCAAGCGGTGCCCGGCGTCGAGCACGATCGCCTCGTGCTGGCCATCTGCCTCGACACCGTCGACGCCGCCCTGCGGTGCCCGGCCGTCGGGCGCGTGCTCGCCGTCACCGACGACGTCGTGGCAGGTGAGGCGTTGCGTGCTCTCGGGGCGGTCGTCGTGGCCGACGGTCCGGACGCGGGACTCAACCCCGCCCTTGAGCACGGGGCGGCGCTGGCCACCTCCCTGGCGCCGTCCCGTCCGGTCGCGGTGGTCTCCGCCGACCTCCCGGCGCTGCGTCCCGCTGAGCTCGCCGCCGCGCTCGCTGCTGCAGCGGACCACCTCCGGTCGTTCGTCGCCGATGCTGCCGGCACCGGGACCACTTTGCTGGCCGTGGCGGCCGGCCAGGCCTTGCGCCCGGCTTATGGTCGCGATTCACGCTCCGCGCACGCGGCATCCGGCGCCGTCGAGCTCCATGGTGACTGGCCGTCCCTGCGCTGCGACGTCGACACCCCAGCCGACCTGGCCGCCGCAGCGGCCCTCGGACTGGGCACGGCGGGTAAGGCCTTGCTCGGCCTGGACAGCAGAGGCGAGCGTGCGTGAAGTCGGGCCGACTGAAAGGGCTTCAGCGACCCGCCTCCGAAAGCGGATCGGGTGCCCCCAATCGGCCGTCCGACGTAAGACCGTCGTCCCGGCTCACCGGCCTCGGATACTCTCGACGACGTGCAGGCCACCGTACGGTCCTATGATCGGCAGACCCGCACCGGCAGCGTGCTGCTCGACGACGGAACCCCAATGGAATTCGGCCGGGAAGCCTTCGACGCCGGTGGCCTGCGGTTACTGCGGCTGGGTCAGCGGGTGCGCCTGGACACCCACGCCAGCGGGGCGATCCTGCGGGTGACGATCGCCACGTTGCCCTGAGCCGGTCATGATGGAACCATGGCCGTCGACTCGCTGACCGATACCGCCACGGATCAGCTTCCTGACGGCCGGTTCCTCAACCGCGAAGTGAGCTGGCTCGACTTCAACGCCCGGGTGCTCGCGCTCGCCGAGGACGACGGCCGGCCGCTGCTCGAGCGGGCCAAGTTCCTGGCGATCTTCGCGAGCAACCTCGACGAGTTCTTCATGGTGCGGGTGGCCGGCCTCAAGCGCCGCCAGCAGACCGGCCTGTCGATCCGCTCCAACGACGGCCTGTCGCCGCGCGAGCAACTTGCCATGATCGCCGCCCGCTCGGCGCAGCTCGTGGCGAGGCACGGCGCCTGCTTCAGCGAGGAGATCGAGCCCGCGCTCGCCAAAGAGGGCATCACGATCGTCCACTGGGACGAGGCGTCCACAGCCGACCGCGACCGGCTGCACGGTTACTTCCGCCAGCAGGTGTTCCCGGTGCTCACCCCGCTCGGGGTAGACCCGGCGCACCCCTTCCCCTACATCAGCGGGCTCTCGCTCAATCTCGCGGTGTCGGTACGCGATCCCTCTACCAACCTGGTGCGCTTCGCCCGCGTCAAGGTCCCCAACAACGTGCCGCGGTTCGTGCGAGTGGGCGAGGACTCCGAGACGACCTTCATGCCGGTCGAGGACCTCATCGCCGCCCACCTCTCGCAGCTGTTCCCCGGGATGGAGGTGGTGGAGCACCACCTGTTCCGGGTGACCCGCAACGCCGACCTCGAGGTGGAGGAGGACCGCGACGAGGGGCTGCTGCAGGCACTGGAGCGCGAGTTGGCGCGCCGGCGCTTCGGGCCCGCGGTGCGCCTGGAGGTCGCCGACTCCATGTCGGAGGAGATGCTGGAGTTGCTGGTCCGCGAACTCGACGTCAACAACAGCGACGTGCAGCGGGTGCCTGGCCTGCTCGACCTGTCGGCCTTGTGGGCGCTGTACACCGTGGACCGGCCAGACCTCAGGGACAAGCCGTTCGTCCCCGCCACGCACCCCCGCTTCACCGACGGGGAGACCCCCAAAAGCGTGTTCGCGACGCTGCGCGAAGGTGACGTCCTCCTACACCACCCCTACGACTCCTTCGCGACCAGCGTCCAGCGGTTCATCGAGCAGGCCGCCGCAGACCCCTACGTCCTGGCGATCAAGCAGACCCTGTACCGCACCTCCGGTGACTCCCCGATCGTCAGTGCGTTGATCGATGCCGCCCAGGCCGGCAAGCAGGTGGTGGTGCTCGTCGAGATCCAGGCCCGCTTCGACGAGCAGACCAACATCGGCTGGGCCCGCGCCCTGGAGGAGGCCGGCTGTCATGTCATCTACGGCCTGGTCGGTCTCAAGACGCACTGCAAGATAGCCCTGGTGGTGCGGCAGGAGGCAGGGCAGATCAGGCGCTACGCCCACCTCGGCACCGGCAACTACAACTCCAAGACTGCGCGGTTGTACGAAGACCTCGGGCTGTTCACCGCCGATCGGCAGGTGGGCGCCGACCTCACAGACCTGTTCAACAGCCTGACCGGGTACTCCCGGCAGAGCGCCTACCACTGCCTGCTCGTAGCGCCCAGTGGCGTCCGGCCCGGCATCATCGAGCGGATCGAGCGCGAGGTGCAGTTCGTACGGGACGGCCGCGAGGGCGGGGTGCAGATGAAGATCAACCATCTGGTCGACGAGACGATCATCGATGCGCTGTACAGAGCGAGCAGGGCGGGCGTCCCTGTCGATCTCGTCGTGCGCACCAACTGCACACTGCGGCCCGGAGTACCGGGCCTGTCGGACAACATCCGCGTCCGGTCCATCGTCGGCAGATTCCTGGAGCACTCCCGGCTGCTGCGGTTCGAAAACGGCGGGAAGCCCGAGTTCTGGCTGGGCAGCGCCGACCTGATGCACCGCAACCTCGATCGGCGGGTGGAAGTTCTCGTCGCGGTGACGGACGACGCAGCCCAGCGCCAACTGCAGGAGATGCTCACCCACGCGATGTCCGAGGACATCATGGCGTGGGACCTGTGCGCCGACGGCCACTGGGAGCCGCGCACCACTCAGCACCGGCCGCTCGTCGACTACCAGGTCGCGCTGATGCAGGCGCACAGCGACCGGGTTCAGTGATCCTGGCCGCAGGCGGGCTGCTGTGGCGGCACGCACCGGGCGGCGCCGTCGAGGTCGCGGTGGTCCACCGTCCCCGCTACGACGACTGGTCGCTGCCCAAGGGGAAGTTGGCGGCCGGGGAGGCGCAGGTGGTGGGCGCGGCGCGCGAGGTACGGGAGGAGACCGGATACACCCCGCAAGTCCAACGCTGGCTTGCCGCCACTGCCTATCGGGTCGACGGGGAGCCAAAGCACGTCGACTACTGGTCGATGCACTGTACCGACGGCGACTTCGTCGCCAACGACGAGGTCGACCGGATCCAATGGCTGCCGGCGCAACAGGCGGGCGCCCTGCTCACCCGCGACAGGGCGGTGCTCGACTCCTTCCGCACCCGGCCGGTCGACACCACCACGATCCTGCTGATCCGGCATGCCCGGGCCGGCAACAAGCGTGACTGGCAGGGTGACGACGCGCTGCGCCCGCTCGACGAGACCGGCATGCGGCAGGCTGCCAGCCTGGTCGATGTGCTCACCGTCTTCCGTCCGGCACGCATCCTGAGCGCCGACCGTGCCCGCTGCATCCAGACCGTTCAACCACTGGCGGCCGGCCTCGGGCTCGGCGTCGAGATCGATTCCGTCCTCAACGAGGCCGAGGGCGGCGACCCGCGCGAGGCGGCGGACCGATTGAGGTCGTTGGCCGTCGGCGGGCAGCCGGTCGCCGTCTGCAGCCAGGGCGGCCTGATCCCCGAGACGCTGACCGTGCTCGCCCGCGAGAGCCCGGTCCTGCTGTCCTCGCCGCGCGCCAGCAAGGCCAGCGCGTGGGCGCTGTCCTTCGACCGTGACGGGCAGCTCGTGGGGGCCGACTACTACCCGCCCGTCGTCGCCCCGGAGACCTCGTGATGATGCCCGGCGATCGGTGACGCTGGGACGAGACGCTGTTCACGGGAAGCGCCACGTACTACGCGGCCGGGCGCCTCCCCTATCCTCCCCCGCGGTCGCCGACGCGATGGCCGGGCGGTTGGCCCTCGACGGCGCCCAACGGCTGCTGGACGGTTGGCTTCGGTCCGGTCGCTGGTGCTGCTGCCCGCACCGTGGGTGGCGGCTGCGGTAGGGGTTCGACGCGGATGTCGCCGCTGACCCGCAGCTGAACGCCGAGCACAGCGCCGTCGAGCTCGCCGACGACGCTGCCAGCGGACTCGGTTACGAGCAGCGCACGTCGGCATTCTCCGACCGGTTGGTCGAGCTGTGGCCGGGCCACCCCGCAGAGGGGAAGGCGCCTTGGTCAGCCGGACTTCTTGGCCGCCGTCTTTCTCGCCGGCGACTTCTTCGCGGTGGTCGTCCTCTTGGCCGGTGTCTTGGTAGCCAGTGTCTTTGCTGCAGCGGTTTTCTTCGCCTGGGTGGACTTCTGCGCCGATGCCTTCTTGGCCGGCGCCCTGGCTGCGGTCTTCTTGGCTGCGGTCTTCTTGGCTGTGGTCTTCGTTGCCGCGGACCTGGCGGGGTTCTTCGACCCGGCGCTCTTCGTGGCCGCGGGGGCCTTGCTCGGCTTCACCAGCTTCTCCAGCTTCTTGGCGCCGCTGACGACCTCCCTGAAGCCCGAGCCCGCGCGGAACGCGGGCACCGAGGTGGCCTTGACCTTGACCGCCGCGCCGGTCTTGGGATTGCGGGCCGTACGGGCGCCTCGCCTGCGCTTCTCGAACACACCGAAGCCCGTGATCGCCACCCTTTCGCCCTTGGCGACGGCTCGGATGATGGTGTCGACCACCTGGTTGACTGCCTGCTGGGCAACCTTGCGGTCGCCCTCCAGCCGTTCCTCGACTGCCTTGATCAGCTCGGCCTTGTTCACTCCGGGTCCTCCCCATGGTATTGATGGGCCGGTCGGCCATCAGCACCAACGCTATGCCGACAACGCAGCCGATTCAAACACCTCGGCCCCGCGTGTTCCCTTGCGGCACAAGCGGATCTCCCGCCTGCAACTACTTAGCCGGCCTCGACCGCCGGCAGCCACGCCGGCCGGGATCGCTCGTACTGCTCGATCGCTGCATCGTGCCGCAAGGTCAGTGCGATGTCATCGAGGCCGGAGAGCAGGCACTCCCGGGTGTAGTCGTCGAAATCGAAGCCGACGCTGCGACCGGCGTAGCGGATCGTCTGGGCGACGAGGTCGACCGTCACCTCGACGGCCGGGTCCGCCTCGACCGCCGTCATCAGCGCCTCGACGTCCGTAGTGTCGATGGCGATCGCCGGCAGACCACCCTTGTGCGCGTTGTTGCGGAAGATGTCGCCGAATCGCGAGGAGATAACCGCCCTGAAACCGAAGTCCTGCAGTGCCCAGACGGCGTGCTCGCGGGACGAGCCGGTGCCGAAGTTCTCACCGCCGACGAGGACTGTGGCACCGGCGTAGGCCGGCAGATCGAGGACGAAGCCCGGCTGCCGGCGCCACTCGGCGAACAACCCCATGCCGAAGCCGGTGCGCTCCACCCGCTTGAGCCAGTCGCTCGGGATGATCTGGTCGGTGTCGACGTCGCTGCGGCGCAGCGGCACAGCGCGGCCGGTGTGCACGGTGAACGGCTCCATCAGGCTCCCCCACCGGTCGCTGGAGCGAGGTCGGCCGGCGCGGCGAGGTGCCCGGCGACCGCCGTGGCGGCGGCGACTCCCGGCGAGACGAGATGGGTGCGCCCGCCGCGGCCCTGCCGGCCCTCGAAGTTGCGGTTGGACGTCGAGGCGCAGCGCTGGCCGGGCTGCAGGATATCTGGGTTCATCCCGAGGCACATCGAGCAGCCGGCGTTGCGCCACTCGGCCCCAGCCGTCGTGAACACCTCGTGCAGGCCCTCCTGCTGGGCCTGCTCGTGCACTGCCATGGAGCCCGGCACGATCAGGACCCGAACGCCTGGGGCGACGCGGCGCCCGCGGAGCACCTCCGCTGCAGCGCGCAGGTCCTCGATCCGGCCGTTGGTGCAGGAGCCGACGAATACCGTGTCGACAGCGATGTCGCGCAAGGGGGTGCCGGGAGTGAGACCCATGTAGGCAAGGGCGCGTTCGGCCGCCTCGCGCGGACCGCCGGCCGGCAGCGACTGCGGGTCGGGCACGTCGGCGTCCAGCGAGGCGCCCTGGCCGGGGTTGGTGCCCCACGTGACGAAGGGCGTCACTGTCGTCGCGTCGAGGTGGACCTCCTTGTCAAAGACGGCGTCGGGGTCGCTCACCAACGTCTGCCAATAGGCGACGGCCGCGTCCCAGTCGGGACCCTGCGGTGCGGCCGCGCGGCCCTCGAGGTAGCGCAGCGTCGTCTCGTCCGGTGCGATCATCCCGGCCCGTGCCCCTGCCTCGATGGACATGTTGCACACCGTCATGCGTCCCTCCATCGACAGGGCACTGATTGCCTCACCGCGAAACTCGAGCACGTGACCCTGGCCGCCGCTGGTCCCGATGCGGGCGATCACGGCCAGCACCAGGTCCTTGGCGGTGCTGCCGGCCGGGAGGGTTCCCACGATCGTTACCGCCATGGTCCGGGGGCGGCGCTGGCTCAGCGTCTGGGCCGCCAGCACGTGCTCGACCTCGCTCGTCCCGATCCCGAAGGCCAACGCTCCGAACGCCCCGTGGGTCGAGGTGTGGCTGTCCCCGCACACGATGGTCATGCCCGGCTGGGTGAGCCCGAGCTGCGGGCCGATGACATGCACGATGCCCTGGCCGGCCTCGCCCATGCGGTGCAGCCGCACGCCGAATTCGGCGCAGTTGCGCCGCAGGGTGTCGACCTGGGTGCGCGAGACCTGGTCGGTTATCTCCGTGGTATCGGTGGGTACATTGTGGTCCTCGGTCGCGAGGGTGAGGTCCGCACGGCGTAGTTTGCGGCCGGCCATCCGGAGGCCGTCGAACGCCTGCGGTGACGTGACCTCGTGCACGAGGTGCAGGTCGACGTAAAGCAAATCGGGCTCACCGGCAGCGCTGCGCACCACGTGGCTGTCCCAAACCTTCTCGGCCAGCGTACGGCTCATCTGCTCTTCCGTCCTAAGATTTGGGATGCTAGTTTCGCGACATGGGACAGCGTAGCGGAGTCGGAGTGCTGGACAAGGCAGTGTGCATCCTCGAATCAGCCGCCCCAGGAGCCAGTCTGGCCGAGCTGGTCGAGCGCAGTGGACTCCCCCGCGCCACGGCTCACCGGCTCGCGCAGGCACTCGAGGTGCACGGCCTGCTCAGCAGGGACGGTGACGGCCGCTGGCACCCGGGCCAGCGGCTGGGCGAGTTCGCCTCATTCGCCCCCGACCCGCTGCTGCGCGTTGCCCAGTCGGTGCTGACCCTGCTGCGCGACAGCACCGGTGAGAGTGCGCAGCTCTATCGCCGCCGCGGGGACCAGCGCATCTGCGTCGCCGCGTCGGAGCGCTCGGCCGGGCTGCGCGACACGGTGCCGGTGGGAGCCGCCCTGTCGATCACGGCAGGCTCCGGCGCGCAGGTGCTCCTGGCGTGGGAGTCACCGGCCGAGGTGCTGCCGCTGCTGCCGAGAGCTCGGTTCTCCGCCCGCACTCTGGTTGAGGTGCGCCGGCGCGGCTGGGCACAGAGCGTCGGCGAGCGGGAGCCGGGCGTCGCCTCGGTCTCTGCACCCGTGCGTGACCGACTCGGCCGGGTCGTCGCCGCGGTCTGCGTCTCGGGGCCTATTGACCGGCTCACCCGCTCACCGGGGCGCTTGCACGCCGCTGCCGTGGTAGGGGCCGCGCGCAAGCTGTCCGACATCGCCTGAGGGTCGGCCGCGCCGCGTTCGGGACGGGCAGCTGCGCAGCAGTGACATCCTGAACGGGTGGAATGGCCAGGCTCCGAGCTCATCGCGCAGGTGCGGGCGTCGCTGTTCCGCCGCGGGCGCAAGCCGGGCCTTCGTACCGCGAAGACCACCTTGGCCGCCGTGCTGTCCTTCGTGCTGGCACAGCAGCTGGGCACCTCGCCCCAGCCGGTCCTGGCTCCCCTCACGGCCCTTCTGGTCGTGCAGTTGACGATGTACGAGACGCTGGCCAACGGGCTGCAGCGGGTCGCGAGCGTTCTGGCCGGGGTGCTGGTCGCCCTCGGGGTCGCCTCCTACGCGGGCCTGACCTGGTGGAGCCTGGGTGCGGCCGTCGCCACGTCCCTGTTGATCGGCCGCGTCCTGCGGCTAGGTGCGCAACTGCTCGAAGTGCCCATCTCCGCCATGCTCGTGCTGTCCGTCGGCGGCACGCAGGGCGCCGCTGTGGACCGGATATACGAGACGTTGATCGGGGCCGCTGTCGGGGTCGCGGTCAACGCGGTGATCGCCGCTCCGCTCTACGTGCAGCCTGCGGGAGACGCGCTGGCCGAACTTGCCGAGCGGATGGCCGCCTTCCTGCGAACTCTTGCCGGGCAGCTCCGGGCGGGCTGGTCGCGGGAGGCCGCCGACCGGATGCTCAACGAGGCGCGGCGCCTGGGCGAGGAGGTGCAGCGCGCCGACCGTACGCTGGGCCGCTCCGAGGAGAGCGCCCGGTTCAATCCGCGTGGCGCCCTCGCCCGAGAAGCGCAGCCCCGGCTGCGGATCGGGCTGACCGGCCTCGAGCACGTCTACGTCACGATCCGCAACCTGAGCCGAGCCCTCCTCGACCGCACGTTCTTCGTGCCGACCGAGCAGGCGGCGACCGTCTACGACGCCGAAGTGCGTGGCGTGCTCGCTGGTGTCCTGGAAGCCGCTGCGGACGCGATCGCGCACGTCCCCGCGGTGACCTCGGGGACCGAGTCGCCCGAGGTCGCCCGCAGCGAGGTCGACCGCAGGCTCGCCGAGTTGCACCTCCGGCGTGACCGGCTGGCCGGCCTGTTGGTGGCCGAGACACGGCACGACGCCGCCGCCTGGCAGCAACACGCGTCGCTGCTCACCGACCTCGACCGGATGCGCGTCGAGGTCGAGGCTGCGGTCCGCCCGCCGGAGCATGCCTGGCGCCCGCCGCCGATCACGGAGCGGCAGCGCCGAGCGGTGCGGCGGGCGGTGGCGGCCGGCCGGGAGGGGGGCTGGCGACGCCGGCGGCCCGGCTGAGCCGGCCACGAGCGGCGGAAAACCGCCTGACAGCGCAGTTACGGTGAATCACATGTGGTCAGCCCTGCGTTCACGCGACTTCCGGCTGCTGTGGCTGAGCCAGTCGGCGAGCGTCATCGGCGACGCCCTCGTGATCGTGGCGATCGGGTTGTACGTCACCCGCCTCACCGGCCATCCGAGTGACGTCGGGATCGTGCTCACCGCCTACGCGCTGCCGCTGGTGCTGTTCATCCTGTTCGGCGGGGTCGTGGCCGACCGGCTGCCCAGGCAGAGCGTGATGATCGCCGCCGACATCGTGCGGGCCGTGTTGCACGGCAGCCTGGCCGTGCTCATCGCCACCGGCACAGTGCGGATCTGGCACATGGTTGTGATCGGGCTGTTGTTCGGCACCGCGGAGTCCTTCTTCCGCCCGGCTTACACGGGCCTGGTGCCGCAGACGGTCCCGGAGGACGACATCCAGGGGGCGCAGGCTTTGGGCGGCGTGAGCCGTGAGCTCGCCTCCTTCGCCAGTCCGGCACTGGCGACCGCGTTGGTACTGGGCGTCGGGGGTGCAGCTGCCTTCGGGCTGGATGCGGTGACCTTCGTCGCGTCGGCAGCGCTGCTCAGCCGGGTCCGAACCCGTTCCCGGGGGGAGCCGGGCCGCCGCAGCACGATGTTCGTCGAGTTGCGCGAGGGCTGGGGAGCGGTCCGCGTGCGCCCCTGGGTGTGGGGGACGATCCTCGCTTTCTCCGCCGCGCTCTTGTTCGCCCTCGCCCCGTTCTTCGTGCTCGGGGCTGCTGTTGCCCGCCACGTCTATGGCACCGACGCCGTCTTCGGCCTGGCCAACGCTGCATGGGGTATCGGAACGATCTCCGGCGCCGTGGTCGGTTCCCGCTGGCGGCCGCGGCGGCCCATGCTGGCCGGGATGCTGGCCGCGGTCCCCTGGCCCGGGGCGATAGCGCTCTACGCCGCCGGTCCGCCGCTGCCGGTGGCCTATGCCGGGATGGCAGCGGCGGGGGCGGGCATCGGGTTGTTCGCGGTGTGGTGGGAGACGGCGCTGGCCACGCGGATACCCGCCCACCTGTTGTCCCGGGTGTCCGCTTGGGACTGGATGGGCTCGCTGGCACTGCTGCCGTTGGGCTATCTGCTCTCCGGGCCGGCCGCCGATCGGTTCGGCGCTGTCCAGGTCACGGTTGGAGGCGGTCTGATCGGGCTGCTGGCCTGCGCGCTCGGCCTGCTACCCCGGTCGACCCGCACCCTGCGCCGACTCGAGCCAGTTGGCGTGCCCGCGGAGCTACTGACCCCTCATCCCATTCCCTGAGCCGCGGTCGTCGAGCCGGCCATCTGGGGCGACGACGCAGCAGTGCCACACTGACCGGGTGTCCGACCCGCTGCTGTCGCCCTATCCCCCACCGTCGCGTCGAGCGGTGGCCAAGGAGATCACGCACCTCGACCACTACTGCCAGGCGTTCCTGGACATGTGCTCGTTTGCCGTGTTGTCGACCGCGACGGCGGACGGCGATCCAGACATCTCCCCCCGGGGCGGCGACCCGGGCTTCTTACGTGTGCTCGACCCCAAGACGCTGCTGTTGCCCGACCGGCTCGGCAACAATCGGCTGGACAGCTTGCGCAAACTGACCGTCAATCCCAGAGTTGCGCTGCTGTGCTTCGTGCCCGGCATCGACGAGACCCTGCGCATCTATGGAGGCGCGCAGATGCGGTCCACCGCAGATGCGCCGGTGGATGTCACCGAGCACGGCCGGCCACCCCGCTCTCTGCTGGTCATCACCGTGCAGCGAGCCTTCCTGCACTGCGCGAAGGCACTGATGCGGGGACGCCTTTGGGATCCCACAGCGCACGTCCCTCGTGACAGCTTCCCGTCAGCGGGTGAGGTGTTGCGCGCCCATACCGGCGACAGCGATCCGGTGGAGGATCAGGCGGCGATGCTCTGCCGCTACCGCTCGCAACTGTGAGGTCCTCAGGCACTGATGCTGTCCAGGTGCTGCAGCAGGCTGTGGGCGGCGAGCTCGACCTCCTTGTGGCGCCATTCGGCGGCGCGGTAGACGCAGGCCATGAGGGCACTGCGGTGCACCCGGCGGAAGTCGCCGCACACGAAGGCGTGCCGCGACTTCGTCTCCTCTGATGCGCCGTCGGTGAGCCCGAGGTGCCAGGCGGCGTACTCGTCCCACGAGTGCGAGGTGAGGTAGCGATTCTCGGCCTCCGCGTCGGGCTGCACGTCGCCCCAGTCGCTGTCCAAGACGTACTGGCGCGCATCGATCAGCCGCTGGAGATGAGAGAGGGCAGCCTGGTTGACGGAGTAGGAAGCCATGGCCCTCTTGTGCCCAGGGGACACAAGAGGGAACGCCGCTTGATCGCTTTGGTAGCCCCGAGGGGATTCGAACCCCCGCTACCGCCTTGAGAGGGCGGCGTCCT
>JBDUBV010000157.1:0-6285 GCA_040003795.1 Pseudonocardiales bacterium | reverse complement strand
CGGGCCGGAAGTACCCCGACAGGCTGACCGCGGCGCTGAACTGGGCCGGATAGTGGACAGGCCCGGCCAGGCCCCATCCCCTGCGATCTCGAGCGACCCGGAAGGTCGCCCGACTGCGGCCGGCAGGTCGGCGGCCAGGTCGGTCTCGACCTGCGGGCGGTGCGGGACGTTGACGCACTCGGTGTCGTGTGGCGGGGCCAAGGTCGGGTGCAGCATGACCAGCACCATGGGCTGCGCGGTCCCCCCGGCGACTCGCTTGTCCATCGTCTGGATGAGGCCCAGCTAGCGCACGATCTCCCCCGGCCGGCCGGGGTAGCCGGTCAGCCAGACCTCGTAGGTCCAGGTGCCGAGATGGCTCCCGCGTCCGGCGATGTACCGGAACATGAGTTGGCCTTGTCGGTGGACCACAGCAGTCGACACCTTGCCGACAAGGAAACCGCCGACCTTCCCAGCGGCGTCGACCGCCTGCGCCCCCGCCGTAGTCGCCTTGGTCACGTCTCCGGCCACCTCGCTCCACGAGGAGAAGAAGACGAACGTGTGGTGCACGCCGACTGCGAGAGCGATCACTGCCGTGAACTAACAGGCGAGGACGGCCAGAAGCCGGCTGGCGAGCCTTACCGGCCCGCGGCCGGCCAGGCGGTTCCAGAGCACGACCGTCGCGACCGAGGCCGGACGGTGGCGACCCGAGAAACACGAGCAGCGGGGTGCCCAGGAGACTCATGGGCGGTCACCTCCCGCGGCCCGCGTGACAACCGGCGCTGCCGAGGTACAACGTCCTCCGGCGGCATGCGGTTCCTCCGCGTTGCCGATGCCGGTCAGCGCAGGCGCCCAACTGCGGATCACCGACGCCGACGGCTGGCGGATTACAGTCTTCGCCACCAACGTGGCGGGTGCCCGCAGGCCGACCTTGAGGTGACCCACCGCCTACGGGCCCGCGCCGCGGACCGGATCCGCTGCCTCAAGGACACCGGGCTGTCGAACCTGCCGCTGCACGCCGTCACCGCGAACCAGATCTGGCTCGAACTCGTCCAGCTCGCCGCGGACCTGCTCGCCTGGACCCAGCACGTGGCCCTGACCGGCAGTTCAGCTGATGCAACAGGAACACCTGATGTGCCATAGAGGGCGCCCCGGACGCGGGCACTTCGCATTCAAGGCGCACACCGGTCCATGCAAGCTACGACGTCGCTGATGGGTCGTCGGTTCAGATGCACGAGCCGGCTCGGCGTTGGCGCAGTACGGGGATGAGGAGGAGTAGGGCGGCGGCTTGTACCGTGGCGACGAATGTCACCGTCGACGTAATGCTGTGTTCGTAGAGCAGGCCGATGATGGAGGCGCCGGCGAGCCATGCGAGGCCGTATATGGCGGTGAAGGTTCCGTAGCCGGCACCGCGGCGGTGCGCGGGGACGAGATCGGCGACGGCGGCCCGCATGGTCGAGTCGTGCACGCCCATCCCGGTGCCCCACACGATGGCGCCGAGCACGAACAGCACGGATGTGGTCGAGAGGGACAGCAGCGGAACCGCCGCGGCCAGGGGTGGGAGCACGATCAGGCCCTTTAACCCGACCCGGTCATAGATCCGGCCGAAGCCGACGGCAGCTATGGCGGCGGCGGCCATCGCCGCCGCGTACAGGACGGGGACTAGGGAGGCGGACAGTGCGTGGGTGTCGGTGAGGTGGAAGGCAAGTACCGCCCAGGTGGAGAAGCCGAGCATCGTGACGGCGGAGAACGCCGCGTACTGCCAGAAGATCCGGGGGAGCCCGGGCTCCAGCCGGAGCCGTTTCTTTTCGGGTACTTGCATTGCTGGTTCCCAGTCCGTCGGGTCGGGGGCGCGTCGACGTAGCCGGATCAGCATGAGCAGCGCGAGTGCTCCTGGGATCGCCAGCAGCGCGAAGGCCAGCTGGTAGTGCCCGCCGAGCGCCAGGGTCGCGGCGATGAGCAGCGGGCCGGCCATGGCGCCCATCTGGTCGAGTGCCTGGTGCAGGCCGAAGGCGTAGCCGCGGCCCATCTCGGCGGAGGCGTGGGCAAGCATCAAGTCGCGGGCGGGGGTGCGCACGGCTTTGCCGACGCGTTCGCCGTTGTAGAGCAGACCTGCCGCCGCAAGGCCGCCGGTGACAGCCAGCAGCGGTACGCACACGGCGGTGAGGGCGTATCCGGCGATGGTCTGCGGCCAGGGCTTGCCGGTGCGGTCGGCCAGGCGCCCGGTGAACAGCCGCAGGACCAGCGCTGCGGCCTCACCGGCGCCGGTGATGAGGCCGACCACGGCAGCGGTCGCGCCGAGGGAGCCCAGGTAGGGCCCGATGATGGAGCGGGCACCTTCGTAGACGACATCGGCAAGTGCGGAGACGATCCCGAAGCCGACGATGAAACGGACCGGGCTGATCCGGTTGGCGGTGCTCGCGGTCTCACCCGATCGGGCGTGGTCGGGCTGGTCGGTCTGGTCGGTCTGGTCGGTCACGGGCTTATCGGTGTCCGATGCGGTAGGCGTACTGGGCGAACTCGAAGAGCTGCTCGGTGTCGTGCGCCGCTTCGGCGACTGCCAGAACGGTGGCGACCAGCAGGCCGAGCAACAGGGTGACCCGCCAGGGCGTCAGCCGCGGAGCAGGTGAGCGCAGCGCGTGGATGCGGACCGCCACGTCGGTGGCCGCGGCGGCCAGGACGACCGCCGGTGTCGCGAAGGTGCGGGTACCGGCCCCGGTTGTTGTCAGGGCGGCGGCGACCGTGTCGCGTCGGCAGGCAAGCGCGGCGTCCTCATCGGCCCACCGCTCCGTGGACAGGGCGACGGCGGCCGGCAGGAGGCGGAGCAGCGGGTTCGCCGCGGCGGCCAGGTGCACGATCGTGTGGTGCAGGTGATGCCGGTGGGTGAGGTGGGCTCGTTCGTGGGCCAGGACGGCCCGGCGCTCGGCGGCGTTCAGGGTGCGCAGCAGCGTCGCGGTGACCACGATCCGGCCCGGCCGGCCGGGTACGGCGTAGGCGTGCAGACCGGGGTGGTCGATGACAGCCAGCTCACCGCCGGCTGCCGGCAACACCGCGGCCAGCTGGTAGGCCGCGCGTAGCGCGCTGAGGCGCCGCCCGGCGGCGAGGGCGAATCGGGCGGCGAGCACCAGCAGGGCGGCGATGGCCGCGGCGGCGATCGGCGGCCAGACCGGGTCGGCGTGGCGCAGCGCAGTGTCGGACCAGTGGCCGCGGGCGGCCAGCAGTGGAGCCTGCCCGACCAGGGTGAACCCCAAGAGGGCGAACGAGGCCGCCGATCCGGCGGCCGCAAGCAGCCCGCCCACGCTGAGCAGCCAGGTCGCCGCAGCGGGTGGCAGTCGCCGGCCCAGGGTGGGAGCGGCGACCCCGAACAGGGCGCTGAACAGCAGCGGGAGGTACACCGACAGCATCAGGCCTCCTCCGGCGGGGTGTGGTGCTGACTGGCCAGTAGCCGGGCCAGGGTGGAGCCTTCCTCGGCGGTCAGCGTGCCCAGGAATCGGCTCAGCACGGCGGCGTGGTTCCCGCCGCGGTCCAACATTGCCCGCATCCGGTGGGCGGCCAGGCCCGCCTCGTCCAGCACCGGGGTGTAGGCGTGAGCCCGGCCGGCCTGCTCGCGGTCAACGGCGCCCTTGCCGTGCAGCCGGGTGAGGATGGTCTGGACCGTGGTGTAGGCCAGGTCCCCACCGAGCACGTTGACGACCTCGCCCGCGGTCAGTGGCTTGCCGGCGGCCCACAGGGTGGCCAGGACTTCAGACTCCAGGCCGCCTGAGGCGCGACGCTTGCCCACGATGCCGCTCCGATGCCTTCGCTTCTGGGCTGCTTGCACTGCACGCGGACCGGCACGAGGTCGCAGGGGGAGCCGAAGTCGTGCGGATACCGACGCGACTCCTACATTACCGTAGGAGCTAGGCTCCTACACCAACGTAGGAGTCAGGTTCCGGAGGCGTCAGATGATCGGCAACGCGACCGTACAGGCCGTCAACGTCTTGGACCCGCACTCGCTGCTCGCCACGTTCGGCGTGCTCGGGGTGGGCGTCGTGCTGTTCGCCGAGACCGGCCTGCTGATCGGGTTCTTCCTGCCGGGGGACTCGCTGTTGTTCACCGCCGGTGTGTTGTCCGCCGCACCGACGAGCGCGGCGTTGCATCTGCCGTTGGGCCGGGTGCTCCTCGCCGCGCCGCTCGGCGCATGCCTGGGTGCCCAGATCGGCTACCTGATCGGCAGGCGAGTGGGCCCGCCGCTGTTCGAACGGTCCCGCCGTGCCCGGCTGGCTGAGGGCCGGGACCGGGCGGAGAGGTACCTGACCCGCTTCGGCCACGGCCGGGCGATCGTACTGGCCCGTTTCGTTCCCGTAGTCCGTACCGTCCTGAATCCCTTGGCCGGGGTCGTGCACGTCCCGGTGCGGACGTTCACTGTCTGGCAGGTCGGCGGCGGGCTGCTGTGGTCGGTCGGGCTGACACTGGCCGGGTACTGGCTCGGCTCCAGCGTGACCGGCGTCGATCACTACCTGCTGCCCATCATCGCCGTCATCATCGCCGTCTCCCTCATTCCGATCGCGGTGGAGTTGTTCCGCTCCCGCACCCGCGGGAGTGAAACGTGAATCGGATAGCCCGCCGGCCCACCCAGCAGCAGCGGGGGCTGGCTCGGTGAGCGTGCTGAGCACCGTCGTGAACGCCATCCTGAAGCTCCACGGCCTCCCCGCCTACACCCTCGTCGGTGGGCTCGCCTTCGCCGAGGCGGCGCTGTTCGTCGGCTTCGTCCTGCCCGGGGAGACCGCCGTGATCGTCGGCGGCGTCATGGCCCAGCAGCACAAGGTGTCCCTCCCGGTGATCGCCGCTGTCGCCGTGCTGGCGGCGATCAGCGGCGACAGTGTCGGTTACGAGGTCGGACGTCACTTCGGCACGCGCCTGCTGGGCAGCCGGATCTTCACCCGGCGCCGGAAAGGATTGGAGAAGGCGCAGCAGGCGCTACGCGACAACGGCGGCCGGGCGGTGTTCCTGGCCCGCTTCACCGCCTTCCTGCGCGCCGTGATGCCCGGGCTCGCCGGCACCGCCCGGATGCCCTACCGCCGGTTTCTCGCCTTCAACGCCGCCGGCGGCCTGGTGTGGGCGCTCGGGTTCACCCTGCTCGGCTACCTCGCCGGTGCCAGCTACCGGACGGTGGAAAAGGTCGCCGGCCGCGCCAGCGAAGTCATCCTCATCGTCATCGTCATCGCCGTGCTGGCCGTCGTGATCCGGCGCCGCCGACGCGAACGCGACACCTGACCCACCAACCGCCCGGTTCGCCTCCACAGAAAGCGGCCCCATGATCACCTACCTACAGGCGGCCCTTATCGGTCTACTGCAGGGCGTCACCGAACTGTTCCCCGTCTCCAGCCTCGGGCACTCCGTCCTCGTCCCCGCGTTCGTGGGCGGCAGCTGGGAACACCTGGTCACCGAATCCTCCAGCTCCACCAGTGAGACCAGCCCCTACCTGGCGTTCATCGTCGCCCTGCACGTCGCTACCGCGCTGGCGCTGCTGATCTTCTTCCGGGCCGACTGGATCCGCATCATCACCGGCTTCTTCCGCACGATCAGGCCGTCGATTGCGGCGCGGCGCATCGTCACCCGCGACCCGGACGAGCGCCTCGCCTGGCTGATCGTCATCGCCACGATCCCCGTCGGAATCACTGGCCTCGCCCTCGAGCACACCTTCCGCACCCTGTTCGCCAAGCCCCTGGCAGCGGCGATCTTCCTCACCATCAACGGGCTCATCCTGCTCGCCGGGGAACGACTGCGCCGCCATGCGCCGGTCGACTACGACAGCGCAGGTGCCGATGCCTTGCCGCCTGCCTCCGCCGGCGCCCACGACAGCGCCGCCGTCGCGCCGCGCCGGCCCACCCGACAGTTGGCGACCCTGCACTACCGGGAAGCCGGCATCATCGGCCTGTTCCAAACATTCGCCCTGCTCGCCGGGATCAGCCGCTCAGGCATCTCCATGGTCGGCGGTCTCGCCCGCGGCCTGTCCCACCGCGACGCCG
This sequence comes from Pseudonocardiales bacterium, assembly GCA_040003795.1. Lineage (GTDB taxonomy): Bacteria > Actinomycetota > Actinomycetes > Mycobacteriales > QHCA01 > QHCA01. Next base: position 298 of record JBDUBV010000157.1, on the reverse strand, counting down.
CACGGTTCTCCTTCCTGCTCGCAACCCCCGTCATCCTCGCCGCCGGCGTCCTCAAACTGCCCTCCCTCGCCGGACCCGCCGGCGCCTACATCCACGGCCAGGTTCTCCTTGGCGCCGCCGTCGCCGGCGCCTCCTCCTACCTCACCGTCAAATGGCTCACCCGCTACTTCGAAACCCGCACCCTTACCCCGTTCGCGATCTACAGCCTCATTGCCGGCGTCGGCTGCATCGTGCGCTTCGCTTAAGGCCCCAGCACGAGTCGATCAGCCGGCTACGACGAGCGCACTCGTCGAGGTGC
>JBDUBV010000156.1:0-6314 GCA_040003795.1 Pseudonocardiales bacterium | reverse complement strand
CAGACCCCTCGTGCGGCGTCCATCCTGTGAACTCCCCCAGGGCCGGAAGGCAGCAAGGGTAAGCGGGCTCTGGCGGGTGCGCGAGGGGTCCTCATCGTTGGCAGAGCGGGAGACTGCACGTGAGCTTGGCACTGTACCGCAGGTATCGCCCCGCCACCTTCGCCGAGGTGGTCGGGCAGGAGCACGTCACCGAGCCGTTGCAGCAGGCGCTGCGCAACGGCCGGCTGCACCATGCATACCTGTTCTCCGGGCCGCGCGGCTGCGGCAAGACCTCCTCGGCGCGCATCCTCGCCCGGTCGCTCAACTGCGAGAAGGGCCCCACCCCTGACCCGTGCGGGATCTGCGACTCCTGTGTGGCGCTGGCACCTGGGGGCTCGGGCAGCCTCGACGTCATCGAGATCGACGCCGCATCGCACAACGGTGTCGACGACGCCCGCGACCTGCGCGAACGGGCCTTCTTCTCACCGGTGTCCTCGCGGTTCAAGGTGTACGTGATCGATGAGGCGCACATGGTCACCACCGCCGCCTTCAACGCGCTGCTCAAGCTGGTCGAGGAGCCGCCGGAGTTCGTCACCTTCGTGTTCGCCACCACCGAGCCCGACAAGGTGCTGCCGACGATCCGCTCGCGGACCCACCACTACCCCCTCCGGCTGCTGCCGCCCACGGTGCTGCGCACGCTCCTCGAGGAGATCTGCGCCAAGGAGGGAGTGACCGTCGAGCCGGCCGTGCTGCCTCTCGTGGTACGGGCCGGCGGCGGGTCGGCCCGCGACGCGTTGTCGATCCTCGACCAACTGCTCTCCGGCGCCGGGGCCGAGGGCGTCTCGTACTCTCGCGCCCTGTCCCTGCTCGGCGTCACCGACTCGGCGCTGCTCGACGACGTGGTGGACGCCCTGAGCGCCGCCGACGGTGCCGCGGTGTTCGAGGCCGTCGACAAGGTGGTCGAGGCAGGCCACGATCCGCGTCGCTTCGCCACCGACCTGCTCGAACGGTTGCGCGACCTCGTCGTCCTCGATGCGGTGCCTGACGCCGCCGCAAAGGGCCTGCTCGACGCGCCGCCCGACCAGTTGGAGCGGATGGGCGGGCAGGCGGCGCGACTGGGTACGGCAACGCTGTCCCGGCTGGCCGACATCGTCCACGACGGGTTGGTCGAGATGCGCGGCACCACCTCTCCGCGGCTGCTGCTCGAGTTGGTGTGTGCCCGCATGCTCCTGCCCGCGGCGTCCACCGGTCCCGGTGCCTTGATGCAGCGGGTGGAGCGGCTGGAGCGCCGGCTCGAGATCGGCGGCGCCCCGGCGCCGCCGCCCACACCTGCAGTCCCGCAGCGACCGGCGAAGTCAGCGGCCAGCCCTCCCGCCGTCAAACCGGAGCGGCTTGCTCCACCCCCAGTTGACGGCCCGGCAAGCGGCGGGATCGATGCAGCCGCCGTGCGCCGGGTGTGGCCCGACTTGGTCGCCCGGGTTCGCGACAAGAAGCGTACGGTCGCGGCCTACCTGGTAGACGCCACGGTCACCTCGGTGGACGGCGGGCGTCTGGTGCTGAGCTTCCCGCACGCCTTCCACGCCAATGCGCTGTCGCAGGCACCGGCCGTCGACTACTTCCGCGACGCCCTCAAGGACGTGCTCGGCGTCGACTGGCAGGTGCAGTGCGACGTCACGGGTGCGGTGCAGGCCGAGTTGCCGACCCAGCCGGGCTTCGCTCCTGGTGACGAGCCGGCCGACGAGCCGCCCGTCGACCCACACGCCCCTCCGCCGCCGTCCGCGGAGGAGTCCGCGATCTCGCTCCTGCAGCAGAGCCTCGGCGCCAAGAAGATCCTCGACGCCTGAGCCGTCCTGAGCGGCCGGGCGGTTAGGCTGACCCACCGAAGCCGACTTCCCAAGGAGAACGCCCCCATGATGCCTGGCCAGCCAGACATGGCATCGCTGCTCAAGCAGGCACAGCAGATGCTTGCTGCCCAGCAGGAGCTGGCAGCCAGCGAGGTCACGGGCACCTCTGGTGGCGGGCTGGTGACGGCGACAGTCAACGGCGGCGCCGAGCTGCAGGGCCTGGTCATCGATCCCTCCGTGATCGACCCGGCCGATGCCGAGACGCTGGCCGATCTGGTCATCGCCGCCGTCCACGACGCGACGAGCAAAGCCCGCAAGCTGCAGATGGACAAGATGGGCCCACTCGCCGGCGGCCTCGGTGGCTTGGGTGGCCCTGAGCTGCCGGGCATGTAGATGTACGAGGGCGCGATCCAGGACCTGATCGACGAGCTCGGGCGGCTGCCCGGCGTGGGGCCCAAGAGCGCGCAACGGATCGCCTTCCACCTGCTCTCGGCCGATCAGGCCGACGTGACCCGCCTGGCGCAGACGTTGCAGCGGGTCAAGGAGCACGTTCGGTTCTGCAAGGTCTGCGGAAACGTCGCCGAGGCCGACGAGTGCCGGATCTGCCGCGACCCCAAGCGCAGTCTTGAGGTGATCTGCGTGGTGGAGGAGCCCAAGGACGTCGTCGCCGTGGAGCGCACGCGGGAGTTCCACGGCCGCTATCACGTGCTCGGCGGCGCGATCAGCCCGATCGAGGGCATCGGCCCCGACGACTTGCGCATCCGCGAGCTGATGGTGCGGCTGGCCGACGGCAACGTGACCGAACTGATCCTGGCCACCGATCCCAATCTCGAAGGCGAGGCGACGGCGACCTACTTGGCCCGGCTCGTCAAGCCGATGGGCCTGCGGGTAACCCGGCTGGCCAGCGGCCTGCCGGTGGGTGGCGACTTGGAGTATGCCGACGAGGTGACCCTCGGCCGCGCATTCGAGGGCCGCCGCCTCCTCGACGTCTGATCGCTGACACCTGAACGCCGACGCCCCGCTCGACGCCCGCCTCGACGCCGCCACCCAGCGCTACCCGGGAAACGTTGCCGGGTCAGGGTCGATGAGTTGCGGACCGGGTAGGCACCGGGGCATGAGCGAACAACCACCGATCGACACCGGAACGGCCCTGCCCGCTCACACGGACGACCATGCGGGCCACGACGCCGACCCTGTCGACATCGACGTTGACACCGACACCGTCGGCGACGGGCAGTTGCCGAACGGCGCCGACGTGACCGAGGACCAGCCGGAGCCACCCGACTGAAGCCCGCGGCAGCACGGCACGCGCGCCGACCCACCCTCGGCTGCCGTCGGTATCCTTGGCCCTGGCACGGACCCGGCGCGTTGGTTGGCCGAAAGGAGCCCTCGTGGGACTCGTCGTGCAGAAGTACGGCGGCTCCTCCGTTGCCGATGCCGGGCGCATCAAGCGGGTCGCCGAGCGGATCGTGGCCGCCCGCCGCGCCGGACACGACGTGGTGGTCGTGGTCTCGGCGATGGGTGACACCACCGATGATCTGACGGCGCTGGCGGAGGAGATCTCCCCCCTGCCCCCGGGCCGCGAGCTCGACATGCTGCTGACCGCCGGCGAGCGGATCTCGATGGCCCTGCTCGCGATGGCGATCAAGGCGCTGGGCTGGGAGGCCCGATCGTTCACCGGGTCGCAGGCCGGCGTGATCACCGACTCCTCCCACGGCCGGGCCAGGATCATCGACGTCACGCCGGGGCGGATCAGCGATGCCATCGGCGACGGCGCGGTGGCCATCGTCGCCGGGTTCCAGGGGGTGAGCCAGGACACCAAGGACATCACCACCCTGGGCCGCGGCGGCTCCGACACCACCGCTGTCGCCCTCGCTGCCGCGCTGGGTGCCAGAGTCTGCGAGATCTACACCGATGTCGACGGCGTCTACACCGCCGACCCCCGGCTGGTGCCCAACGCCCGCCGACTCGAGCAGGTCACCTACGAGGAGATGCTCGAAATGGCCGCCGCCGGCGCCAAGGTGCTCATGCTGCGCTGCGTGGAGTACGCCCGCCGCTATGGCATCGCCGTACACGTCCGCTCGTCCTTCACCGACCAGCCGGGCACGATCGTGACCGGATCGATTGGGGATCTCACCGTGGAGCAGGCCATCATCACCGGCGTGGCGCACGATCGCAGCGAGGCCAAGATCACCGTGGTGGGTGTGCCCGACAAACCCGGTGAGGCGGCGGCCATCTTCCAGGCTGTCGCCGACGCCGAGATCAGCTTGGACATGATCGTGCAGAACATCTCCGCGGGCCCCGATGGCCGCACCGACATCTCCTTCACCCTGCCCAAGGGCGACGGCCCGGCGGCCATGGCCGCCCTGCGGCTGACCAAGGACAAGGTCGGCTTCGCCGATCTGCTGTACGACGACCACATCGCCAAGGTGTCGCTGATCGGCGCGGGCATGCGGTCCCACCCCGGGGTGTCGGCGCGATTCTTCAGCGCACTGGCCGAGGCCGGGGTCAACATCGAGATCATCTCGACGTCGGAGATCAGGATCTCGATCGTGTGCCGCGACACTGACGTCCGTCGGGCCGTCACCGCCGTGCACGAGGCCTTCGAGCTGGCTGGTGAGGTGCCTGCCCAGGTGCACGCGGGCACCGGCCGATGAGCCGGCCGATGACCAGCCCACCCACCTTGCCCAAGCCGACGCTGGCAGTCGTGGGAGCCACGGGTGCTGTCGGCACGGTGCTGCTCGCGCTGCTCAGCGAGCGCGCCGACGTGTGGGGGGAGATCCGGCTGGTCGCCTCGGCCCGCTCGGCCGGGCGGCGGCTGACGGTCAGGGGCGAGGAGATAGCGGTCCAGGAGCTCTGCCCCGAGGTCTTCGACCGGGTCGACGTGGCGATGTTCGACGTGCCCGATGACGTCTCCCGTGAATGGGCGCCGATCGCCGTCGAGCGCGGGGCCGTCGTGGTGGACAACTCCGCGGCCTTCCGGATGGCACCCGACGTGCCGCTCGTGGTGCCCGAGGTCAACCCCGACGCCGCCCGGCGGCGGCCGCGCGGGATCGTGGCCAACCCCAACTGCACGACGCTGTCGATGGTGGTGGCGCTCGGGGCGCTGCACCGCGAATACGGCCTGCGCGGGCTGGTCGCGGCCTCCTACCAGGCCGCGAGCGGCGCCGGACAGATCGGCGTAGAGACCCTCTACGACCAGATTGACAAGGTCGCCGGGTCGCGGCACCTGGGCAGCCGGGCCGGTGACGTGCGGCAGGTGGTCGGAGATCTCGGGCCGTTCCCGGCGCCGCTGGTGCTTAACGTGGTGCCCTGGGCCGGCTCGCTGACCGACGACGGCTGGTCGACCGAGGAGATGAAGGTGCGTGACGAGTCTCGCAAGATCCTCGACCTGCCCGAGTTACCGGTGGCCGTGACCTGCGTGCGCGTCCCGGTGATCACCACGCACTCGGTGGCCCTGCACGCCAGCTTCATCAGAGCGGTCGACCAGGAACGCGCGCAGGAGGTGCTGCGCGACGCACCGGGGGTGCTGCTGTACGACGATCCGGCCGCGGGGGAGTTCCCGACCCCGGCCGATGTCGTGGGCACCGATCCGACCTGGGTGGGCCGGGTGCGGGAGTCCCTGGACGACCCGTACTCCCTGGATCTGTTCGTCTGCGGTGACAACCTGCGCAAGGGCGCGGCCCTGAACACCGCTCAGATCGCCGAGCTGGTCGCCAGGGAGCTCTAAGGCGATGACTTGACCGGTGTCGCTGCCTCCGATCATCGCGCTGGTGTCGTCCAGCGGTGGGCTCGACGCGGTGAGCCGGGTGCCTCGCACCGCTGCCGGCCGACCTGCCGGCCAGTGTGATCGTGCTGCAGCACCAGGCACTCGACCACGTCAGCCATCTGCGCGAAGTCCTGGCGCCAAAAACCGAACTTGCGGTCTTCGACGCGGCAGACCGCATGCCGCCCGCCGTCTCGACCGTCTACGTGCCCGCCCGGCCGGCATCTGGTGGTCAGCGCCGGCAACGAGAGATAGGCCCTGCTCACTAGCCTCCTCGCAGAGAGGCAAGTGACTATCGCGACGAGAGGCGACTGGCGTGACAGCTACCAATACCCAGGCTCGACGGCACCCGGCGGTCCTGCAGCACGAAGCGGTCCGGGCGGCCGACATCCAACTTCGCGTGGCGGACAAGATCACTGCCTTCGCCGGCTCGATGAAGTTCGTCTACATCCATGCTGTGGGATTCGCGCTGTGGATGCTGCTCGTAGAGTCCGACCCCTGGCCCAAGCTGACCCTCATCGTGTCGCTGGAGGCGATCTTCCTGTCGACGTTCGTGATGATCGGCCAGAACCGCCAGGCGGCGTACGCGCAGGCCAAGGCCGACCACGACTTCACCGAGCAGGAGCTGGAACTCAAGACCAACACCGAGATCACCCGTGCTATCCACCAGCTGACCACCGAGCTGCACAGCCGGTTGATCACCGCCGGGCGTCCTCCCGAGACGG
>JBDUBV010000155.1:0-6357 GCA_040003795.1 Pseudonocardiales bacterium | reverse complement strand
TCGCCAAGGCCAAGGGCGGCGAGGTCGAGGACGTCACCGTGTGCATCCTCGACCGCCCGCGCCACGATCAACTCGTAGCCGACGTCCGCGCGGCCGGGGCCAGGATCAAGTTCATCACCGACGGTGACGTCGCAGGGGCGATCATGGCGGCGCGGGAGGGCACCGGCGTCGACCTGATGATGGGCATCGGCGGCACCCCGGAAGGCATCATCTCCGCCTGCGCCATCAAGTGCCTGGGCGGCGTCCAGCAGGGCATCCTCTGGCCCACCGACGACGCCGAGCGGCACAAGGCCCTTGAGGCCGGCCACGAGCCCGGCAGAGTGATGCATATCGCGGACCTGGTGGTCTCCGACAACGTGTTCTTCGTGGCGACCGGGATAACCGACGGCGACCTGCTCAGAGGGGTGCGCTACCGCGGCGGCGGCGTGCGTACCCAGTCCATCGTCATGCGCTCCCGCAGCGGCACCATCAGGGTGGTCGACAGCGAGCATTCGCTGACCAAGTTGCGGGCCTACAGCTCGATCGATTATCAGCACCACGACTGACGCTGCTCAGATACTGTCGGGTGGGCCAACAAAGGAGTCATCATGGGCGAGAAGTCCAAACCGAAGGCCAGCGAGAAGAAGGTCGGCAAGACGCTGAAGGAGAAGCGCGCCGCCAAGAAGTCCAAGGCCGAGAACAAGAACCCGCTGGGCGCTCCTCGCGACCACTGAGGCGGTCCCCCTGCCGAGGCTGGCTAGCATCGACGGGAAACCAACTTCAGGAGCCGGCGTGGCGGAGCAGGACTACCGGGTCGAGCACGACTCGATGGGCGAGGTCCGCGTGCCGGCCGGCGCCAAGTGGCGGGCCCAGACGCAACGGGCGGTGGAGAACTTCCCGGTTTCCGGCCGCCGGGTCGATCCGGACCTGATCCACTCCCTCGCCGCCATCAAGGGGGCAGCGGCCACCGTCAACGCCGACCTAGGTGTGCTCGACGCCGAGATCGCCGGGGCCGTGCACGACGCGGCGGCAGAGGTGGCCCGCGGCGATTGGGACGAGCACTTCCCCGTCGACGTGTTCCAGACCGGCTCGGGCACCTCGACGAACATGAATGCCAACGAGGTCATCGCCACGCTGGCCACCGAGCGCTTGGGCCGGCCGGTGCACCCCAACGACCACGTCAACGCATCGCAGTCATCCAACGACACCTTCCCCTCGGCGATGCACATCGCCACGACCCAGGCGCTCGTCCGCGACCTGGTGCCGGCTCTGGAGCACCTGGCAGCGGCGCTGGAGGGCAAGGCGGCGCAGTTCGCCGACGTCGTGAAGTCCGGGCGCACCCACCTGATGGACGCCACCCCGGTGACGCTCGGACAGGAGTTCGGCGGCTATGCGGCGGCGCTGCGGTTGGGCGTCGAGCGGATCACCGCCGCCCTGCCCCGGATCGGCGAGTTGCCCCTGGGCGGCACCGCGGTGGGCACCGGCATCAACATGCCGGCCGGCTTCGCGCGCCGGGTCATCGCGCTGCTGGCCGATGACCTCGGCCTGCCGCTGACAGAGGCCCGCAACCATTTCGAGGCGCAGGCCTCCCGGGACGCCCTGGTCGAGGCGTCGGGTGTGCTGCGGACGATCGCGGTCAGCCTCAACAAGATCGCCAACGACCTGCGCTGGATGGCCTCGGGGCCGAACACCGGCCTGGCGGAGATCCACCTGCCCGACCTGCAGCCGGGGTCGTCGATCATGCCCGGCAAGGTCAACCCGGTCATCGCCGAGGCGGTCTGCCAGGTCGTCGCGCAGGTCATCGGCAATGACGCAGCGGTTGCCTTCGGCGGCGCAGCGGGCAACTTCGAGCTCAACGTCAATCTGCCCGTCATCGCCCGCAACGTGCTCGAGTCCGTGCGGCTGCTGTCCGTCATAAGCCGGCTGCTGGCCGACCGCTGCATCGACGGCATCACCGCCGACGAGGAGCGCTGCCGGCGCTACGCGGAGAGCTCGCCGTCTGTGGTGACCCCGCTCAACGCCTACCTCGGTTACGAGGAGGCCGCCAAGGTGGTCAAGCAGTCGCTGGCCGAAGGCAAGACCATCCGCGAGGTCGTGGTCGAGCGCGGCCACCTGCTCGGCGGCCGGCTGACCGAGGACGAGCTCGACCGAGCGCTGGACGTGCTGGCCATGACCAGGGCCGCCGAGGAGTCCGGACCGGCTCAGGAACCGCACAACTGACGGTTGTCAGTACCACCCGTTGGTCTGGAAGTGTGACCAGGCGCCGCACGGCGAGCCGTACCTGCCCTGGATGTAGTGCAGGCCCCAGGTGATCTGGGTCCGCGGGTCGGTCTGCCAATCGGCGCCGTAGGCAGCCATCTTCGAGCCGGGCAGCGCCTGCGGGATGCCATACGCGCCGGAGGCGTTAGCGGCGTTGACTCGCCAACCGCTCTCCCGCAGCCATAGCGAGTCCAGGCACGGGAACTCCGCGGCAGCCGACCAGCCGAAGCTGGGCAGCATGTCCAGGGCGATGCCACGCGGGTCGCCGCTGGCGATCGGCACGCGCGCCACGCTGCGGCTGGCTCTGGCTCTGGCTGCCGCTGCGCGGGCCACGGCCCGCCGGGCTGCGGCTGCGCGCAGGGCTGCCGCCTTCGCTGCGGCGGCCCTGGCTGCCGCTGCCTTCGCTGCGGCGGCCTGTCGAGCGGCAGCAGCGACGCGATAGTCGCGCCGGGTGGCGGCGATGTCGCGCCGGTCCTGCCGCGTCATCACCAACTCGGCGGGGACCGCGATAGCGGTCGCGCCAGAAACGGTCGGCGAGTTTCCGCTGCGGGACGACGCCGTTGCGACCAGGACACTGCTCAAACTGGTCAAGGCAAGGCTCGCCCCAAAGATGTTCATGCGGTTCAAGGTGAGCTGTCCTCTCGTCGAGGACGCCACAGCCGGGGAACGGGCCGCGCGCGTCCTGGCGACACCCCCGGATCCCGCACCGGGCGGGGTTGCTACCACGGCAGCCGGCTCTTTGCGGCTCTCCGTGCGGGCGGCACTCTGGCGGCCGCCGGGGTGTTTCAGGGCGTCTCGACCCTGCGACACCGGCGGCCGTATGTCACGCTGAACGCGCGTTTCGTGAGATTCGACACAGCCGACACCGGTACGAACGGGGAGCAGGCGGGCAGGCTCAGAGGGCCAGATCCTCCAGCATCTCGGTCACCAGCGCGGCGATCGGCGAGCGCTCGGAGCGGGTCAGGGTGACGTGGGCGAACAGCGGATGGCCCTTGAGCGCCTCGATCACGGCTGCTACCCCGTCGTGCCGACCGACCCGCAGGTTGTCACGTTGGGCGACGTCATGCGTGAGCACCACCCGCGAGCCCTGACCCAGTCGCGAGAGGACCGTGAGCAGCACCCCACGCTCCAGGGACTGTGCCTCGTCGACGATGACGAAGGCGTCGTGCAGCGAACGGCCCCGGATGTGGGTCAGCGGAAGGACCTCGAGCATGCCCCGCGCGAGTACCTCTTCGACCACCTCGGCGGAGACCAGCACGCCCAGGGTGTCGAACACCGCCTGAGCCCAGGGGGCCATCTTCTCCCCCTCGTTGCCGGGCAGGTAGCCGAGGTCCTGCCCCCCGACGGCGTAGAGCGGCCGGAATACCACTACTCGCTTGTGCAGCCGGCGCTCGAGCACTGACTCGAAGCCGGCGCACAGCGCCAGGGCCGACTTGCCGGTGCCGGCTCGCCCGCCCAGGGAGACGATGCCGATCTCGGGGTCGAGGAGCAGATCCAGGGCGACGCGCTGCTCCGCCGAGCGCCCGTGCAGGCCGAAGGCCTCGCGGTCGCCCCGCACGAGCCGCACCGACTTGTCGGCGGCGACCCGGCCCAACGCCGAGCCCCGGCCGGACAGCAGCACCAGCCCGGTGTGGCAGGGCAGCTCACCGGCGGCCGGCAGCTCGATGCGGTCCGTGGAGTACAGGGTCGCCAACTCGGCGTCGGTGAGGGTGACCTCGGCCATCCCGGTCCATCCGCTGTCGACCGCCAGCTCGGCGCGGTACTCGTCGGCCACCAGGCCGAGCGAGGCGGCCTTGACCCGCATCGGCATGTCCTTGGTGACCAGCACGACGTCGTGCCCCTCGGCCCGCAGATTCAGCGCGACCGTCAGGATGCGCCCGTCGTTGTCATCGGTGCGGAACCCGGCCGGGAGGATCCTGGCGTCGGCGTGGTTGAGCTCCACCCTTAGCGTGGCACCGAGCTCGCCCACCGGGACCGGCTGGTCGAGCCGTCCATGGCGCACCCGCAAGTCGTCGAGCAACCGCAGCGCCTGGCGGGCGAACCACCCGAGCTCGGGATGGTTGCGCTTGGCCTCGAGCTCGCCCACCACCACCAACGGGAGCACGACATCGTGGTCGGCGAAACGGCCCAGTGCGGCGGGGTCCGACAGCAGGACCGAGGTGTCGAGGACGTACGTTCGGCGTTCGGCCACGGCAAGACCGTACGACGGCCCCGCCCCCGGCCACCCCCGACACGCGCGGACGAAGGGGGCGACGCCGGGAATCTTTCAGCCGCCGAACCGCCGGTGCCTGGCGGCGTACGCGCGCAGCGCGCGGAGGAAATCAACCCGCCGGAAGTCCGGCCAGTAGGCATCGCAGAAGTAGAACTCCGAGTGGGCGCTCTGCCAGAGGAGGAAACCCGACAGCCGCTGCTCCCCCGACGTACGGATGACCAGGTCAGGGTCGGGCTGGCCGCGCGTGTAGAGGTGCTCGGCGATGTGGTCGACGTCGAGCACGTCGGCCAGCTCCTCGATCGAGGTGCCCTTGGTGGCCTGCTCGTGCAGCAGCGAGCGGACCGCGTCGGCGATCTCGCGTCGCCCGCCGTATCCGACTGCAATGTTGACGGTGGCACCGTCACGGCCGGCCGTGCGGACGGCGGCCTCCTTGAGCACCCGGGCGGTGTCACCGGGCAACAGGTCCAGGGCACCGACGATCCGCAGCTGCCATCGCTGCTCCGGCTTGGCCAGATCGCTGACGACCGTCTCGATGACCGTCAGAATCGGGTCGAGCTCGGCAGCTGGCCGGGCCAGGTTGTCGGTGGACAACAGCCACAGCGTGACGACCTCCACGCCGGCCTGGTCGCACCAGCCGAGGAGCTGCTCGATCTTGTCCCCGCCGGCCCGGTAGCCCTCGCTGAGGCTGTCCACACCGCTGGCCCTGGCCCAGCGGCGGTTGCCGTCGCACATGACACCAACATGGCGGGGCAACGGACGCCCCCGCAGCTCGCGCAGCAACCGCCGCTCGTACAACGGGTAGACGAGATCTCGCAGGCCCACGGGCTGCAGGGTACGCCGGATGAGGCCCCGGCCGTGCCCTTCTGTTCGTCAGCGCCAGGCGCTCAGCCGACCGACTTGACGATCGCCTCGTCGAGGCCGGGGAAGCCGGCCAGATAGGCAGCCCGCTCGCGGGTCAGCTGCGCGACGCGCTCGTCGTACTCCTCCAGCCGGTCCTGGCGCTCGTAGAGCCGGCGCGGCTGCAAGATCTCCCCGTCGTCGATGCCGGGCACCGCCGTGGCCACCTCGTAGCCGAAGTCGGCGTCGGTCTCCCACTCGATGGTCCCGGTCGCGATGCCCTGGACGAAGGCCGACGAGTGGGGGATCTTGACCTTCTTGCTGCGCTCGTCACCCTCCGGCCCGCCGACCCGCCCGGTGTTGAGGACGAACACCTGCATCGGGTGGCTGTCCATCAGCTCGAGGAACCGGTTGCCCATGTCGGCCATGACCCGCGGGAAGAACGGGTTGGTGCCCGGCACCCGCAGCGCCTTGCCCTCCTCGTCTTTGCCGCCCGCACTGGTGCCCTGCGTTTCGCCGAGCATGAAGTAGGCGGCCGCCTGCGCCCGGTCCAGCCGGGCCACGCCGGGCACAATGTTCTCGTTGCGGTTGAGGATCAGCAGGAACTCGGCGGGCTCCAGTTCGGAGGGGTCAGCCGGGTCGACGTAGTCGAACGGCCAGGTGGTGCGGCCGTTCTTGGTGTAGCTGGTATCGAAGAAGTCGACCTTGCCAGCGGCGTCGACCGAGACGTTCTCCAGGTAGGCGTCGGGCTGGGTGGTCGCGTGGTGGATCGCCGGCTCGAAGTCCGGGTCGAGGCCGAAGGTCTTGGCGAAGCAGCCGTTCTCCGTGGTGTAGACCTTGCCACCGGGCATCAGTGCCACGAAGTCGTCCTGCACCGGCTGGCTGCCGAGTTGCTTGGTGAAGGTCGTCGTGGTCTTCCCCGTACCGGAGAGCCCGACGATAAGCATCGTCTTGACCTGCCCGTCGACCGGGATCACCTTGCAACCGGCGTGCAGGGCCAGGCCGCCGCGGCCGTAGACGATGTCGTTCCACATCCGCAGCCCGCCCTTCTTGGACTCCCCGAAGTAGTC
>JBDUBV010000154.1:0-6371 GCA_040003795.1 Pseudonocardiales bacterium | reverse complement strand
ATCGCCCAGATCGAGCTGTTCACCAAGACCGACGACTACGACAAGCAGGTCTACGTCCTGCCCAAGCACCTCGACGAGAAGGTCGCCCGGCTGCACCTGGGCGCCCTCGGCGTCAAGCTCACCCGGCTCAGCGAGGAGCAGGCCGCCTACTTGGGGGTGCCGGTCGATGGCCCGTACAAGTCAGATCACTACCGCTACTGAGCACGATGTAGCCGACCCCTCGCTCGCCGCTGCCGGACGGGCGCGGATCGACTGGGCCGACCGGTCGATGCCGGTGCTGCGGCAGATCCGCGAGCGGTTCGCCGCCAGCCGGCCCTTCGCGGGGCTGCGGGTGGCGGCCTGCCTGCACGTTACTACCGAGACGGCCAACCTGGTCCGCGCCCTGCAGGCCGGCGGGGCCGAGGTGCGGCTGTGCGCGTCCAACCCGCTGTCGACCCAGGACGACACGGCCGCGTCCCTTGTGGTCGACCACGGCGTCGCCGTCTTCGCCCGGACCGGCGTCGACAGAGAGACCTACTACGCCCACATCGACGCGGCGCTGGGCTCCGGGCCGGCACTCATCGTCGACGACGGCTGCGATCTCACGACCCGCGTGCACCAGCGGCCCGACCTGCTCGCCGGGGTACGTGGAGGGTGCGAGCAGACCACCACCGGCGTGATCCGCCTGCGCCAGATGGCACGGGCCGGCGCCCTGGCCTTCCCGGTCGTCGCGGTCAACGAGACCGGCACCAAGCACATGTTCGACAACGTCTACGGCACCGGGCAATCTACAGTGGACGGTATCCTGCGGGCGACGAACATCCTGCTGGCCGGCAGCACGGTCGTGGTCGCGGGCTACGGCTACTGCGGTCGGGGCGTCGCACAGCGGCTGGCCGGCCTGGGTGCTGACGTGGTGGTCACCGAGGTCGACGCGACCAAGGCACTCGACGCCACCATGCAGGGCTTCCGGGTGCTGCCGATGGCGCAGGCCGCGCCGATCGGCGACGTGTTCGTCACCGTCACCGGCAACCGCGACGTCCTGCGCCCGGAACACTTCGCTGTGATGAAGGACGGCGCCATCCTGGCCAATTCCGGGCACTTCGACGTCGAGATCGACGTCGACGGCCTGGCCGCGTCGACGGTCGGCGTCGCGCGGCAGGTGCGGCCGCACACCGACGCCTATACCCTGCCCGACGGCCGCCAGTTGTTTCTGCTTGCCGAGGGCCGGGTGGTCAACTTGGCCGCTGCAGAGGGCCATCCGGCCGCCGTGATGGACATGTCCTTTGCCGACCAGGCGCTGGCCGCCGAGTGGCTGGTGGGCGCCGCCGCCGATCTCGCACCCGGGGTCCACGACGTGCCGGCGCACATCGACGCCGAGGTGGCGCGGCTCAAGCTGGCCTCGATGGACGTGCAGATCGACGACCTGACCCCTGGCCAAGAGGCGTATCTGAGCTCTTGGACCGCGGGCTCGTAGATGCCGGCCGGGTCCTATCTGCACACCGACGGAGTCACCGAGGACTTCCACTGCGCCGCCGGGCCATCGGGGTGGCGCTACGTCTCGACCGCCTGCGACGGCGGCCGGATCGACCTGACGGTGGACTCCCGCTGGCACCAGATCCGGGTGGAGATCGCCGGCGGTGGGTGGCTGTTGCGGGGTGGGGTGAGCGGCGCCGAGACCGTCTGGCTGCGCAGCGCGGCCGATGACCTGAGCCAGGCTTCGGAGCACAGCGCGCGGGCGGCCGGCTTCGCGGGTCGGTCGCCCGGGCTGTTCGTGGCCACGGCCCGGTCGTTGCGGCTGGCCGTCGGGGGCTCCGCCAGAGTGCGCCTCGTGGCGGTCACGGGCCGCGTGCTGGCCACCGTACTGATCGACCAGGAGTGGACGCTGACCGCAACCGACTCCCATGCCACCGACACCGGGCCGCTGCCGGTGGAGCACTACCAGATCGCCGACCTGGCCACCGGGGCCACCGAGTCGCTGCACATTTCCGCAGATGTGGCACTGTCGGGGCCAGGCACCGAACTGCACGACCTGCAGTCCCCCCCGACGCTGTAGAAGGAGACAACCGCTGTGAGTTCGCCGTTACCTCCCATCTCGATCAGCCGAGTCGACGTCGGGCAGGAGGAGATCGACGGCGCCGTCGAGGTCCTGCGCTCGGGCATGCTCGCCCAGGGCCCCCGGGTCGCCGAGTTGGAGACCGCCTTCGCCGAGATTCACGGTGTCGCGCACGCAGTCGCGGTGAACAACGGCACAACGGCCCTGGTCGCCGCCATGCAGGCGCTCGACGTGCAGCCGGGCGACGAGGTCATCGTCACGCCGTTCAGCTTCATCGCCACCCTGAACGGGATCCTGGAGGCCGGCGGCCGTGCGCGCTTCGCCGACATCGGGCCGGACTACAACCTCGACGCGGCGGCGGTCGAACCGTTGTTCAATGAGCGTACGAAGGTCATCCTGCCGGTCCACCTGTACGGCCTGATGGCCGACATGGACCCCTTGATGGACGTCGCGTCTAAACACGGGGTGGCTGTGGTGGAGGACGCCGCCCAGTCGGTGGGTGCGACCTATCGGGGGCGGGCGGCGGGGTCCTACGGGGTCGGGACGTTCTCTCTCTACGGCACGAAGAACATCACCTGCGGCGAGGGCGGCGTTGTCACCACCGGCGACGCCGACATTGCCGACCGGCTGCAACTGCTGCGCAACCAGGGGATGCGAGCGCGCTACCAGTACGAGATCGCCGGTCACAACTACCGGCTGACCGACCTGCAGGCCGCCGTGGTGCTGCCGCAGCTGCGGCGCCTGAAGACGATCAAGGAGGCGCGACAGGCCAACGCGGCTGCGCTGAGCGCCGGGCTGGCCGGGATCGACGGCCTGCTGGTGCCGACGGTGCCCTCGGACCGCGAGCATGTCTGGCACCAGTACACCGTGCGGGTCACCCCGGATGCCTCCCTGGACCGGGACGGGCTGGCGGCGAGGCTGACCGGAGCGGGGATCGGCAACGGCTTCTACTATCCCCGCCTGATGCACGACTACGACTGCTACCGTGACCACCCGCTGGTCGCCCACGACGAGACTCCGTTCGCGCTCCAGGTGGCCAGCGAGGTGATCTCCCTGCCGGTGCACCCGGGGCTGTCAGGTAGCGACGTGGAGCGGATCGTGCAGGCGGTCCGGTCGGCACTGGGCGTGTAGTTGTCGCGGCCGGCCGGGCGTCTGCCACTCCTGGCGCGCGGATCCTGCGCCCTTGTGCGTGTCGTGGAGAGGTTGCTGGTTCGCCTCCTGTTGTGGACGTTCAGGCGAGGTCACGCCAACGTGCTCCAGCCGGGCGAGATGCTTCTCGCCTTCGACACTCCGCGAGAAGGGTGCCGAGTACTGGGTGGCCTCGGATCGGGCTGTCTACATCGAGCTCATGGCTTCCCGGCGCAATCGGCATGCGGGCCCATGGCCCATCGCGACCCGGCGGATCCCTTACGGGGGGATCGAGGCAGTTATCGAGCAGCCCAGCGGTGGCCCACTCGGACAGCACCTTGAGGGTCCTCAAGGACCTCGAGATCATCGAGATCTCCGAAACATTCCGCGATTTCTCTGCTGGAATTCTACGTCGGGTGATTAGGGAGCAGATAGGAGTGGCGCGGCGTACTACTGATCCCGGGTGAGGTGGCGTGCGGCGTCACAGGGACATGTCACGTAACACTCCCCGGTCAGCGGTCTCTGTCCAGCGCTATCCGGAATAACGTCGCCGTGGGCGCCCTGAAACCAGCGTTATCCGGGATAACGCTGGATGGGACAGGCTGGCCGGCATGGGACCGGCTCAGCCGGGTGGGGTGAACGGGCCAGGTGGGGGGGCCGGCACCGGTACGGGCCGGGCGGCGCGTGGCGTGCCGTACTGCGGGGGGCCGTACTGCGGCGGCTGGCCGTACCGCGGCCGGCGGGCGGCCAGCCGCTGCTCCTCGCGGCGTCGGCGCTCGGCCAGCACGGCGCTGAGGTAGGCCCAGCCCGGGGTGCCGGGAGGTGGCGGGGGAGTCGTCACGGCCGCGACTGCGGTCGAGAGCCGCTCGCCGAGCTCGGCCCTGGCGGAGTCGTCGAGCTGCGCCAACCGGGAGAGAAATTGCCGCACCGAGAGGGCGAGGCTGTCGTCCACCCCGGTGATGTCCAGGGTCGCCGCCCAGCCGGCCAGGGGAGGCGGCATCTGCGCGTAGTAGGCGATCTTGGTCGCCGGCACCCGCTCCTGCAGGACCACCGTGCCCGCCGCGAGGTCCCCGACCCGCTTGCCCTTGGTGGAGATGAGCATGGTCAGGATGCCGATGACGGCGGTGAGCCCCGCGAAGAGCAGCCCCGGCTTCTCCAGCAGGCCGGCGAACAGTCCGCGTACCAGGGCCTGCCGGAAGCCGATGGGGCCGCCGTCTTCGCGGACGACCCGGATGCCCATGACCATCTTGCCCAGCGTACGGCCGCGGGTGAGAGTCTCCATCGTCACGGGATAGCCGACGAAGATCGCCACGATCATCAGGATGATCAGGGCCACCGCCAGCCCCTCGTCGGCGCCGGCGAGGACGACCAGCCCAAGGATCTCGACGAGGTACAGCAGCATGAGCTGCAGCATCAGGTCGATGAAAGCGGCCAGCAGCCGTGATGGCAGCTTGGCCAGCCGCAACTCGAGGGCGACGGCCTCGCCGGTGACGATCTCGCTCAAGCGCGTCCCCCAGCGGTCGAGGCGTACGGAGGGCTCCAGTGTGCCGGATAGGCTTCCTAGGTGGATCTGGATGCCTTCGTCGTCGCGCACGACGCGGAGTGGCGACGCCTCGAGACCCTGGTCGGCCGCAACCGGCTCAGCGGCGCCGAGGTCGACGAGCTGGTCGGGCTCTACCAGCGGGTAGCGACCCACCTGTCCGTGGTGCAGACCCGTTCGCCGGACGCCGGCCTCATCGCGCGGCTGTCGACCCTGGTGGCGAGGGCGCGAAGCTCGGTGGCGGGTGGATCGGCGCCGGCCTGGAAGGACGTGGCCGACTTCTTCAGCGTCACCTTCCCCGTCGCGGTGTTCCGTGCGTGGCGGTGGTGGTGCGGGGTCGGTACAGCGTTCTCCCTCGTCTCCTTCGGCCTGATCGGCTATGTGGCCTCACATCCCGCCGTACAGAGCAAGCTCGCAACCCCGCAGGAGATCCAGCAACTGGTCAACCACGACTTCGCCAGCTACTACTCCGACGGCGCTGCCGGGTCGTTCGCCCTGCACGTGTGGACCAACAACGCGTTGCTGGCCGCCATCACGCTGCTCTCCGGTGTGCTCATCCTGCCGGCGCTGTACTTCCTGTTCGACAATGCGGTCAACGTCGGGATCGTCGGCGGGATCATGGTCGGCAATGGCCACTCCGGGGAGTTCTTCGGCCTGATCAGCCCGCACGGCATCCTGGAGTTGACCGCTGTCTTCGTGGCAGCGGGGGCCGGGCTGCGACTGGGCTGGACCTGGATCGACCCCGGGCGGCGCCCGCGTGGCCGGGCGCTGGCCGAGGAGAGTCGCGCTGCAATCGTCATCGCCATGGGCCTGGTGATGGTGCTGGCCGCGAGCGGCGTTATCGAGGCCTTCGTCACCCCCTCCCCGCTGCCGACCTGGGCCCGGCTGGCTATCGGCGTCCTCGCCGAGGCGGCCTTCATCGCCTACGTGGTGGGCTTCGGCGGCAGGGCGTCGCTCGCCGGTGTGACCGGTGACCTGGCGGTCGGCCGCCGCGAGGACGTTGCGCCGGTGGCCTAGCCGGACCGCCGCCCCGGCGCGGCGGGCTGCCGAGCCCGCCGGCGCTGCATCTGGGCACGCTGCTTGTTGCTGTTGCCGCAGGTCGACATCGAGCACCACCGGCCCGACCGGTTCTTGGAAGTGTCATAGAAGACCCATTGGCAGGTCGGCTCCCGGCACCCCTTGAGCCGGGCCCACCTGCCGTCGGAGCGGGCGTCCTCGACGACGACGAGCAGCCAGCCGAGGGCGATGTCGACCTCGCGCCGGGCGGCCGGCTGCAGGCCGCCCGCCACGTCGAAGGACACGTGCAGTTGCACTGTCCTCGCGACGGCGTCCAGGGCGTCGACCAGTGCCATGTCAGGTGAGGCGCCGCCGTGGCCGAGCATCAGGGCACGCAGGCCCTCGCGGACCGCGACGACCCGCTGCAGGTCAACGGCCGTCACTGCCATCGCGGGGGAGCCGAGCCCCTCGCCGGCAAACCATCGGGCCAGCGCCGCGGGCGAGCGCAACTCCTCCACCGGAGGCTCCAGCGTGCGGCTGTTGATCAGGTTCTGGATCATGTCGAGCGGGGCTGGTGCTGCCGACCGCCCGGCGCGCTGCATGCTTGGCATGTTAGGTCAGAGCCGGCCCTCGGCCTTGAGGGCGAGATAGGCGTCGGCGACCACCGAGGCGAAC
>JBDUBV010000153.1:0-6374 GCA_040003795.1 Pseudonocardiales bacterium | reverse complement strand
GGTCAACCGCACGGCGGCCGCCGGCTACTGGCTGGCACCGCAGGCGAGGGGATCGGGCTTCGCCGCCGAGGCACTCGCGGCGCTGGCCGCATGGGGCTTCGCCACGCTGGGTCTCGAACGCATCCAGTTGCAGGCGGCGGAGGACAACGTCGCGTCGCAGCGGGTCGCCCTGCGGGCCGGATTCCGGTTCGAGAGCCGCAGCCGGCGGGCTGGCAGATGTGGGGGGAAGCAGACTGACATGTTGATCTTCGGCCGCCTCCGGGACGACCCCGAGAGGCCGGCCCCCCGGCTGCTACCCGACGTTGACACGCTCTCGGACGGCACCGTCGTGCTCCGGCCGATGCGGGCCGAGGACGCCGCCGACTGGCACGTCGAGTGCACCGATCCGGAGGTCCTCCGGTGGTCGATCTCGCCGATCGTGCCCGAGCTGACAGACACGCAGCGGCGGGCCGCCGGCGTGGCGGCCCGCTGGCTGGCCGGCACCGAGGCGCGGTTCGCGATCACTGCCGGCGGGAAGTACGCAGGCCACATCTGCCTGCGGTTGACGGAGCCCGAGATCGCCGTCGGCGAGGTCGGCTACGCCCTGCACCCGGCCTGCCGCGGCCGGGGGCTCATGCGCCGGGCGTTACCGCTGGTCGCCGGGTGGGCGCTGACCGAGGTGGGACTGGCCCGCGTCACGGCGGGGGTCGTCGTGACCAACCGGGCGTCCCTGCGCACGGCAGCGGCGGCCGGCTTCCGGCGCGAGGGGGTCCTGCGGCAGGGCCTGCCCGGGCCGGACGGCCGCTACGACGTCGTCCTGCTCTCGATTGTGCGCGATCAGCCCCACCAGAAGGACGCCGCGATCACGCCGTAGAGCCCCAGCAGGGCGGCACCTTCGAGCCAGATCGACTCGCCGTCGATGATGATGAAAGCCGTAGTGATGACGGACAGCGCAACCGCGGCAACCAGCATCGGGGCGAACACCAGGGTCAGCGTCGCCCCACCGATCACCGTACTGATCAACACCAGGACCGGGGCGAGGACGAGGGCGATCTGCAGTGGGCTGTTGATGATGACCGACAGTGCGTAATCGGCCTGGTTGCGAGCCGCCAACTGGATCCCGACGACGTTTTCCACCGCGTTCCCGGCGATCGCGACGATGACCAGGCCGGCAAAGGCCTGGCTGATGTTGAGCGCCTCGATGGCCGGTGTCAGGGCGTGCACGAACCAGTCGGAGACCAGGGCTGCCAGAACGCTGGCCACGGTCAGTAGGCCCACGGCCAGCCATAACGGCCAGCGCGGTGCCACGGCCTCATGGTCGGGCTTGTCGTTGGGGTCGCGCCGGAGGGAGGCCGGCACAGAGCAGGCGAAGACCACCAGCAGCACGACCGCGACGATCGAGGACAGGGCCTGCTCGTGCCTGGCCGCGGCCGAGTGCACGTCGTGCGCGAGGCTGGGGATGACCATCGCCGCGACGGCAAGGATCAGCATCGCGATGGCCGTGCGGGCCCGGGTGGAGTTGAACTTCTGCCGGCCGTGCTTGAGGCCGCCGACCAGGAACGCCAAGCCGAGCACGAGCAGGATGTTGCCGAGGATCGACCCGATGATGGCGGCTTGGACCACCTGCACCAGGCCGGCTCGCAGCGCGAAGATGCCGATGAACAGCTCGGGCAGGTTGCCCAGAGCGCTCTGCAGTACCCCGGTGGCGCCGGCCCCGAACCGGTCGCCGAGCTGCTCGACGCTGCGGCCGACCAGCGATGCCAGCAGCGCCACTGCGACCGCCGACACGGCAAATGCTGTCACCGACCCGAGGTCGACGAAGCGGGTCACCCCGGCCAGGGCGACAGCGCCGAGCCCGCCGAAGACGATGACCCGGTCGGAGCGGGTCAGCACGGCGGGTGGCGCGGCGGTGGTGGTGGGCACGTGGTCAGGTGGCTCAGGTGATCTCGAGCAGCTTCTCGCGCACGGCATAGACAACCGCTTCCATCCGCGAGTGCAACTGCAGCTTCTCGAGGATGTTGCGGACGTGGTTCTTGACGGTGTTCTCGCTGATGAACAGATCCTTGGCGATGTCGCGGTTGTTCATCCCGCGAGCGACCAGCCGGAGCACCTCCATCTCGCGGTCGGTCAGCCGCGGGGTGGGCACTTGCTCCTTCTCGTCGCCGCGCTTGACCATGATCGCGAACTCGGTCAGCAGCTTGGAGGCCATCGACGGGCTGATCAGCGACTGGCCGTTCTGCACAGCGCGAATGGCGGAGGCTACCTCCTCGATGGAGATCTCCTTGAGCAGGTAGCCGGTCGCGCCCGCCTTGATCGCTTCGTAGAGGTCGAGCTCCTCGTCGCTGATCGTCAGCATGATGATCTTGGCGGACGGGACTGCCTCCTTGATGGCGCGGCACGCCTCGATGCCGCTGCCCTTGGGCATTCGGACGTCCATCAGGACGATGTCCGGGGCGGTCTCGATGGACTTCTGCACCGCCTGGGCGCCGTCACCTGCCTCGCCGACGACCTCGATGTCGGGCTCCTGCTCGAGAACCATCTCCAGGCCACGCCGGAACAGCGCGTGATCGTCGACGACGAGCACGCGAATCGGCTCCAGGGCCGCTTGCTTAGCTATCGGATCACCGGCCACGTCCGGATCATCTCACGTCAGGGAATATCGGCCGACAGTCGAATGACTCCGTAGTCGTAGCCCTTGCGCCGGTAGACGACGCTGGGCAGTCCGCTGGCCGAGTCGGCAAAGAGGTAGAAGTCGTGGCCGACGAGTTCCATCTCGAACAGCGCCTGGTCGATCGACATCGGCCCGGCAGCGTGCTCTTTGTCCCGCACCACCCGGCCCGGCAGGTGATCCTCGACCTCTGGATCGGCGGTCGGGCTCGCGGTCTCCGCGTCCGCCTGACCGTCGACCGCCGTCGCCACCGCCACCGACGTCGGAGTCCGCAGGCCGTGATGCACGCGCCGGCGGTCGGCCGACCGGCGGAGGCGATTCTGCAACCTGTCCAAGGCCTTGTCGAAGGCCGCGTAGAACGTCTCGGCGCAGGCCTCGGAGCGCACGACAGGACCACGAGACTTGCAGGTGATCTCGACCCGCTGGCAGGCGTGGGACTGCCGCGGGTTGGGCTCGTGGAAGAGTTCGACGTCGATGCGGATCAGCTTGCGGTCGTAGCGCTCGACCCGCTCCAGCTTGTCGGTGCAGTGCTGCCGGTAGTGGTCGGGCACCTCGACGTTGCGGCCCTTGACGGCGATGTCCACGCGTACCTCCCGGGATCACGTCCGTGACTTGTGGGTGTGCAGGCGGCGATGTGGCGTTGTCAGCTGACGCTAGTCCGGTGCGGCGCCGAGCCCAACCCGCAGCCGCCGGGCAGTTGCGGCGATGACGGCAGCCGCGCACGGCCGATGACCCGCGGCTGCCAGCGCCCGGCCGGCCTCGGTCAGCGTTGCGCCGGTAGTCACCAGGTCGTCGACGACAACCAGGCGGCGGGCACCGGCGGTACGCAGCAGGCGCTCGCGTCCGGTCATGGCACCGCCCAGGTTGGCCGCGCGGCTGACGGCATCCAGGCCGGCCGAGTCCAGGGTCGCCCGGGCCAGCAGGAGCCCGGGCCGGGCGCGGGCGGGCACTCCTGCCCGGCGCAGCACCGCCGCGGCGGAGCGAGCCAGCTCCAGCGTTGTGTCGCCCCCTCGCTCGCGGACCGCCGATGTCCGCGACGGCACGGGCACGAGAACGAACGGGCCTGGGTGCCGGCACGTGCCGACCGGGCCGGCCAGCACGGCACCGGCCAGCGCCGCCCCGAGGGCGGGAAGCAGGTCGGCCCGGCCGCGCTCCTTGTATGCCAGAAGCGCCGACCGCGCCGGGCCCCCGTAGGTGGCCACTGCCCAGCAGGGCGGGAAGCCGACCGGCCGGGGATCGGGCATGACCGGAAGCGCGGGCGCGGCCAGCACGTCGGCGCAGGCAACGCAGATCGTCCGGCCCGGCATTCCGCATCCCGCGCAGTCGGCAGGCAGGACGAGGTCGAGCAACGCACGGCCGAGCACCAGCCGAGCCTGCCAACTCTTGGGCACCGGTGGCGGTCGGGACAGCGATCTGTGGATGCTCAGCCGGGGTAGAAGGGGGCGCTGCCCGCCAATCGGGCACCACCCTCGACGGGGGACTCCCACAAGCTGCCCTGTCGCCGCCAGATCCGCCCGCCGGCCTCGACGAGGTCAGGCTCGCCGGGGGCGGCGGCAACCCGGGTCGGCGTGCCGGGCAGTCCGCTCGTCGGCTGTTCGCTGATGCTCGCTCCGTCGAGCGTCAGGCCGTACGGCTCGGCCGGGCCGTCGACACGCCGGGCGATCACCAACACGTGGTCCTCGTCGGCCCAGGTCACGTCGATCACGTCGGTCAGGCTCGGCGCCACGTCGCGCAGCCCGCTCAGGCTGATCCTGGTGCCGGTCCGGGAAAGTACGGCGAGCAACAGCCGCCGGTGACCCGGCGGCCCGGCGACGACGCCCATCCGGACGCCGTCGCGCGACAGCGCCAGCGCCGTCACCTGCCGCAGGGCGGCCGGTCGTGGTGCGCCGACGGTGGCCAGGCCGCCGTCGGTGCCGACGCGCCGGATCGAACCGTCGTTGAGCGCTACGAAGACCGCGTCCGCGCTCGGCTCCCAGGTGGGCCGGGTCACCGACGTGGCAACCAGTCTTGGTGTCAACAGGCCTTGGGCCGGGCCGATGGCCAACTCCATCCGCGGACCCCGTCGCCGGACGCCCGCCAGCGTGCCGAGATCGGCGGAGATGGCGGCCGTGGTCAGGCCCGTCGCGGGCGGGGTGGGCGGATCGGCGGTGCCGGGCTCGGTCGTCGTACGAACCGCGCCGCCGGCCAGGTAGTAACCCGCGACGACGGAGGTGAGCACCCGGGGGTTGTAGGAGGCATAGGCGTCCCTGGGCACGTCACCGCTTTGGTTCCGCACCCGCAGGGGCCGGCCGTCAGCCAGGATCCGGACACCGCTGACTGAGAACTGCTTGGCCAGCGTCCAGACCAGTTGTGCCGCCAACTCCGACTGCTGGCCGCGAGATGCGGCCAGTACCTCGACGCTGAGGTCGACGACGAAGAGGTCACCGTCCCTGATGACGTTGGAGCGCAGCCGGGTCCCCGGTGGGAAGGCCGTCCGGACGCCGGGAGTGAGCCAGGCAGAGGGCCCGGCCAGCAACCGGGTGGCCATCTGGGTGGGCAGCACCGCCTGCTTGACGTCGAAATAGCGCTTGTCGGGGATCACCGTGTTGCCGCCGGGGGCGAGGAAGTACAGGTCCAGGGGCTTGTAGACGGCCTGGAAGTCGGTGGTCGGCAGCAGCACGCCAGGCGGCGGGTTGGTGATCCGCCACTGCCCCTCGGTTCGGGTGAGCACCAGGTCGAGCGTCAGCGCCCGATCGTCGGGAACGTAGGCGAGGTCGTTGTCGAGCCGAGCCTGGTAGTGGCCGCTGACGACGACCCTGGTGGTCGTCGGGCCGAGGATCACCCGCTCGCCGGCGACGGCGACGATGCGGATCGGGCCCAGGTCGTTCCACGACGCAGCACTCGGCGCGAGATAGGTCCGGGCGATGGCGTGGCGGTCCTGGGCGCTCTTGCCGGCAGCGAGGAAGCCGCGGACGACGCGCTCGGGAGTGTCCCCCGGGGCGGCGGTGCGGGGCTGCTGGCGCACCTCCGGATCGGCATCGGCCACACCGGGGGCGATGCCGCGCACCCGGACCGCGTGGCTGTGCGACGGGACGTCGGAGCAGGCTGCGGCCAGCATCGCGCCGATCGCGACCAGTGTCGGGAGCGCGAACCGGCGCAGGCGGCTACCCACGGCCGCCTCTGGTGGGGGTCGCCGACTTCGGCTCCTCATCGACCGGCTCGAGCGGCAGCGGCGACCCGGTGAGTAGTTGGCCGCGGTGCGCCGGCAGGGTGAGGCGGAATTGCGCCCCGCGCCCGATGGCTCCCCACACCTGCAGCCACCCTCCGTGCAGCCGGGCGTCCTCCAGGCTGATCGACAGCCCGAGGCCGGTGCCACCCACCTGCCGGGCGCGGGAGGGGTCGGCCCGCCAGAACCGGTGGAACACCCGGGAGTAGTCCTCCGGGCGCAGCCCGACCCCGTGATCGCGCACAGTGAGCGCAATCGCCTCGTCACCCCCGGCCAGGGTTACCTGGACCTCGCGGCCCTCGCTGTGCTCGAGGGCGTTGCCGATCAGGTTGCGCAGCACCCGCTCGACCCGCCGGGGGTCGACCTCGGCGATCACCCGGGCCTCAGGCAGCGATACCGCGACGTCGCTGCCGAAGCGAGCTGCCACCGGACGGAGGGCGTCGACCACCCGGCGAGTCAGCGCCCGGACGTCGGTCGGCTCGGGATCGAGCACGGCGAAGCCCGCGTCGTGGCGGCTGATCT
>JBDUBV010000152.1:0-6396 GCA_040003795.1 Pseudonocardiales bacterium | reverse complement strand
GTCCGTAGCGCGTCTACGGTTTGTTGCTGCCAGCGCGAAAGTGGCTCGTGCCCTGAACGCACGACGCCGAAGGCCAGCGCAGATCCGCCTGTCTTGGCCATCTGCGTTCCTCCTGCTTTGGCTCTCGTGGCAGGTGTTGACGCGATCCATGTCCGTCCCATCGCCGCTTCCCGGCGAACTGATCCTGAACGGCGGCCGGCCCACCAACCGAAATCATGTGTCCCCGGGCCGGGGTTGTGGTGACAGCCCACCGCCGGCGCCGGCGGGTGCGCCGAGCGCCGAGTCGCGGGCGACCCTGGTGAAGCGCACCCAGGACACGACGCTGCCGTAGGCCGCTGCCACGGCCAGTCCGACGGCTGTGCCGTAGGCGCCCGCCGTCAGGACGCCGACGAGTCCAGCGACGAGGTAGACCGGCGCGCCCAGGAGCATGAGTGGGAACAGAACCTTCACACCGCCCTTCGCGTAGACGCCGCTGGAGGCGCCTAGGGATGCCACTCCCGCTACCATGCCGACGACCGTGGGGAGCAAGATCCCATGAGTGCCTGCCCAAGTGTCACCGAGCAGCAGGCGGCCCAGACTTCCGGGGAGCAATAGCAAGAACGACCCCCACAAGAGCATCAACGTTGCCACCGGCACAGAAATCAGCAGGCCGGCTCGAATCAGTCGTGACCCGGTCAGCGAGGGCCGACGCGCCATCTCCGGAACGACGAATGCCATCGTGCCCAGTGTCAAGACAGTCGTCGGGGCGGTGAGCACTTGAGCTCCCCGCAGCGCCGCGACGACGGACAACCCACCGATCGCGGCCACGAGGAATAGCGTCAGCTGGTTGGCACCATTGAGGAAGACGACCTCGGTGACGGAGTAGCGAGTCAGCTTCGTGTGTCTCCGCAGCCATCGCAGCGTCTCCCGCGGAGCTGGCCAAAGGCCCGCCTGTACACCGCCTAGCACGGCCGCGACGCAGCCGGCTATGCCCCAAGCCCAAAGATAGGCTTCCGCGCTGCCGCCGCCAAGTGCGTTGACTATCAGCACTCCAGCGACCTGCGTCACGGCCCACATGGCGTCGTTGGCGGCCGCAGCCGCCGGACGGCCCATCGTGAAAAAGACCATGCGATAGGCGTCCTGTAGGAAAAGGCCCGGCAACAGCACGGCGGTGGTGATCAATGGCGCGCCCAGGGCGCCGCCGCCAACGATACCGGCGATGAGGGTAACGAGCCCGATTGGGAGGGCAAACCCCAAGGCCGCCCCAGTCGACTGTCGGGCGGCCCTGGCGAACTCGGTACGGCTCGAGCCGCTGTAGCAGATCATCAGCGGCTGGCTCACGAGCAGACGCGAGATTGTCACCGCGTACGCGTACACGGAAAAGGCGAGTGCAAAGGCACCATAGGCATCGCTGCTGAGCCTGCGGGCGACGAGGACGGCGAGCCCGAAATTGGACAAGCTTGAGAGCACCTGATCGGCCACGCTCCAACCAGCCCGTCGGGCAAGCTTGGCCGCGACACCTGTACTACTCCGGCGGTGGACCCCTCTACTGCTCCGGCGGTGGACACTCAGTGCGGTATTCGGACCGACACCTTTGGTGTCAGCCACTTACGGCGCGACCAGGGTGGCCCTGGACAACGGTTCTGATACCAGCGACGCGAATAAGTCCAGGTACGCCCGCGCCGACCGATCGAGGGAAAAGCGCCTCGCCTGATCGGGGCCATCGGAGGCGCTCGCGCGGAGCACTTCCGGATGCTCCAGGTGCCGCGCGATGGCCCCTTCCAGCGCCTGTGCCGACTCTGCTGGCACGAGCTCTCCCAACCTGCCGCCGTCCAATAGAAATCGCGGCGCGCCGCCGATGGCGTCGCTGGCCACCGTGGGGACGGCGAGCGCCAGGGCCTCGAGCAGGCAGAGCGAGAGCCCTCGAAGCGCGACGATAGACAAAAAAGATCGGCAGCCGATAGCGCCGGCAATATCTCCGATACGAAGCCCGCGAGCACCACAGCGTCCGAGAGGCCGAGGTCAGCCGTCAGGCGCTCCAGTGCCGTTCGCTCAGGAGCCTCACCGAAAATGACCAGGCGGGCCAGCAACCCGCGGGCGCGCACGCTCGCCACTGCCCGCAACAACAGGTCGTAGCCTTTCGCGGGGGGTAGCTCGCCGCCGGCTACGACGACTGGTCCAGCCCCGACGACAACCCTAGCAGCAGTAGCGAAACCACGCCGTCGCAGTTCGTCCACACCGTGCCCGGGGGCGAGTACGAATACTCGTTCGGGAGGGACCCCCAACGCCAATACCGAATTGGCTGAGCCGCTGGACCCAGCAACCACGGCACCAGCGTGCCCGATGCAGTGCCGCCATAGGCCCCGCCTCCATTCCGGAAACCACATGCCAGTCGAACGCTCCATGATGGACTGCACCATCAGCAGTAGAGCGGGGCGACGCAATCGAGATAGGACGTAAGCCAAGGGCACGGACCAGCCGACCTCGGTGGCTGCCACCACGATCTGGGCATGCCCGACGGCATTGACGAGGCCGCGTACTGACCGCGGCACGGCTCGACGCATACGTTCGCCGGGCGCTCCTCCGCGCAAAAGCCGGACTCCCGCTGGGGGCGCGGCCAGGGGAACACCATCCCGGTCGAGAAGGGAGAAGACGGTGACAGCAAGGCCAAACGAGACCCAATGTTCCGCGAGGGTATTCGCCCAACGGATCGTACCCATGTCCGACATTGCGTCGTGGAGGATGAGGACGGCCGGAGCCTTTGGCTCATTGCTCAACGACACAGGCGTACTCTTGGCACAGATGCTGGGCGACGCATACGTGAGGGTCCGGCTGCAGCGGCACGCGCCCGAGGTGTCGGCTGCTTCGGCTGCTTCGGGTACTTGGGACCGCTGCGCTGGTGTGACATTGACATAAGGCCCGACCGGATGTCGCGTTTGCATTGGGAACAACGTCGAAAGCCGTGCCCTCGTGCGATGCGGTCACGGCCTCGAACCGGGCATCGGCCCGGCGCCTTGAGCATAGTGCGGCAGTCAGGGAGGCGAGGGGGAGGTCAGGTGAGGTGACGTGTCAGTAGACGCCCACGAGTGCCATGTGAACGGGTCGCGTCAGCCACCACGCAAAGCGATCGGCATCGGTCGTTGACATGACGGCTGATCTCGGATAAGCAGGCCTGCTGGACACTCCCTGCGGCAACGCGACGCGCGAAGGCAGGCAATGCACTGAAGCGGGAAGACGGGGCAGTCGGCTCCTCCCTCGACCCCAACGGCTGGGAGCCCCTCGCTGGTCGGGTGGCGTTGGTGACGGGTGCCGGTCGCGGTATCGGCGCCAAGGTCGCGGAGCTGCTGGTGCAAGAGGGTGCTCGAACCGCTCTGGTGGCTCGGCGCTACGAGGATGTATCGGCCCTCAGCCAATGGCTCCGGGACAAGGGTGGCGTCGCCGTACCCTTGTGCTGCGATCTGTCGGACCCAGCGCGGGCCGCGGACGTGGCAAAAACGGCAGTCGCGGAGCTGGGCCCGGTGGACTTGCTGGTCAACAACGCTGCCTCGATCACCCCGCTCGGTCCAACAGCCAGCATCTTGGTAGACGACTGGGCCGCAACCGTCCGGCTCAACCTAGTAAGTGCGCTGGCGACAATTTCCGCCGTACTGCCAAGCATGCTGAATCGACGGTTCGGTCGGATCATCAATGTCACAAGCGGAGCCGCGGACGGTTCGGGGATGCTGCATGCCAGCGCATACTCTGCCAGCAAGGCCGGCCTGGAGATGCTCACTCGCAACCTCGCGGCGGAGGTTTCTGACACCGGGGTCACAGTGGCCGCTGTACGGCCGGGCCGCGTGGACACGGATATGCAGCGCCTACTCCGTGCTCAAACCCCCGGGAGGGCCGGCCCAGTCATCGTTCAACGGGCACGTGCCTTTCTTGACGACGGAGAACTCATTGATCCCGCGGTCCCGGCCCAACTGATCGTGCGAATGATGAGGCGCGCACTCAACGGCGTTGTCATCAGCGTTTACGACGGGATGGGAAGGGCGTTACTCGCCGACATCGACTATGTGGGAGACGGTTCGAAGAAGTAGCCACCTGTGCGCGATCATGGCACGAACCGTTCAGCGCTCGACCGGTTTGAGCCATATCTCCCGCCAGTAAGGGTAGATCGCCCGCGGACAGAACCGATGATAGAAGGCCTGACAAGTCACCCCCGCCAGAACTATGCAGTCCCTCGGAAGTTGCAGCATCAGACCGGTCTTTTCGTCGATTATCCGCTCGACGCGGCGTAGCACGCGGAATTCTCGACCGCAGTAGGGCAGCATCTCAGCGTCGAAGGAGAGGCCCCGGTTGCGCCCAGCGGCGTTAAGCGTGTCCAAGATTTCGCGTCTGGTCTTCACTTGAACCAGCTCGCCCGGTTGAAGATCAAGCGTCTGTATCGGTGTTTTCGTCTGTGTTCCAATTACGAAGGGGTACCAACGACCCCCACGAATCCTGAGTTTCCTGGGCAGAACCCGCTTGCTCAGTCCCTGGTATTTGTTGAAGAACAAGACAAGTAAACCCCGGGCCAACCCGAAGATGCCGACGTTGCCTGACGCAACGTCTCGCACATATTGGCCGGCCGCCCACCACGGCAGCGGTTCTGAAGCACGCGGGAGCTCTGTCGCTTGGCAGTAGTAACGATCGCCGTCTGCTGAGGACGTTCGCAGGGCCTCGAGCGCGGTTGCCGGGGGCGGGTCGACATCCGGTATGTCCGACACCGGCCGCAACCAGGCTTCCTTCCAGAAGAGCAGGCAGCCTGCCTGACAGCCCCCGTGCTCGGAACCGTCGCAACGCGCGTCATCGAGATGTACCGTCTCATTCATCCGGCGCAGGCCAGCAAACTCGACCGTGTCGCAAGTCTTGTCAGCCCGGGCACGCACCGTTACCGTCTGACCGCACCAACGCAGCATCTCGGGCATGAAGGGCAGCCCGTCTAGGCGCCCCCTATCATCAAGCGTCGCCAGAATCTCCGCTGCGCCAATCACCTGGACCTTGCTTGTCCCCCCGCGGGGTGCACCGGGGGGACTGTAGCCCTTGCTCATGCAACTCCCTCAGCTCCGATGTGGACTCACGCCAGGTTTCTCACCGATGACAAGTGCCAGGAGCTGGGTGGGTACATCCTGCGGGTCAGGCACAGCCCGGCCCCCTGTCGAGTACTGAGCATCCAAGCGCGTCCGCTCCCCTTCCGCAAGGTTGGGTTGCCCGGCTATCACGGGTGGCACTCGGCTAGGTCGAGGCTGGCGTTGCGCGCTGAAGGGCAAGGAGTACTGTAGCCTCTCGTGCGCGCCGCACCCACAGAGAATTCTCGCGTCACGATCGATAGGCAGACGTGCCTTCAAGTCTTTCGCCGAACTGGCCGATGACACAATCTATGGGACGTCATCGCGCTGTCGGCTCCCATCGTTGGCTGCGGCTGCTGGCAGGCGGCGTATGCGCCCTGACCCTGACCGCATCGGCTGTGACGGCGTTGCGACCAGCGTCGGCGGCCCTGTCCGGACTGCCATGGCTCTCCGGATCGAATGCGGGCTCCAACGTCGCGTCGTTCTCTGCCTACCGTGGTCGGCCCCTCGATGTGACCACCACCTGGGAGGACGACGGCACCTGGCGAGGTACGGAAGTGGTCTGGGCGCTGGAAGATGGCTCACTCAACGGCTTCGCAGGCAAGTTGTCCGTCGCAATCCCGATGCTCTCTAACCGTTCCGACACGCTGAGTGCGTGCGCGGCCGGTGCCTACGACAGCCACTTCGTCGCACTGGGAAACACACTGAAGCGGCACAACCGGGCTGACGCCTTCGTTCGACTCGGTTGGGAGGGAAACGGGGATTGGTACGCCTGGAGCGCAGGTAGCGACCCGGCCACCTGGATTGCGTGCTTCCGCCGAGAAGTCACGGCGCTGCGATCAGCCGATCCATTGGCTCACATCGACTGGAACATGAACAAGGACGGGCGAATCGGAGCCCAACTGATGTACCCCGGCGATGCCTACGTCGACGTGGTGGGGGTCGACTTCTACGACATGTATCCCGTCTACCGTACGCAGACCGACTGGGACACAGACTACATGCGCACCCAGAACGGCGGCCCTCGTGGCCTCGGCGCCTGGCTGGCGTTTGCCAAGTCTCACGGCAAGCGTTTGTCGGTGCCTGAGTGGGGGGTCAACAACGGGGGTGGCGACGGCGGCTTCGACAACCCGTTCTACATCCAAGCGATGCACGACTTCTTCGCTGCAAACGCGGGATCCATCGCGTATGAGAGCTACTTCAACTCTCAATGCCCAGCCTTCTGCATCAGTCCCGCCGGTATCAACCCGCTGGCGTCCTCCACGTACAAGCGGCTATGGCTAGCCGGGGCCACACCATCGCCGTCGCCCTCAGGCTCGCCGTCGCC
>JBDUBV010000030.1:0-21513 GCA_040003795.1 Pseudonocardiales bacterium | reverse complement strand
GCCGTCGACGCGGTGGTGCACCTCGCAGCCTTGTCCAACGATCCAGTGGGGGACCTAGCCCCGAAGATCACCTACGACATCAACCATCACGCCAGCACCCGGCTGGCTCGGCTGGCTCGGGATGCCGGTGTTCGCCGCTTCCTCTACTCGTCGACGTGCAGCGTCTACGGGGCGACCGGGGGGGACGACTTGGTGGATGAGGATGCCCCGCTGCGGCCGGTGACGCCCTACGCCGTCAGTAAGGTTCGGGTGGAGGACGAGTTGCATGCGCTCGCCGACGACGACTTCTCGCCCGTTTCGCTTCGAAACGCGACAGCGTTCGGCTTCTCACCGCGCTTGCGTGCGGACATCGTCGTCAACAACTTGGTGGGATGGGCCTACCTGACCGGCGAGGTCAAGGTGCTTTCGGACGGCACCCCGTGGCGCCCGCTGGTGCACGCAGAGGACATCGCGGGCGCTTTCCTGGCCCTGCTGGACGCCGACGCTCGAGCGGTGAGCGCGCGGGCCTTCAACGTCGGTCGGCAGGGGGAGAATCATCGCGTCCGGGACATTGCAACGGCCGTCGCTGCAACGGTGCCCGGATGCCGCGTCAACATCACGGGCGAGGCGGGCAACGACCCACGCTCCTACCGAGTCGACTTCTCCCGGCTCAGGCGCGCGGTGCCGGCGTACCAGCCCAAGTGGACCATGCAGGAAGGAGCGGCGGAGCTCTACGCCGCCTACCGGAAGTACGGGTTGGTCGCTGACGACTTTCATACCCGCTTCGTCCGCCTGCGCCGGCTGGCGGCATTGCAGGCCGCGGGTCGGCTCGACGACGATCTTCGCTTCACCTCAGCGCAGCAGGTCTAGCACTTCCCGCAACAGACGTGCGGCGCGGTCACGTTCACTCATTCCTGTCACTGGCAAGGGCCACCGGACTGCGAGTTGGTCGTCGTCCCAGCGGACGGTCAAGTCGTATCCCGGCTCATGCGGCTGGTCGATGCGATAACACACGTCCGCAGGCTCTGTCAGCGCCTGAAAGCCGTGCGCGAATCCAGCCGGGATGTACACGCTCCGGTTGTCGACATCGTCCAGCCGCGTCGCGACCCATTTTCCGAAGTTCTCGGACCCGACCCTTAAATCCACGGCGACGTCGAACACGGCTCCGTAGGAGCAACGCACGAGCTTCGCCTCACCGGCGCCGGTCCGAAGGTGAAGCCCCCGTACCACACCGAGGTGGGATCGTGACTGGCTGTCTTGCACGAAAGCCGTGGCATCCAAACCGGCGTCACGTGCGGCAGCCGCATCGAAGGTGCGGGTGAAGAAACCCCGATCATCACCCACCGGCTGGGGCGTGAAAACCAGCATCCCCGACAGACCACCCGCTCGGACCTGCATGAATGCCTCTCGTCGCCTGGTCGACAGGGTAGAACTTAATGGTGAACCCGCAGTCAGCACCATGCCGTTCGTGTCATGCCGTCCTCACCGAGAAGGTGCTTGAGCTCGGCATGCAACCCGCGTGCGACTCCTTCCCGCCCTTGGACAGCGAAGTCGAGGAACTGCGCTGGCCCCTCACGCTGTGGCTGTGCTCTCGGTGCGCGCTGGTCCAGCTGGGGATCGATGCAACCATCCCGGAGGCTCCGCTTGCCGTTGAGTCCGAAACGATGAGGCGCCATGCCGCTCAAGCCAGCGCCGCTGTTCTCGAGCAGTCGGGTCTGCTTTCCGGTGCCACGGTGGCGGAGGCGGCCAGCCACCATGGCGGATCCTGGCTGCCGTATCTGGTCGCTGCCGGCCTCCACGCTCTTCCGTTGTCCGCGCAGGGGCAGGCGGACCTCGTGGTGGACGTTCACGGCTTGGCCCACGAATCGGACACCGATGGGGCGCTCGCGGCCCATGCCCGCCGCTTAGCCGCCGACGGGTTACTCGTTCTTGAGTTCCACCAT
The DNA here is from genome assembly GCA_040003795.1 of Pseudonocardiales bacterium. Classification (GTDB taxonomy): domain Bacteria; phylum Actinomycetota; class Actinomycetes; order Mycobacteriales; family QHCA01; genus QHCA01. The sequence goes on along the minus strand of JBDUBV010000030.1, from coordinate 19,591 downwards.
CTGCTTCCCCTCCTACTCGATGGCCAATTCGACACAGTTCGGCACGGTCACCCGGTGTATCTATCGCTGCTGGCACTCGGTCCGGCGCTTGCTCGACACGGCCTCGCCGTTACGTCCGCCTTGCAGTCCACCGCTTACGGCGGAAGCCTGCATGTGACCGCACGCTTCGACGGGCCCGACGCAGTCGCGGACCCTTCAGTCGAGCGGGTGCTGCAGGCCGAACGGGCAGCCGGACTTGATCAGGCTCCCGTGCTCAAGGGGCTACAGGAGCAGGCGAGGCGAACCGGGCGGGCGCTGCGCGAATACCTCTTAGAGGCAGGTCGTACGGGCCGGGTAGTTCTTGGCTATGGTGCGCCGTCGAAGGCCTCGGTACTGCTGTGCAGCAGCGACATCGGGCGCGAGCTGCTGCCGTTCACCGCCGATCTCTCACCGGCCAAGCAAGGTCGCCGCCTCCCCGGCTGCGCCGTGCCGATCCGCTCACCGGAGGAGCTGCTCGCAGCCCGACCAGACGAAGTGCTTATTCTCACCTGGGACATCGCCCACGAGGTGGCAGAGCAACTCGCGGTCGTCTCTTCGTGGGGTGGTCGGTTCACCCTCCCGGTCCCCGAACCCCATCAGCTGATAGTCGCTGCAGCGCCCGGCCGAGCGGGTGACGATCCGGAGCCGCCCGTCGCCGAGTAGCGGAATCACCTCCAGTCAGGCCAAGCTCCCGCGTCCGAAGATCAGCCCGCTCACGTAGGCGACGAATCCACGGGCGCGCTGCCAACGGCGAGTCAGCACGCATTCGGCGATCCGCAGCAAGTAGCCGGTCACGAGGGCAACCCGCATGGTCGCGACCATGGCGGGCCGGTGGTGATGGCGCAGGTAGGCGATCATGGACGCGCCCTTCATCCGAGCCATGTACGCAGATCCTGCGCCTGAACCGGCACCCAGATGGGGCACTTCGAGGTCGCCTCGGAGCACCTGGCGGAGGCTGGCCGCCCGCACCCGTCGCCCGAAGGCCATGTCCTCGTTGTAGACGAAGTAGCGTTCGTCGAAGCCTCCGAGCGCCAGGAACGTCTCGCGGCGCACCGCCATGCATGCGCCGCTCACCCATTCACGTTGGACGACCTGCCCGGGCTCGGGAGGGAACCAGATACCAGCACTCGGGTAGATCTTATGCAGGCCGAACGCATGCACGAGTGTCCTACGTAACGTCGGCTCCCAGCCCCCGACGCCGAGTTCGGCATGACCCTGCTCGTCTACCGTGACTGCCGACACGGTGGCGCAAGTCGGGTCGAGCCGCAGGTTGTCCACGAGAGCGCCTATCACGGCGGCCGTCGGACGGCTATCCGGATTGCCGAACACGAGATACTCGGCGATCGATGTCTTGGCACCGAGGTTGGCCGCCTTCGCGTAGCCCTTGCCACCACCACTGTCGACGTACCGCGAGTTGTCCCGAGCATCGACGACGGCCTCGGCTCCGTCCGCGTTGCTGGCATTGTCCACGACAGCGACGTCCATGTCCGCCGGCAGGTTGGCAAGCAGGCTCGCGATCTGGTCCGCACTGTGATAGCTGACCAGAATCAGTTCAACGCCGTCCACAAGGATCCCCTTCTTCGTTCGTTCAATTCGGGGCTCCTGCTTGCTCTAGACGGTATCCGGAACAATGCCGCGAGGACGAGCACCGTGTAGACGGTAGCGGGTTGCAACAGGCTGCCGGACAATATGAAGTAAAGCAGCAAAAGGACTGCTCCCAGCGTAGGCGACCGAGCCCCACGGAGGATGGCAACAGCGATGAACCAGGTGAACGCGACCGTGGCTAGCAGCCCGTACTCTGCTGCCAGTTTTGCCACGACGGGGTAATTGACCTCAACTCGTTCGGGGTTGAAGAAGAGGGAACCGGTGCTCCTCGTCACGGCCCCTGGCCCCCGGCCCACGAGCATCGTGGGGACGTCGCGCGCGAAACCGTTGAAGACCTGGACGTACGGGGCTACGAACCGCGCGTTGCCGCTTGAATTGGTGGTACTAGCTTCCCTTGAGCGGCTGGACGCGATCTTGCCGAGCGGGGTGAGCGAGATCAGCGCGGCCGCGACTGCTACGACAAGAAGGGCCCGGATCGTCCAACGGCCACCACGGCGGATTGCAAGCACGAGCAGGCCGAGCCCGAGCAACAGCACCCCGGTCCCAGATACCGTCGTCAGTAGGGCGGCCGCATACAGTGCCAGCCGCCACTGACGCTTGCCGAGCAGGAGCTGAACGATGATCGCGAGCGCAAGATATTGCGAGCAGAAGCTCGGCTCAAGAAAGACCACAGCGTTGGTCTTCATAATGCTGGATCCGTAGGCGATCGGATAGAACGTGTTGTAGGTCTGAATAAGGAGGCTGCGAGGCAGTATTGCGAGTGGGTCGCGGTACTGCCAGCCGGCGACCTGAGCCCCCCACTGGACGATTGCTACGACCGCCAAGTAGATCATCAGAAGGTTGAAGAACTCCAACAGCTCGAAGCGGAGGCTGTGAAGGTCTGCGCGCAGGCGGAAGCAGAACGGAACGTACAGCACGATGAGTAGCGCCAAGGAAGCAAGCGACGGCGCCGCCCCGAGAAACACTGCGCTGACGACGGCGGCAACCGAACACAGGCTCACGGCTATCAGATAGCCACCGGTTCCGGATGTGTCCGCGACGAGGAGGTCGTGGGCCAACAGGTAGGCCACCACGGCCAGCACTATCGGCGCGCACAGGGCAGTGCTGATCCCGGGCACCGAGAAGCGCTGCAGGACGACCAGGGACACGACGATGATCTTGAGAGCGTTCATCGTCCGTCGGCGACGCGAGTTCGTCTGCCAAGCGGCTTGACCGCTCGGCACTGTGGAAACCGGTGCCGCGACTGCGCCCGTTGATGCCAAGATCCGTTCGCCGAGCCTGGGATGCTTGGTCACCCGCTCGGGGCTGCCGCCCGTGTGGTACGGGCGAGTGAGCAACTCGGCAAGAGCCGGACGTGAATAATCGCTCTCGGCCCAGCCGCTGTCCGGACTCGCGGCCGGGCTGCGCCAGCTGACTATCGTGTTCCCATCGGTCGGTCGGCTGCGGCGCTCGCGTCGCGCCGTGAATCCGGCGAGGACCACCCAGCCCGTGGGAACCCGCAGGGCGGCCGCAGCGACCGCGATGAGAATGAGCCCGGCCGACACCGCCAGTAGGACGCGCAGCCGCAACACGCCCGAGCCGTCAGCCGGCGCACTTGCCGCCGGCGCTGCCGGTGCCATGGACTTCGGGATGGGCGGGGAAGGGCTAGGGCGCCTCATCGCGGTAGGCAGTAGCACTTTGGTGACCGCATGGATGCCGGCGAAATCGACGGTCACTTCCACCGGCACCGGCGACGCCGGCACCGGGACGGATAGCCGGTACTGGCCGAGGGTGTCGTAGGCAATGGTGTCCGCTGCTTCGGCGAGCCGGTTGATTGCGACCCGGACGAGGGTCAACCCCCCGCGATCATGAGCCAACGAGAGCAGCCGCGAGCTGCAGGCACTGCCGAACGCGATGATGTCCAGCTGGCTGGAGCCGCTGTCCAGCGCCGCCCTGAGGCGGCTGAGGTCGGTGCTGGAGTCTTTCGGGCACGTGGTCATCAGCACGATGATGTGGCGCCGGCCGTCGAACGTCGCATCCGCGATCCGGTTTAATGTCTTGTCCACCACCATGGCTGAGCGGTGCTTGACGGCCGCTATCGCCCGCAGGGCGGCAACGTTGCCTGGCTCGGGGACGGGAACGGCGTCCTCCGACGTCGCCACCGCGGTACGCACAGTGTCAGGGAGCTGCCACAGCAGCTCGGCTGCCGCGGACTGCTGCGCCGCCAGGACGACGTTCTCAGCCGTCGTGTCGAGGACGATGTGGACATCCAGCGCGGTAGCCGCCAAGCGTTGAACCGCGACCGGGAGCGGCCGTCCACCGCGCCGCATGCCGAAGGCCGACGGCGGCAGCGGCAAGTTGGCAAGGTCGGGCGGGACGACCACAACGACGCTGGCCCGCATCGCGGAGGCGTTGGTGCTGACGACCCGCAGCAGCGGCGGTGCGCCGGCCGAGGCCGACACCATCGGCAGCATCGTTGACAACACAACCGCGGACAAGCAGACACCTAGTGCCACGGCTCTCCGGACCATCGACACCCCGGCCACCTGGCCTCTCGTCCTCCTGTCAGCGACGCTACCGTCGCCGAAGCACCCCCAATGTGCATGTCACTACAACCACACGGTCCAGCTACGCAGTGTGCAGCCCGGGGGGGACCGCGCTGCTTGGTTCCGTCACGCTACGTCGAATCAGAGGCTACCGATGGCCGTCGGCTTATCTGCATGCCTACCGGATGAGGTGGACTCTCTGCCCCCGGATTCCCGTCCGCCCCTCCCTTGGCTTGTCCGACGGGTGGCTCATGGGTACCTCACTCGTCGGCGTCCTGTCACAGAAGTAGCCGTGATCCTCGCCTTGAGACGCTTGCAAGGACGACGCGGTCGCTGACCGGACCCCTTGCGTGGTCCCCCCTTCTAACCCGGCGGAACGCCCGCGGCCTAACTCGCGTAAGTTTTCCGGACTTGCTTGACGTTTTGACACGCTGCTCGCTGTCGGTGTGAACGCCGAGGGCTACCGGGAGATCCTCGGCGTGCAGGTCACCAGCGCCGAGGACGGCACCGGCTGGCTGGGGCTCTTCCGCGATCTCGTCGCCCGCGGCCACCGGCGTGCGGCTGATCACCAGTGACGCGCACCGCGGCCTGGTCGAAGCCATCGGCGCGACGCTGCCCGGAGCGAGCTGGCAGAGGGGCCGCACGCATTACGCCGCGAACCTCATGTCGGCCACCCCAAAGGCGTCCTGGGCCCCCTCGTCGCTCGGTGAGTTCGTGCCAGCTCCCGACGAGGCGCTTTGATCCAGGCCTCGGGGCTGTGCAGCCGTTTGGCATGGGTTAGCCGCGCGGAGCCTTGACCGACAAGTGGAAGCCCTCCGGTAGCCGCCTCCGGTAACCACCGTCGCCAAGCCGCGAAGTCCGCTTTGTCGGCCAGCGGTAGAAGCTCGCGTTCAGCTCGGCGGTTGCGCTCCGCCCGGCGTAGAGATTCAGGCGTACCACAGACGGTCTGCCCGTTGGATACAGCACGTACTCCCGGTGCGCATAGCTTCATCCGGAAGTGACGATGTGTGTCAGCATGGTCAACTCCGAACGGGTCGCCCAGGTGCATGGGGCCGCCGGCTCTACGATTATCGCGACTGGGAGGAGCGCCGCCATGACCAGTGAGCTTGCTGCCATCAGCCACCCGTCCCGGGTCGCGGAGGCAGGCGAGGGCGTCTCGACGGAGGAGTTGCAACTCGCCGCCCGCAACCACGGTCTCCCCCTCGAAGCGCTCCGCCTTGATCTCACCCCGCCCGGCCTGCACTATCTGCTGACGCACTACGACATCCCCTTCATCGACCCGGCCGCGTACCGCCTGACCGTCGATGGCCTCGTCGACACCGCCCTGTCGCTCGACCTCGACGCGATCCGGTCCCTACCGCGCGTGTCGACTGTGGTGACGTTCGAGTGCGCCGGCAACGGTCGGGCGCTGCTCACCCCCCGTCCCGTCAGTCAGCCGTGGCTAGTGGAAGCCGTCGGAACCGCGCGATGGACCGGGACACCACTGGCGCCGTTGCTGCGAGAGGCGAGCCTGCACGGCCGCGCCGTCGACGTGGTCTTCACCGGCGCCGATCACGGCGTCGAGCGCGGCGTCGAGCAGGACTACCAGCGGGGCTTGTCGGTGACCGAGGCGCTACGCGACGACGTGCTACTGGCATACGAGATGAACGGCGCGCCACTCCTGCCCCAGCATGGCTCACCGCTGCGGCTGGTGGTTCCGGGGTGGTACGGCATGGCGCAGGTGAAGTGGCTGACCCGGGTCACCGTCGCGGCGGAGCCGTTCGACGGCTACCAGATGCGCGCTTACCGGCTGCGCCAGCATGCCGACGACGAGGGGGTGCCGCTGACGCGCATCGCGCCGCGCGCCCTGTTGGTCCCGCCCGGATTCCCTGACTTCATGTCGCGTGCCCGCGTGCTCAACGCCGGGCCGACCGTCATCGAGGGCCGGGCCTGGTCAGGGTGGTCCCCCGTCGAGCGGGTGGACGTGAGCGTCGACGGCGGCTGCACGTGGGCGTCAGCGGACGTGCATCCGGCGCCCGACCGCTGGGGGTGGACCCGGTGGCACTGGAAGTGGGACGCCGTCGACGGCGACTACCTGCTTTCAGCCCGGGCCACCGATGCCAGCAGCCGCCGGCAAGTGACCGATGCGTCCTGGAACCGCGGTGGATTCGCCAACAACTCCGTACAGCGGGTGCCGGTGACAGTGATCGGCTGAGGCGTGAGGAACCGGGTGACCCCTTCGTGTCTGTGGGAAGTGCGATGCACAGAGGGAAGCCCCATGGCCGGACACAACGACGCGTTTGACGAGTTCGTAGCCCGGTGCTATCAGGCCCTCGTCCGGTTGGGTGCCCTGCTCACCGGGGTCGGCGGGTACATGACAGCGCCGCCCTGAAGTGCCTGCAGCCAGTAGCCGGCTCAGCTGCGCTCCAGGTGGCTGCCAGATGCCCTAGAGTGCCCCGCCGCAGCGGCATCACCGGACATAGGGACAGCCCAGCGAGCCTGGCAGCACAGGATCGTCGTCGGCCTGGTGGCCCTCATCCACGGCTACTTCCTCGTCCTGGAGATGTTCCTGTGGAAGAACAGGGGTCGCCAGGTCTTCGGCACCGACCAGGACTTCGCCGACAAGGCAGCCGCACTCGCCGCCAATCAGGGCCTATACAACGGGATCCTCGCGGCCGGGCTGATCTGGAGCCTGTTCGCGAAGCACCCGATCGCTCACCAGGTGCAGATCTACCTGCTGGTCTTGGTGATCGTGGCCGGCCTGTACGGCGGGTTCACGGTCACCAAGCGGATCCTGGCGTTCCAGGCAGTGCCCGCGGCCATCGGCCTGCTGCTGGTCCTGCTGGCCGGCTGAGGGCGGCCGGCCGCGCCTACGGCGTGGGAGCGGGGAGCAACGGCGGGAGCGACGGCAGCGGCAAGGGCGAGACCGAGGGCAGGGGCAGCGGCGGAACGATGCTCGGCGGGGGCGCCTGACTCGGCGCCGGGGCCGGCGCGGGAGCCGGTGAGCCGGGGGCCGGCCCGGTCGGCGGGGCGGAACCGCCCGGCGACGTGGTCGACGTGGCAGACGAGCCAGGAGTGCTCCCGGCCGCGGCCGTCGCGGGACCGCCGCTCTGTCCCGGGCTCCCGCTGCTCGACGGGCCGGGCAGGTATCCCCCCGGCAGTTTCCACGGCAACCCGGGCAGGTAGGACCCCAGGCCGCCCAGGCCCTCGGTCGGTCGGGTCGCCCCGAGATAGTCGTCACCGGACCACCGGTAGTGCGAGACCTGCACCGGCTGCCCGAATGTCGGCGCATGAATCATCACCTGCCGGCCGATGTAGAGCCCGACGTGATGCACTCGCCACAGCGTCCCGTAGAAGACGAGGTCGCCGGGGCGCAGGTCGGTTCCGGGCGGCAGGACTGGGCCGGCGAAGAACTCCCCCATTGCGGTACGGGGAAGCTTCAGGCCGCCGGCGGCATAGGACGACTGGGTGAGCCCGGAGCAGTCGAAGCCGGCGTCGCCGTGCTGAGGACCGTTGCCGCCCCACTGGTAGGGCAGCCCGAGTTGTTGCCTGGCGTAGCTGATGGCGGCGTTGACGACGGCCGCTGCAGGAGTCGTCGTCGTCCTGGCAGCGCCTGCGGCGGCCGATGTCACACCCGTTCCGGCCGGCGTCGTATCGCCGAGGTCGGCACTGGGCGGGGCCTGACCCCAGATCGCCGCCAGGTCCGCGAGGGACAGGGCGGAGGGCCATTGGGTGGTGGTTGCCGACTGATGGGCACTCGGGCTCACGCCGGTCCGCGGTGCCGGCGAGGCGAATGCGGTGACCAGCCCCAGGGTCAGGATGGACACGGCGAGACGCCTTGCGCCGCGACCCGACACCGCTACTCGCACTGGATCCCCCAAGGCCACCTGACCGACGTTCAGGCACCGTCCCGCCCGGACGTCCTCACCGTACCCAAACCTTCCGGCCAACGGCCGTCGCTTTGCGTGATGAGGTCTTGGGTAACTCCTCATGAGTCCCCTCGTGGGGCCGGTGTCACACCGTGTCCAAGGACCGGTGCGGCGGTGCGGGCAACCCCACGTCGATCAGGTCGCCGGGACGGACCTCGCCGCCGGCCAGCACAATCCCCATGACGCCGCACCCAGCCGCAGAAGGGTTCGGTGGGCAGGCCGAGTAGGTCTAGGCCGCGCGTGGTGACGTTCTCCCCCATGTCACCGGCGAAGACGGCGAAGCCCGCCGCGCAACTCGTCATGCAACTCGGCGTGGATCAGGTGGACCTGCCGCAGGTTGGGCTGCGTCGGGTCTCCACGACCGCCACTGCCACCCCTGTCCGGTCGACGCCTGCTCCTCGGCCTCCCCGATAGCCTTGATCCATGCCGCACCGCCCGGCGCAGACGGCTCTCTCTGCGTTGGTCGTGGCGGCCACCCTCGTCGCCTGCACCGGCCAAAGCGGTCACCCCGGTGCCAGTCGGGCACCCCTTCCTCATACGGCGACGCCGCCGACTGCCTCCAGCCATGCCCCGTCGGCCGCTCCCGCCGGCTTCAGCATCGCAGCGACCGGTGACCTGCTGCCGCACGAGCCGGTCGTCGCGGCCGCCGCTCGGGCGGCCGGCGGCAACGGCTATGACTTCCGGCCGCTGTTCGCCGAGGTGCGCCCCATCCTGTCCCGGGCAGACCTGGCGATCTGCCATGTCGAGACACCGCTGTCGGCCGACGACCGGTCACTGTCGTACTACCCCGACTTCCAGTCACCCCACGAGTTGGCGGCAGCCGTGCGCTGGGCGGGCTTCGACACCTGCACTACCGCCTCGAACCACACGATGGACCAGGGGCCGGCCGGCGTGCGCCACACCCTCGACGCTCTGGATGCCGCGGGGGTGCAGCACGTGGGGGCGGCGCGCAGCGCCGCCGAGGCGGCACGCCCGCACTTCTACACGGTGCGCGGTTACCGGATCGCCCACCTGGACTACACCTACGGGCTCAACGGCCACCGGGTGCCGGTCGACCAGCCGTGGCTGGTGCCGCTCATCGACGCATCCCGCATCCTGCGCGACGCCCGGACGGCCCGGGCGGCGGGCGCCCGCTTCGTCATCGTCAGCTTCCACTGGGGCACCGAATACGTGTCGGCGCCGAACTCCCAGCAGCGGACGCTGGCGCGCCAACTGCTCGGCTCCCCCGACATCGACCTGCTGCTGGGCTCACACACCCACGTGCTGCAGCCGATCGAACGGATCAACGACAAGTTCGTCGTCTTCGGCATGGGCAACTTCCTGGCCCGGCACTCGGCCTGCTGCGACACCCCGCAGACCTCCGACGGCGTGATCGTCAACATCACGGTGCGCGAGGTCGGCGGGCGGCTGCTCGTGAGCCGGCTCACGTACACGCCGACGCTGGTCGACCGGGCGACCCTGGCAATCGTGCCCTTGGCCGAGCGGCTGGCTACCCACCGCCAGTCCCCACCGCGAGATGCGCTGGTGGCCTCGTGGGCCCGTACGGTCAGCCGGATCGACCAGCTGGGAGCTGCGGAGTACGGCGTGCTCCCCGACAGCGTCCCGCCCGGGCTCCCGAGCCGCTGAGGCGGCGGATCGGACAGACCGATATGTGACATCATGCCGCATGCAACTCACTGCAGAGGTGGACTTCGGCCGCGGCCTGACCGATGCCTGGTCCAGGGTCGCGACGTTCGTGCCGAAGCTGATCATCTTCCTGGTGATCCTGCTGGTCGGCCTGATCGTCGCCAAGGCCCTGAAGAAGACGGCTGAGCGGGTCCTCTGGCGGCTCGGTTTCGACCGGGCCGTCGAGCGGGGGGGCCTCAAGGCGGTGCTGGCCAGGACCAAAGTCGATCCCAGCGAGCTCATCGCCCGGCTGGTCTACTACGCGGCGGTGCTCATCACCCTGCAACTGGCCTTCGGCGTATGGGGACCCAACAACGTCAGCCGGTTACTGGACGAGATCGTCTCCTTCCTGCCCAAGGTGGCGCTCGCGGTCGTCATCGTCGTCATCACTTCAGCGGTGGCCAGGTCGGTACGTGAGGTGATCACCGCCGTGCTCGGCGATCTGTCCTACGGTCCGCTGCTCGGCACGGCCGCCTCGGGAGTCGTCTTGTTACTCGGCATCGTCGCCGCCCTCGACCAGGTCGGTATCGTCACGACGGTCACCCGGCCGGTGCTGATCGCCGTCCTGGCCACCATCGGCGGCATCCTCGTCGTCGGCGTCGGCGGTGGCCTCATCCGGCCCCTGACGCACCGCTGGGAGGGATGGCTCGGCATGCTGGAGCGGGAGGCCGGCACCATTCGCCACGAAGTGGCGATCCGGCGGTCGGCTGCCCTCCCCAGCGACGAGGACTCGCCGCCGTGGCGCGCCTCCCCGCCGCCGGAGCCGACGAAGCCGCCGGAGCCGGCGAAGCCGCCGTGACCGGCGCGACGGGCTACTCCGACATCCCGCTGCCGCGCAAGCTCGGGGTCAACGCCGAGTCGCGACTGCTGCTCGACGGCGCCCCGCCCGGCTTCACCGTGAGCCCCCTGCCGTCAGGGGTGACGGTCCACACCCGGCCGGGCGCCGAGCCGTACGACGTCGTGCTGACCTTCTGCCCGGACCGCGGGCGTCTGCAGCGGCGATTCACCCCACTGAGCCGGCGGTTGACCACCGCAGGCGCACTCTGGGTCTGCTGGCCCAAGCGGGCCAGCGGTGTGCCCACCGACGTTGACGAGAACATCGTCCGTGCCTGCGGAATTGCGGCCGGCCTGGTCGACGTCAAGGTGTGCGCGGTGGACGCGGTGTGGTCGGGTCTGAAGTTCGTCGTACGACTGAAAGACAGGTGAGAGCATGCCCGACGTCGTCATTGTGGGGGCCGGCCACAACGGGCTGGTCGCCGCCACGCTGCTGGCCCGGGCAGGGCTGGCCGTGGAGGTCCTGGAGGCGGCCGAGGTGATCGGTGGCGCCTGCCGCACCGAGCGGCCCTTCCGCAAGGCACCCGAGCTCTCGGCGTCGACGGGGGCCTACCTGCTCGGGCTGATGCCGCCGGAGTTGCTGAGCACCTTGGACCTCGACCTGCCGCTGGTGCGGCGCGACCCGCACTACTTCCTGCCGACCCTCGATGGCCGGCACCTGCTGCTGGGCGGGGACCGGGAGCAGGCCCGCCGGCTGTTCGCGGAGTTCTTCAGCGAGGCCGACGCCCGGGCCGACGAGGCGCTCGCCGACGAGATCGGCGCGCTGCGCGACGACCTCGGGCCGGCCTGGCTGACCGAGCCGCTGGACGTTGAGGCCACCGCCGAGCGCTACATCCGGCCGGCGCTGCGCCAGGTCTTCATCGAACTGGTCCGTGGGTCGGCGATGGACTACCTCGAGCGGTTCGGCTTCGCCGCGGAGCTGGTTGTGGCGATGTACGCGGTCACCGACGGCATGCCGGGGCTCACCGGCTCACCGTGGTCGCCCGGGTCCGGGCACAACTTCCTGGTGCACAACATGTGCCGGCTGCCCGGCTCCGGCGGCACCTGGATGGCCGTTCGCGGCGGGATGGGGACGGTGACGCAGGCCCTGGCAGCGGCGGCGTCGGCGGCCGGTGCCACGATCCGATGCGCCTGCCCGGTGGCCTCGATCACAGTCTCGGACGGGGCTGCGGCCGGCGTGGTCACCTACCCAGGGCAGGCCATCCCGGCAGGAGTGGTGCTGTGCAGCACCGACGCCTTTCGCATCCCGGGCCTGCTGGGCGGGCATGCGCCGGCGGATCTGGTCGAGCGGGTGGCTCTGTGGACAGAGCGCTCCCCCGGACAGACGATGAAGGTCAACCTCGCTACGTCCGGGCTGCCGCGCTTCGCCGCGCTGCCGGAGCGACGCGGCCAGCACGGCACCACGGTGCACCTCCTGCCGCCGCCGGCCCCCGACGGCAGTGTGCTGACGGCGCTGCGGCAGGCCTTCGACGCGGCGGCCGAGGGGCGCCTCGACGCCGCGCCGCCCCTGGAGTGGTACCTGCACTCCGACCTCGACCCGTCCATGCGCGACGCGGCGGGCAACCACTCGAGTGCACTGTTCGTACAGGGGGTGCCGCACGAACCGGCCGGGTCGTCCTGGCCTGATGAGAAGCCGGCCTACGTCGACCGGTTGCTCGACATCGTCGAGTCCTACGCCCCCGGCACGCGGGAGTCACTGGTCGACGTGGACGCGCTCACCCCGCCGGAGATCCGCGAGCACTTCGGCATCAGCAGCGCCAACATCCACCACGTCGACAACGCCATCTCCTTCACCGATCGGATGCCTTATGCAGTGGGAGTCGACGGTGTCTACGCCGGCGCGGCCGGTTGCTTCCCCGCCGGCTCGGTGATCGGCTGCGCCGGACACAACGCCGCCCGGCGGATCCTGGCCGACCTGGGTGTGGCAAACACGGCCTGAGCGGGCGCTCCGCACGAGATCTCCACACCAGGACGCCGGACTGCGCACGTCGCAGACCTAGGCTGCCCCCATGGCAGATCGCCGGAGGATCGTCGTGGTCGAGGACGACGAGACCATCGCCCATGCCGTGCAGAGCAGGCTGATCGCCGAGGGTTTCGACGTGCACCTCGCCGCCGACGGGCCCCGCGGCGTAAAGCTGTGCGCTGAGGTGCGTCCGGACGTGGTGGTGCTCGACCGGTTGCTGCCCGGCCTCGACGGCCTCGAGGTCTGCCGCCGCGTGCAGGCTGCTCGCCCGGTGCCGGTCCTGATGCTCACTGCCCTGGCCGAGGAGACCGACGTCCTGGTCGGTCTCGGGGTCGGCGCCGACGACTACATGACCAAGCCGTTCAGCCCTCGTGAGCTGGTGGCCCGGGTGCATGCCCTCGTCCGCAGGGTCGAGCGAGCGCAGTCCAGCGAGATCGAGAAGCTGCGGATCGGTGACATCGAGGTCGACACGGTCGAGCGTCGGGTGCGGGTGCGCGGCGACGCAGTGCACCTGACCCCTACCGAGTTCGAACTGCTCGTGCGGCTGGCCGAGCGCCCCGGGCAGGTCCTCGACCGCGACCGACTGCTCAACGACGTGTGGGGGTGGTCCGACGGCGCCTCCACGACCCGCACGGTGGACAGCCACGTGCGCGCCCTGCGCCGCAAACTGGGCGACGCCGTGATCCGTACGGTCCACGGAGTCGGGTACGCACTGGACAAGCCGTGAGGCCCCTGGACCCGCTGCGCTCCATCAAGGTCAAGCTCGGCGTCGTGATCGTCGGGTCACTGGGCATCGCCTACCTCAGCGCCTTGGTCGGGATCACGCTCGGCGTGCCCTTCTCAGCTCGGGTGGTCATCGCGTTGCTGGTGGCGCTGGGCATCGTGCAGCTGCTGGCACACGGCATGACCTCCCCACTCCGCGAGATGGCATCGGCGGCCCGCGCGATGGTCCGCGGCGACTACACCCAGCGGGTACGGGCCACCTCGCGCGACGAGGTCGGCGAGCTGGCCCGGGCCTTCAACCGGATGGCGACTGAGCTGGCTGCGGTCGACCGGCAGCGCCGTGACCTCGTTGCCAACGCCAGCCACGAACTGCGCACGCCCATCACCGCCCTACAGGCGCTCCTGGAGAACCTGGTGGACGGGGTGGAGCAACCCGACCCGAACACGTTGCGCGTCGCCCTCGCGCAGACCGAACGGCTCGGCCGGCTGGTCGGCCAGCTGCTCGACCTCTCACTGCTGGAGTCCGGCGAAGCCCGGGTCGACCCCGAGCCGGTCGCCCTGCGTGAGTTCGTCGACCAGGCCCTGCACGAGGCGGAGCTGGCCGGTCGCGACGTCCGGCTCACCGGGGACATCGCGCCGGCCGACCTCACGGTCGTCGCGGACCCGGCTCGCCTGCACCAGGTGCTGGCCAACCTGCTGGACAACGCCTCCCGCCACAGCCCACCCGGCGGCCTCGTGGCCGTCGTCGCCCGGCCCTACGCCGAGGGGGTGCGGCTGGCGGTCTGCGACGAGGGCCCGGGCATCCCGGCGGGCGAGCGGGACCGGGTGTTCGAGAGGTTCTCCCGCCTGGACGGCGGCCGGGCCACCCGCGAGGGCGGGGCGGGCCTGGGGCTGGCGATCGCACGTGAGGTGGTCGAGTTGCACGGCGGCGCACTGCGTGCCGAGGACAACGACCCGGCCGGCTGCCGAATGGTGGTGGATCTGCCAGCGAGGAGCCGATGACTCAGGCCGGAGCCGGTCGAGCGGGATGCCCGGACCTAGGCGTCTCGGCGATTGAGCAGGTAAGCACCGGCAATCAGCAGGACCAGGGTCCACAGGCAGAACACGCCGAACCCCTGCCACGGGCTGAGCACGTCATCGGGGCCCTGATGTGCCTGCGCGATCAAATGCCCCGCCTCGGAGGGCAGATATGCGTGCACGTGCTTGCCGACAGTCCCCGGCAGCAGGTTCGTCAGCGGGGCCAGCACGAGAACGAAGCCGATCACCCCGGTGATCGCTCCGGCGGTATGCCGCACCAGGGCTGCGATCGAGAGCGAGAACAGCCCGAGCACGGACAGATAGAGCCCTGCGCCGATGACAGCGCGCAGCACGCCGGGATCTCCGAGGGTGACCGGCGCCTTGCTGTGCAGGATCGCAGCTCCCAGCAGGAAGGAGCCGAAGGCCACCAACTCCCCGACGACGAACACCACGACGGCGAACACCACACACTTGGCGAGGAGCATCGGAGTGCGCCTGGGCACGGACAGCAGGCTGGAGCGGATCATCCCGGTTGAGTACTCACTGGCCATGACCAGGACGCCCAGCACGCAGATGGTGAGCTGTCCGAGGAAGAGTCCTGACCCCAGGATGTTGGACACCGGATCGGCCACGATCTGCTGCTGCTGAGCTGGATCGCTCTTGCTCCACTGAGAGACCGTGAGCCACATGAACAGGGCGGTGAAGCCGAAGGTGGTCACGACCAGCAACAGCAGGGACCACATGGTCGAGCGCACCGAGCGCAGCTTGGTCCATTCGGCCAGCATCACGTTTGCGAACGCCACCGGCCGGGTCTGCCCGACGGCGGCCCGGGCGGCTTCGGGGGACGCCGTAGCCGTCATCGCGGGGCCCCCTCGGCCGTCCGGGCGGGCGCGGCCGGGTCAGCTGCCTCGGTCCGGCCGCTGAACTGGACGCTGTCGCGGGTGAGTTCCATGAATGCTTCCTCCAGGGATGGCAGTTGCGGGGTGAGCTCGTGGAGGACGAACCCCTCCCGCGCAGCAAGCTCACCGATCCGTGGTGCCGCCAGGTTGCTGACCGACAATCCGCCGTCATCCGCGGCCTGCACCCGGCCACCAGCTGCACCGATCAGCTCTCCGAGTCGCACACTGTCCGGGCTCTTCACGAGCACCGACTTCTCCGAGCTGCGAGCGATGAACTCATCGGTCGGGCAGTCGGCGATCAGCCGGCCGCGGCCGATCACCACCAGGTGGTCGGCGGTGACCGACATCTCGTTCATCAGGTGGCTGGACACGAAGACCGTGCGGCCCTGCGACGCGAGGTGCTTCATCAGCCCACGGATCCAGCGGATGCCCTCCGGGTCGAGGCCGTTGACCGGCTCGTCGAGCACGAGCACCTGAGGATCACCCAGGAGCGCAGCAGCCAGGCCCAGCCGCTGGCCCATGCCGAGGGAGAAGTTGCCGGCCCGCTTGCGGGCCACCTCGGTGAGCCCGATCAGCTCGATCACCTCGTCGACCCGCCGCCGCGGGAGGTCCTGCGTCTGGGCAAGCACCAGGAGATGGTTGTAGGCCGACCGCCCGGAGTGCACGGCCTTGGCCTCCAGAAGCGCACCGACGACGCGAAGCGGCGCAGGCAGGTCACGGTAGGCCCGACCGCCGATCGTCGCCGTCCCGTTGTTCGGCCGGTCCAGGCCGAGAATCACCCGCATCGTCGTCGACTTGCCGGCGCCGTTCGGGCCGAGGAACCCGGTCACCCTGCCGGGATGGACAGTGAAGGACAGGTTGTCGACAGCCTTCACCGGACCGAAGTGCTTGCTGAGCTGGGACACCTCGATCGTGCCGTCCAGTGTCGCCACGCGGATTACCTCCTCGTCTTCCCCCGTTGAGGAGCATCCTGCCTGACGCCAAGGCCGCGTCGAGCAGCGGGCTGACGCGTAAACTGGGTTGACAGCCAACGGACAGCACCGCGGAAGAGGCGAGCCCCACCGTGTCCACGCAGCACAGCCAGCCAGCCAACTTCGGAGCGAACCAATGGCTGGTGGAGGAGATGTATCAGGCATACCAGCAGGATCCGTCGGCGGTCGACCCCTCGTGGCACGACTTCCTCGTCGACTACCGGCCGGAGCCGCCGGGCCCCCCCAACGGCGGCCCCGCACCGGCAATCCTTCCGGCCACTCCCCCTGTCGCCCCACCGACAGTGGCACCTCCGGCCGCGGTCGCCGTACCCGACGTGAGGCCCAAGCCTGCCATTCCCGACGACGCCGGCCGGACCCCCCTGAGGGGGGCTGCCGCGCGGGTGGTCTCGAACATGGAGCACTCGCTGACCGTGCCGACCGCCACCAGCGTGCGTGCGGTCCCGGCCAAACTGCTGGCTGACAACCGGATCGTGATCAACAACCACCTGGCCCGCGCGCGCGGCGGCAAGGTGTCCTTCACCCACCTCATCGGCTGGGCCCTGGTGCGCGGCCTGGCCGACTTCCCGGAGATGAACAACTACTTCGCCGAGGCCGACGGCCGGCCCACACTGGTCAGTCCCGGGCAGGTCAACCTCGGCCTGGCCATTGACCTCAAGAACGCCAACGGCTCCCGCTCGCTCGTCGTCGCCTCGATCAAGGGCGCCCAGGCCATGGACTTCGCAGCGTTCTGGCACGCCTACGAGGACATCATCCGACGGGCCCGCATCGGCAAGCTGACCACGGACGACTTCGCGGGTACCACCATCAGCCTGACCAACCCCGGCACGATCGGCACGGTGCACTCCGTACCCCGACTGATGTCGGGCCAGGGCGCGATCATCGGGGTGGGCGCGATGGAGTACCCAGCGGAGTTCGCCGGGCTGTCCCTGGAGTCGCTGGCCGACAACGCGATCAGCAAGACCATCACGCTCACGTCGACCTATGACCACCGGATCATCCAGGGCGCCCAGTCGGGGGACTTCCTGCGCCGCATGCACGCCCTCCTGCTGGGCGAGGACAGGTTCTACGACGAGGTGTTCCTCGCGCTGCGCGTGCCGTACGAGCCGGTCCGCTGGACCCGCGACGTCACCGTCACACACGAGGGGCAGATCGACAAGCAAGCCCGGGTCATCGAGCTGATCCACTCCTACCGCGTACGCGGGCACCTCATGGCCGACACCGACCCGCTGGAGTTCAAGATCCGCAGCCACCCCGACCTCGACATCATCGAGCACGGGCTCACCCTGTGGGACCTCGACCGGGAGTTTCCGGTCAACGGCTTCGCCGGTGAGAGGGTCATGAAGCTGCGCGAGATCCTCGGCGTGCTGCGCGACTCCTACTGCCGCACCGTGGGCATCGAGTACATGCACATCCAGGACCCTGCCCAGCGGGCCTGGCTGCAAAGGCGGGTGGAGACCAAGCACGCCAAGCCCGACCGCGAGGAGCAGAAGCGGATCCTGGGCAAGCTCAACGAGGCAGAAGCCTTCGAGCACTTCCTGCAGACCAAGTTCGTCGGCCAGAAGCGGTTCTCCCTCGAGGGCGGGGAGGCCTCCATCCCGCTGCTCGACGCGGTCATCGACTCGGCGGCACATGCCGGGCTCGATGAGGTGGTCATCGGCATGCCGCACCGCGGCCGGCTCAACGTGCTCGCCAACATCGTGGGCAAGAGCTACGAGCAGATCTTCCGCGAGTTCGAGGGCAACGTCGACCCCAGCTCGGTGCAGGGCTCGGGCGACGTCAAATATCACCTCGGGGCGCACGGCCGCTACCGAACGCCTGAGGGAGACGCGGAGGTTGCAGTCGAGCTGACCTCCAACCCCAGCCATCTCGAAGCGGTCGACCCGGTGCTCGAGGGCATTGTGCGGGCCAAGCAGGACCTCATCGACAAGGGCGAGGCCGGCTTCACCGTCCTGCCGGTGCTGATGCACGGTGACGCGGCCTTCGCCGGTCAGGGTGTGGTCGCCGAGACACTCAACCTCTCGCAACTGCGCGGCTACCGCACCGGCGGCACCGTCCACGTGGTGATCAACAATCAGGTCGGCTTCACCACCGCCCCCGAGGCGTCGCGCTCCAGCGTCTACTGCACCGACGTGGCCCGGATGGTGCAGGCGCCGATCTTCCACGTCAACGGCGACGACCCGGCTGCTGTCGTACGCGTCGCCCGGCTGGCCTTCGACTTCCGCCAGGAGTTCAACAAGGACGTCGTCATCGACATGGTCTGCTATCGACGCAGGGGCCACAACGAAGGCGACGACCCCTCGATGACCCAGCCGCTGATGTACGACTCGATCGACCAGAAACGCTCGGTGCGCAAGCTCTACACCGAGGCACTGGTCGGCCGCGGTGACATCACCCTGGAAGACGCCGAAGCGGCCATGCAGCACTACCAGGAGCAGCTGGAGAAAGGCTTCCTCGAGACACGCGACCATGCCACCGGAGAGGCCGGGCCGGCGGCTCAGCCGCCGCTGCCCCGCGGGAGCTACGCCGACTCGGCGCTCGACACGGCGGTTGGGGCTGACGTCATCAAGCGCATCGCCGACTCGCAGGTCAGCTGGCCTGAGGGATTCACCGTGCACAAGAAGCTCAAGCCACAGCTCGAGCGGCGCGCCGCCATGGCCAGCCAGGGCAACATCGACTGGCCGATGGGTGAGTTGCTCGCGTTCGGCTCTGTGCTGCTCGAAGGCCGGGCAGTTCGCCTGTCCGGGCAGGACTCCCGACGCGGCACCTTCGTCCAGCGGCACGCAGTGCTCGTCGACCGGGTCACCGGCCGGGAGCACACCCCGCTGTCCTGTCTCGACCCCGAGCAGGGCCGGTTCTGGATCTACGATTCGCTGCTCAGTGAGTTCGCGGTCATGGGCTTCGAGTACGGCTACTCCGTCGCCAACACCCACGCCCTGGTTTTGTGGGAGGCGCAGTTCGGTGACTTCGCCGGTGGAGGGCAGACGATCGTCGATGAGTTCATCTCCTCCGGCGAGGCGAAGTGGGGGCAGCGCAGCGGGGTAGTCCTGCTGCTTCCCCACGGCCACGAGGGGCAGGGTCCCGACCACTCCAGCGGGCGCATCGAGCGCTTCCTGCAGTTGTGCGCCGAGGACAACATGACGGTGGCCAACTGCACGACCCCGGCCAACTACTTCCACCTGCTCCGCCGGCAGGCCCTCACTGATGAGGGCCGCCGCCCACTGGTCGTGTTCACGCCCAAGTCGCTCCTGCGGCACCGGGCGGCGGTGTCACCGGTCACCGACTTCACCGACGGCCACTTCGCGCCGGTACTGGGGGACCCCGGGCGCACCGATCACCCGGCCGATCCGGCCGGTGTCCGGCGGGTGCTGCTCTGCTCGGGCAAGCTCTACTACGACCTGGCCCAGGCGCGGGACAAGCGCGGGGCCGACGACGTGGCGATCGT
>JBDUBV010000151.1:0-6421 GCA_040003795.1 Pseudonocardiales bacterium | reverse complement strand
GTCCTCGCGCTGCCCGACATCATGGCCGGGGTCGGCCTCGACCTGACGCAGTTGCAGCGCGCGGCGCCGATCGTCAGTGCCTTCCTCCTCGGCTATGTCGCCTGCCTGCCGCTGATCGGGCGGCTGTCCGACCTCTACGGACGCACGCCGTTGCTCGTCGGTGCGCTGGCGGTGTTCGCTCTCGGGTCACTGTTCACCGCAGGTGCCCATGGCTTGGGGGTGATCGTCGCCGGGCGCGCGCTGCAGGGCGTCGGCGGTGGCGGCGTGGTACCGGTCACCCTGGCCCTCGTCGCCGACCGCTGGCCGGCCGAGCGCCGTGGCGTGCCGCTCGGTGCGGTGGGAGCCGCGCAGGAGGCCGGCAGCGTGCTCGGCCCGCTCTACGGCGGCGCGGTGCTGGCGCTCACCAGTTGGCGGCCCATCTTCTGGGTCAACATGGCCGGCGCGCTGCTGCTCGGGACGCTCGTCGTGATCGGGTCGAGGCGGCCCGGCCGCACAGGCCCCCGCCGCCGGGTCCGGCCGCTGCCCTGGGCGGTCGGGGCACTTGCGCTGGCCGGGGTGGTGCTGCTCGTGCTGACCCCCGCGGCACTGACCACGTCGATCCGGCTGGGCACGGCCTATGTGCCGCTGCTAGACGGCGCCGGATGGTCCTCCCCGCTTGCGCTGAGCAGCGCCGGCCTGGTGGTCGGCTGGCTGGCACTGACGGTGCGCCCCCCGGCTATCGGTCGGCTGGTCGCGGCGGCCGACATCCCCGGCGCGCTGGCCCTCGGGCTGGCCCTGGGCGGGCTGGTGCTGGCCTTTGCCGGCGCCGACCCGGCCAGGGGAGCGCTCTCCGAGCAGGCACCGCTGTTGCTCGCCGGCACGGTCATCTGCCTCGCGATATTCGTCGTCCGCCAACGCCGCGCCGGGCACCCGCTCGTGCCGGGCGCCGCCGTCGGCCCGATCACGGCCTGGGGGGCGCTCGCCGTCAACCTGTTCGTCGGCGCGGCGCTGGTGGTGGCACTCGTCGACGTGCCGATCTTCGCCCGGGCGACCCGCTATCCCCGTTCGCAACTCGGCGCCGCCCTCATCCTCGTCGAGTTGCTCGCGGTGCTGCCGGTCGGCGCCCTCGCCGGCGGGATCCTGTGCCACCGGCTGCCGCCGCGCTGGATCGCGGCCGGCGGCATGGGCCTGTCCAGTGTCGGCTTCGCGGTGATGACCGCCTGGGACCCGCGGGCGCTGGACGGGCCGGGCAGCACCGTGACCCTCATGCTGACCGGCCTCGGCTTCGGCTTGGCGATCGCACCTGTCAACGCCGCCCTGCTCGCCGCCACCGAGGCGGCAGTGCACGGCATCGCCGCGGCGCTGGCAGTGGTGGCCCGCACTGTCGGCATGCTGGCCGGGCTGTCCGTGCTCACCGCCGTCGGCCTGCGGATCTTCTACGCAGCGCAAGCCAAGATCGCCAGCCCGCTGACCCTGTGCCCGGCTACTCCTGCCGACTGTCCCGCCTACCGGGCCGCAACCCGGGCCGCCCTTCTGTCGGAGCTGCACGCGACCTTCTTGGGGGCGGCGCTGTGCGCTGTCTCGGCAGCCGCCCTGGCGGCCGTCTTGCTACGGCCGCCAGGGCGCAGTGTCGCGGCGGCCAACTCGCTGTCAGAGGCTCAGGGGACGTAGGACGGTGCCGGGCCGGGGGTGGTGGACTCGGACCTGAACACGCGCGAAGCCGCCCGACGGGTTGCTCGACCCGCTCAGAAATTGATCGGATGTCGCGCATCGAGCGCAGCCGCCAAGGCGATGTCAGTACGGAAATGGGAGCCGGTCAGGGTGATCCCGGCGATCCGCAGGTAGGCGGCCGCGCGGGCCGCCGCCAAGTCGGAGCCGGTGCCGACCACCGAGAGCACCCGGCCGCCGGTGCTGACCAGCGCGCCGTCGTCGCGCCGCCGGGTGCCACCGTGCAGCACCCCGTCGACGTCGGCTCCGGTGATCTCCTCACCGGTGCGGGGCGCCTCCGGATAGCCCTCAGCCGCGAGCACCACTGTGACCGCGGCGCCGGCCCGCCAGCGCAGGAGGGGGATCGCTGCCAGTGTCCCGCGGGCGGCGGCGAGCAGTATGCCGGCCAGTGGGGTCTCGAGCAGCGCCAGCACCACCTGGGTCTCGGGGTCACCGAAGCGGGCGTTGAACTCCACCACCCGTAGGCCCCGGCTGGTCAGGGCAAGCCCGACGTAGAGCAGGCCGGCGAAGGGCGCGCTCCGTCCGGCCATCTCGCGCAGGGTGGGACGGACCACATCGCGGACCGCGTCCTCGACCAGCCCGGCCGGTGCCCAAGGTAGCGGGGCATAGGCACCCATTCCGCCGGTGTTCGGGCCGGTGTCGCCGTCACCGGCCCGCTTGAAGTCCTGCGCGGGCAGCAGCGGCAGCACCGTCGTGCCGTCGGTGATGCAGAACAACGACACCTCCGGGCCGTCGAGGAACTCCTCGATCACGACCCGCCCGCAGCGTGCGGCGTGGGCGATGGCGGCGGCCCGGTCCCCGGTCACCAGCACCCCCTTGCCGGCGGCCAGGCCGTCATCCTTGACGACGTACGGCGGCCCGAGGCGGTCCAGCGCCCGGCCGACCTGATCGGCAGTGTCGCAGGTGACCCACGTTGCGGTGGGCACGCCGGCTGCCGCCATCACCTGCTTGGCGAAGTCCTTGGACCCCTCGATCCTGGCCGCCGCCTGCGACGGGCCGAAGCAGGCGATGCCCCGCTCGCGGACCCGGTCGGCGGCGCCGGCGACGAGCGGCAGCTCCGGCCCGATGACGACCAGCTCGGCCCGGGCCCGCGTTGCGCAGGCGGCGATTGCCGCAGGATTGGTGACGTCGAGCGGCCGGGTCTCCGCCAGGCCGGATATGCCGGCATTGCCCGGGGCGCAGATGAGTGCCGTCACCTGCGGGTCGTCGGCCAGCGAACGGCACAGCGCGTGCTCGCGGGCGCCCGAGCCGACCACGACGACGCGCATGCGCCGAGGGTATCGCCAGCCATTAGCGTGACCGCCCGCCCAAGCGGGTAAGGGACTCCTCATGGCAAGCACCTCCGACGTCGAAGCACGCGTGATTGGCGGTCGCTATCGCCTCATCGAGCGCATCGGCCGGGGCGGCATGGGGACGGTCTGGCGGGCTCGCGACAACGTGCTCAGCCGTACGGTCGCCGTCAAGGAGGTCGACCTCCCGCAGCTGGGGGCCGCCGATCGCGAGCAACTGCGAGAGCGCACGATGCGTGAGGCCCGCACTGCTGCCCAGTTGAGTCACCCCAACGCCGTCACCATCTATGACGTCGTGGAGGAGGACGGCCAGCCGTGGATCATCATGCAACTGGTTGCCGCCGACAGCCTGGCCGACCTGCTCCGGGAGCATGGGGCACTGCCCGCCGGGCGGGTAGCCGAGATCGGCCTGGCGGTCCTCGACGCGCTCCAGGCAGCACACGCTGCCGGCATCCTGCACCGTGACGTCAAGCCGGGCAACGTGCTCATCGGCCATGACGGCAGGGTGGTCCTCACCGACTTCGGCATAGCCACACTGGAGGGTGACTCCTCGCTGACCAGCACCGGCCTGCTGCTCGGTGCCCCGGCTTACATCGCGCCCGAGCGGGCCCGGGGCTTGCGGGCGGGGCCGGCCTCGGACCTGTGGTCGTTGGGTGCCACGCTCTACACCGCCCTCGAGGGCCGGCCTCCGTTCGAACGCGACAGCCCCCTGGCCACCGTGACCGCCCTGATGACCGAGGAGCCGCCCGTCCCCCACTCCATCGGGCCCTTGTCCGATGCGATCCAGCGACTGCTGGTCCAAGACCCCGAGCGCCGGCTGAACGTCGCAGGTGCTCGCGAGCTGCTCAGGCGGGCAGTCAACGCCGCCGCCCAACCGTCCGCTGTTGCCGTTGTCGAGAGCCTCCCCGACGCGGGACCCCCCGCTGTGACGGCGGCCAACCGCACCCAGGTCATCCAGCGAAACGATCTTCCTGTCGTGCCGCCGATAGTGCAGCCGCCACTAGGGCAGCCTTCGACAGTGCCGCCGGGAACCCGACCGCCGGACGCAGAGCGCGATGGTGGGCCGGCCGTCGCAACTGCCGCCACGCCGCCAACGTCGGTGACGCCACCGGTGCAGGCAATCCGGCGGTTGCAACCGACGCCGCCACGTCCGCTAGTAGCGCCCTCGGACGACGACGAGCGTCGAGGCCGCAATCGGGCGCTGCTGGCCGGTGCCCTGGCGATCATGCTGGTGGCCGCGGTGGCCGCGGTGCTGTTGGTTCGCAACGCACAGCACCCCAACTCCGATGGCAGGCCGTCGACGCGTAGGCCCTCCGGAGCGGCGCAACCGCGCACCTCGGCGGCCCACCCGACGCCATCAACGAGTCCGGGGCCGACCGAATCGTCGGGCGCGGCGGGCGGGTCGAGTGGCGCAGGCGGCTCGGCTCCCGGCGGCGCGTCAACGGTGATCCCCCCAGGCTTCGTGCGCTACACCGACTCGGTGAACGGCTTCAGCGTGGCGGTGCCTGCGGGATGGCAGCGGACCAGCCACGTCGGGTCGCTCTCCGACGGCCAGCTCGACTTCCGCGACCCCAACTCCAGCCGGTTCCTGCGGTTCGGCTACACCACCGACCCGAAGGATGACCCGGTCGCCGACTGGGAGAACCAGGAGAAGCGACTGTCGTCCAAGCCGGGCTACCACCGGATCAGCATCAAGGCGGTCTATTACCGCGGCTGGCCCACCGCCGACTGGGAGTTCCTGCTCGGCAGCACCCACGTTCGCGACCGCGGCTTCAAGGTCGACGCCTCGCACGGCTACGCCATCTACCTCTCGGCCCCCGACTCGACGTGGAGCGCCAGCCTGCACTACTTCGACGTCGCCGCGAGCACCTTCCAGCCGGCGTCCTGATTGTCATCTCGCTCCGCGCCTCGCTTCGCTCGATGCTCATAACGACTCAGCTCAGATCAGGTCGCGCAGGACGACGTTCTCGTCGCGGCCGGGGCCGACCCCGATGACCGATACCCGAGTGCCCGACATCTCCTCCAGCGTGCGTACGTAGGCCTGGGCCTTGGCCGGCAGGTCGCCAAACTCCCGGCACTTGGAGATGTCCTCCCGCCAACCGTCGAGGTGGGCATAGATCGGCGTGGAGTGGTGGAAGCCGGTCTGCGTCATCGGCATCTCCTCGACCCGCTCGCCGTCAACGTCGTAGGCCACGCACACCGGGACCTTGTCCAACCCGGAGAGCACGTCGAGCTTGGTGAGGAACAGGTCGGTGAGGCCGTTGACGCGGGTGGCATAGCGGGCGATCACGGCGTCGAACCAGCCGGTCCGCCGGTCGCGGCCCGTGGTCACCCCCACCTCACCGCCAACCTTGCGCAGGCGCTCGCCGTACTCGTCGTGCAACTCGGTGGGGAACGGTCCGGCGCCGACCCGCGTCGTGTAGGCCTTGAGGATGCCGATCACGCGGGTGATCCGGGTCGGGCCGATGCCCGCGCCGACGGCCGCGCCACCCGCCGTCGGCGAGGAAGACGTGACGAACGGGTAGGTGCCGTGGTCGACGTCGAGCAACGTGCCCTGCGAGCCCTCGAGCAGCACCCGCTCCCCCCGGTCGAGCGCCCGGCCAAGCTCGAGGCGGGTGTCGGCGATGTGCGGCCGCAGCTGCTCCGCGTAGCCCAGGTACTCATCGAGCACCGCCTCGGCCTCGATCGCCTTGCGGTTGTAGACCTTGACCAGGACCTGGTTCTTCTCCTTCAGCACGGCGTCGAGCTTTGCGCGCAGGATGCCAGGGTCGAGCAGGTCCTGGGCACGGATCCCGACGCGGGCCACCTTGTCGCCGTAGGCCGGCCCGATGCCGCGCCCGGTGGTGCCGATCTGGGCCTTGCCGAGGAACCGCTCGGTCACCCGGTCCAGCGCCCGGTGGTGCGGCATGATCAGGTGCGCGTCGGCCGACAACAGCAGCTTCGACGTGTCGACGCCGCGACCGCGAAGCATGGCCATCTCGGCCAGCAGTACGCCGGGATCGACCACGACGCCGTTGCCGATGACCGGCACCACGCCCGGGGTGAAGATGCCGGAGGGGATCAGGTGCAGGGCGTAGGACTCGCCCTCCGGCGTGACGACGGTGTGCCCCGCGTTGTTGCCGCCCTGGTAGCGCACGACATACTGCACCTGGCTGCCCAGGATGTCGGTGGCCTTGCCCTTGCCCTCGTCACCCCATTGGGCTCCGACGAGCACGACTGCGGGCACGGTGCCAGGCTACCCGCGTGGACACCCTGCTCCGGACCTCGGCTGATGCCGCGGGGGCTCACGCCGTACTGGGTGAAGACGGTGCCGTCGAGGTTGCGCAGATGTCGTCGCGGGAGACGCTGGACATGGCCCTGGACGGTCTGGGCGGCCGGCGACTTGTGCTGGCCGGCGGTGACAGCGGCCTGCACGAGGTGGTGAA
>JBDUBV010000150.1:0-6543 GCA_040003795.1 Pseudonocardiales bacterium | reverse complement strand
TGGACCAGGACGAGTTCCGCGGCGAGGTGATCTTCACCTTCGACGGCGACGAGGCCGGGCAGAAGGCGGCGATGCGCGCGTTCGATGACGACCAGCGCTTCGTGAGCCAGACCTTCGTCGCCGTCGAGCCCAGCGGCAAGGACCCGTGCGAGCTGCGGCAGGCGCATGGCGATGCGGCGGTACGTGACTTGATCGGCCGCCGCGAGCCGCTGTTCGCGTTCGCCCTGCGTACCGTCCTCGCCCGCTACGACTTGGAGACCGCTGAGGGCCGGGTCGCGGCACTGGACAAGGGGGCGCCCCTGGTCGCGCGGATCCGGGACAGGTCGCTGCGGCCGGAGTACGCTCGGCGGCTTGCCGGAGACCTGGGCATGGAGGTCGAGCCCGTGTTGCGCCGGGTCGGTGAGATCGCCTCCGGCCGCCAGGCGACCGAGCCGCGGGGCGATCGCCCGAGCCCGTCCGACCCCAACCTCACCCGGGAGCGAGAGGCCCTCAAGCTCGCGGTCCAAGCCCCGGTGTTTGCCGGCCCGGTGTTCGACGCGGTCGACGAGACGGCCTACACCCACCCGACCTATGTCGCGTTGCGGCGTGCCGTGGCCGCCGCTGGAGGCGCCTCGGCGGGCGTGGCCGGAGCCGTGTGGGTGGAGAAGCTCGAGGCAGCCTGCGCAGACGAGGTCACCCGCAGTCTGGTCGCCGAGCTCGCCGTAGAGCCCCTGCTGATCGACGGCGAGCCCGATGTCGGCTACGTGTCGTCGGTGTTGTCGCGCCTGCAAGAGATGGCCGTCACGCGGCAGATCGTCGAGCTGAAGTCCAAGCTGCAACGGGTCAACCCGATCGACGAGGCCGATCGCTACACCCGGCTCTTCGGTCAGCTAGTCGCGCTGGAGCAGCACCGGCGATCACTGCGCGAGAGAGGTATCGAGGGACTGTGAGCCTGCTCGATCGGCTCCGCCCGGACCGCCCGCCGGCCGAGGTCATCGGTGCCATAGAGCCCGGCGACCGGATGCTGTCCTGGGCGGTCCCGACTGCCGGCGGCTACGCCGCGGCCAGTCGGCTGGGCCTGCGACTGCCCGAGGGTCGGCTGCTGGCCTGGCACACCATTGACAAGGTGACCTGGCGGGCGGGGGAGATGATCATCACCGAGTCGACCGAGGTGTCACCCGGTGTCCGGGAGGCGCTGCCGGTGCTGGTGCTCTCGTTGGCCGAGCCCCGCGACCTGCCGGCCGTGGTCCGGGCCCGGGTTACCCGCAGCATCGCCTACACCACTAGGCACATCGTCCACGGCGCCCACGTCCGCATCGTCGCCCGCCGGATGCCCGGCCTCGACGGGCTGGCCTGGTCGTTGCGCTTCGACAATGTCGCCGATCGCGACGACGCCGCGGTGCGCGCCGCCGCCGATCAGCTGATGGCCGGGATCAGGTCCGATCTGACTCTCTAGCCGGCCCGGGCGAGGCGCGCCTGGGCCGGGCCGCGGAGTAGCTCCAGCACGGCCCGCTCGGTGGCGCCCTGGGTGGCCAGCGTGCCGTACTCCACCTCCGCCCCGAGCTCGTCGAGCACCGGGTCCAGCGTGCTGCCGTGCACGTACAGGTCGATGATGCGCGGGTCGATGTAGGACGCGCGGCACACCGCCGGGGTGTTGCCGAGGTACTCGGAGACCTCCTTCACGGCCCGGCTGATGGCCTTCTTGCGGGCGCTCTCCGAGGTGCGCGCGTTTCTGGAGACGGCCAGTGCCACAGCGGCGAGGACCGTGGCGTTCCAGGTACGGAAGTCCTTGGCCGTCACCTCGCCGCCGGCCACCTCGGCGAGGTAGTGGTTGATGTCGGTGCTCTTGACGTCAGCCCAGGCCTTGCCGACCCGGTAAGCCAGGAGCTCCTCGCCGCCACCGCGGCGGCCCTTCAGCGCGCGGACGACCTTGAGGACCGGCTCGTCGGCCACGTGCTGGATCCGCTGCCGGCCGCTCTTGGCGATGTAGTCGAAGGTGATGACGCCACGGGAGATGCCCACGTGCTCGCGGCGGATGGTGGCCAGCCCGTAGGTGTTGTTGGCCTCGGCGTACTCCTCGCCGCCGATCCGGAAGAAGCCCAGGTCGAGCAGCCGGGCAGCCGCCGCGCACACCCGCTGCCGGCTCAGCCCTCGGGTGTGGAGGTCTTCGAGCACCCGTTCGCGCACGGCGGGCAGGCGCTCGGCGATGTCGAGCATCCGCTCGAACTTCTCCAGGTCGCGTTGCTGGCGCCACACCTGGTGATAGAGGTACTGCCGGCGGCCGACCGCGTCCACCCCCGTGGCCTGGATGTGGCCGTTGGTGATGGCGCAGATCCACACGTCGCGCCAAGCCGGCGGTATTACGAGCGCCTCGATGCGAGCACGTACGCCGGGGTCCGTGATCGGCTCACCGGCGGCGTCGAGATAACGGAATCCCCGGCCGTACCGTCGCCGGGTCAGGCCGGGCTGACGGCAGTCGACGCGGCGCAGTCGGGAGGCCATGACGACGGTCTCCCCACGCCGCCCGAGGAATATGCCCGGCGGAGGCTATCGGACGAAGCCGTTAGAGCCAGCGCCGTCAGACGTCCCGTGCCGCGACGAGGAACGCTCGCCGCTGGTCAGCGAGCTGACCTTCTCCTGCGCCTTGGAGATCAGCCCCATCGCCTGGGCCTGCACCACGCCGGCGGTCTCCTGGACGGCCGGATTGTCCGCGACCTCGCGCACCGAGCGGCGGATCTGCTCGTAGCGCGCCCTGCCGTCGCGGGTGCCGAGCAGGTACCCAGCGCCGAATCCCACAATGAAGGTGAGCTTTCGCATCGGTTTCTCCCTTGGTCGGTACTTCAGTGGAAGGCCACGGGAGGGCTTACCCGCATCGGGTGGCAGCCACTCCCCGGTGTTGTAGTCTTGCCCGGTCGCGCTGCGGCGTGCCGTCCCCCGTAGCTCAATTGGCAGAGCATTCGACTGTTAATCGAAGGGTTACTGGTTCAAGTCCAGTCGGGGGAGCAAAAGCCCAGGTCAGCAGGGTGCGTTCCATCCGCGACCAAGCTCAACCCATGGTTTACCCATGGTTTTGCGATTCTGGCTCGGCTACCCACGCACGCTCAAGTGCAGCGGCGGCCAGGGGAGTGGCGAGCTTCCGGGCGAGGTAGACGTCCTGCGTCATGGACGGATGAGCGCTTCTAGTAGTTGCGCTTGCAGTTCATATCTCCGCTGCTCGGGTGGGCTTCCTGGTGCCAAACGATCCACATGCCATCGTCGTGGTCGCCCACGCTGCCGCGCAGGAACTCGCAATGCCCAGGCTGGTGCTCGACCAACTGCTGTGGGCTGCCATCGCAGGACGCCAAGTGATCACACGAGCAGAGCGGTAACCTCTCGATGGCCACAAACTCCCTGGTAGGCAGCGAGGTTTAACATGCGGCGGCACTGTCCAGCACCAGATGAGGCCTGCGAAGGGTTAGAGCCGATCCGAGGAGGACCCATGTGGCCAAGCCCTCGTTTGTGAACTTGCAAGTCGGCGGCGGGGAGTCCATCTCTGGCGGACCGAGAGCCGCTGCCTGGTCTGCCGATCACCCCGGCGCGAAGAAGCCGAGCGGATGGTCTGCCAAGGTCGCGCGTACACCACGATCATCGACCTTCTTGACCTCTCCAGCGAGCTGTCCGATCGCAATCTGCGTGATCACATCGCCCACGGGCATCTCCCGGTACGGGCAGCAGCCGTACGACAGGTCGCCGCCGAGCAGGCGGCGACGGTGCAGGAGGCGGCGGCACCGATGGTCGATGCGCTGGCCGGGCAGCTCCGGCTCGCCTAGGCCATTCGAGACCGAGTCGCTGTGAGGTTGGCCAGCGGTGCCCTGGATCCAGACATCGGACATGGTCTTGCTGCGGAGGCACTGATAGCTCGATTCGACGATGTCCCGGCCGCGATAGATGAAAGCGACTGGGTGGAGGCCATCACCGTCTACTTGGACGAGGCGCGGGCCATCATGTCGGCACCGCAATGGGCCGAGCTGGGTAGCCGCTTAAGTCGGAATCCAATCCTCAAGCAGATAAGCGGCTCTCACCCTTAGAGACAAGAGCCGGTACGCCTTGGCGGCGACCATCTCGGAGGTGCCGGCGAGCTTCACCGGACCTGCCGGGCAGCTCGTGGGGTGTCCTGAGTCCGGGCAAACTCCAGCGGGTAGGGAATGGCCCTGGGCTGGTAGCCGTGCCACGACGGTCTCGGACGTGGCGAGGAGTGCAGAAGCGGCGTTATCCACTGGCGCCGGAAGCCGGGCTCCATAGAGCATGCAGTGATGGAACTCGTGGTTGTGTTCGGTCCGCCAGCAGTCGGGAAGATGACGGTGGGTCGGGAGATCTGCCAGCTGACCGGCTTCAAGCTGTTCCACAACCACATGACGATCGAGCCCGTTCTGGCGATCTTCCCATACGGTTCGCCGGCGTTCGATCGCCTCGTTGCTGAGTTCCGCGCGCGAATCTTCGAAGAGGCCACTGACTCGGCCCTACGGGGCCTTGTGTTCACCTACGTGTGGGCGCTGGACCTCGACGAGGACACCGCGGTCATCGCTTCCTACGTCGATCTTGTGTGTTCACGTGGCGGTTCGGTGCGGTTCGTTGAGCTGTTCGCGGAACAGTCCGAGCGTCTGGAGCGTAACGGCGGGGAGTTGCGCCTCGATCACAAGCGCAGCAAACGAGACCTAGAGCTCTCGCGCAATCACCTGCTCAAGAGCGACGAGGAGTATGTACTGAACACAGGGGCATCCGGCCGCACTCGCGCCGACGACTTGCTCGACGAGCACGACTATGTGCGCTTCGACAACACCCGCCTCGAACCAAGCGAGGTCGCGTTGCGGGTTGTCGAGCACTTCGGATTTGCGGCCGTCTAAACCGCTTACCGCTTTCGGCACCGCAAGCACCGGAAGTCCCGTTACCCAGCGCACTGCGGCTCGTTCAGGGTCAACACGCGCTCTCGGTCCTGCCCGACTCCGTGCCACCCGCCTGCACGGCCTCTTGAAGCCAGCATTGCGCAGCGCGCAGGCACAGGTTCAGACCGGCCGTGGGGCGGAACTAAGCAAGGATGTCGCGTCGATGGCTGTTCGCCGACCAGCTCGGCCCGCACTTCCTAGACGACCCCGACCAGCCGGTGCTCCTCATCGAGGCCCGTTCGGTGTTCGCCCGCCGGCGCTTCCACCGGCAGAAGGCGCACCTCGTCCTCTCGGCGTTGCGCCATCGGGCCGCCGAACTGGGCGAGCAGGCGGTCTTCCTACGCATGAGTACTTACGCGGAAGCGCTCGCCCAGCAACCGCGGCCCCTGTCGGTCTGCGGCCCGACGTCGCGCGCCGCCGATTCCTTCGTACGTCGGCAGCGCGACGTGCACGTGCTGCCGGAACGCGGCTTCGCCACCACCCGCGAGGAGTTCGGGGGCTGGGCCACCCAGCGCGCCGGGCGCCGGCTGCTGCTTGAGGACTTCTACCGCGACGCACGCCGCCGGCTAGGCGTGCTGATGGACGCCGCCGAGCCGGCCGGCGACCGATGGAACCTCGACGCCGAGAACCGCCTGCCGCCGCCCAAGGACGGCCGGCTCGACGTGGCCGAACCGTGGTGGCCGGTGGAGGACGAGATAG
The DNA here is from genome assembly GCA_040003795.1 of Pseudonocardiales bacterium. GTDB lineage: Bacteria > Actinomycetota > Actinomycetes > Mycobacteriales > QHCA01 > QHCA01. The sequence goes on along the minus strand of JBDUBV010000150.1, from coordinate 943 downwards.
ACAGCCAGGTCAGGGCCGACCTCGACGACTGGGCCCGGGCCGGCGATGTCGCGTTCGTGGGCACCGACGGCCCGCGATGCTTTGCCGTCACCCGCACCGAGGCGCTGGCTGCGCTTGAGCAGTTTGTCACCGCCCGGCTGCCGGCATTCGGCCCCTACGAGGACGCCATGCTGTCGAACAGCTGGACCATGGCGCACTCCACCCTGTCGGCGCCGATGAATCTCGGCTTGCTCGACCCGCTCGAGTGCGTCGAGCGGGCCGAGCAGGAGTACCGCGCGGGACGTGCGCCGTTGGCCAGCGTCGAGGGCTACGTCCGTCAGCTGATCGGCTGGCGGGACTACGTGTGGAACGTGTATTGGCACTTCGGGGAGGACTACCGCCGGCGCAACGCCCTGCAGGCGCACCGCCCCCTGCCCCGATGGTTCGCCGAGCTCGACGCCGACGCGGTGCAGGCCCGCTGCCTCGCCGACGTGCTGGCCGGTGTTCGTGACCACGCGTGGGTGCACCACATCCCGCGCCTGATGGTGCTCGGCAACTATGGCCTGCAGCGCGGCTGGGACCCGGCCGCACTCACCGACTGGTTCCACCGCTGCTTCGTCGACGGGTACGACTGGGTGATGCTGCCCAACGTCGTCGGGTTGTCGCAGCACGCTGACGGCGGCGCGATGGCGACCAAGCCCTACGCGGCCGGTGGGGCCTACCTAAACCGGATGAGCGACTATTGCGGCGATTGCCGCTACCGGCCGCAGCGCCGCCTGGGCGACGACGCATGCCCGTACACCGCGGGTTACTGGGCGTTCCTCGACCGCAACGCCGAGCGGCTGGCCGGCAACCACCGCATGCGCCAGCCGATGGCCGGGCTCGCCCGGCTCGCCGACGTGCGGCAAATCGTGGCGCAGGAGGAGCGACGGGGCACGCCGTGACTCGGTGCCTCAGCGACGCC
>JBDUBV010000149.1:0-6551 GCA_040003795.1 Pseudonocardiales bacterium | reverse complement strand
CGAACCCGACCACACGCTGACACGGAAAGTGGCCCGCGTGAAGCGCTTGGCGGCCAGGACCTGGCGCACCGGCTCTAGCCTGCGGTGCAGGTTCCATGCAAACGCGCCAGCTGCGGCCGGGTGGGCGGCCCACGCCTTGCGGTGGCCGCCTGAAGGGAGGACTGCGTCCCTGGTTTCGGACGAAAGGACATCAGTTTTGGCGGGGTGGCCTTCCGGCCCGGAACACCACCCCGGGGCCGAATTCGACGAGACATCCCGCGAAGAAGGACGGCACACTCCCGTCACTGATGCCATGGTCGTGCGCTAGCCGACGAGGCAGAGCGCGGGTACGACGTAGCCAAGCTGCCCCGCCAGGGCGGCCGGCCGGCCACGGGCGCAGCTCCGGCCAGCGTCGGATCGGCCCGCCTCGACCCTGAGCTCAAGCGCCATCTCATGCTCCGTGCCGCGACCGAAGGCATCAGCGCTTCTGAGGTGATTCGCCGAGCCCTCCGAGAGTACGTCGCGGCCAGCTGAGGCTGGAAGCCGGAAAAGCCTTGACACGACTCGGCTTCTTGCGGACCGCGTGCGGGCTGTACCAGCCCGCATTCCTCTGGCCTGCGGTTTAGGCACGACTACACGTTGAAGCGGAACTCCACGACATCGCCGTCGCCCATCACGTAGTCCTTGCCCTCGATCCTGACCCGGCCGGCGGCGCGGGCCGCTGCCATCGACCCGGCCGCGACGAGGTCGGCGTAGGAGACGATCTCTGCTTTGATGAAGCCGCGCTCGAAGTCGCTGTGGATGACCCCGGCCGCCTGGGGGGCGGTGGCACCCTGCGGAATCGTCCAGGCCCGGGCCTCCTTGGGCCCCGCGGTCAGGTAGGTCTGCAAGCCCAGAGTCGCGAATCCCACCTTGATCAGCTGGCGCAGGCCCGACTCGCTCTGCCCGATGGAGGCGAGCAGTTCGCGTGCCTCGGCTTCGGGAAGCTCGATCAACTCGGCCTCCGTCTTGGCGTCGAGGAACATCGCCTCGGCCGGTGCCACGAGGGCGCGCATCTCGCCGAGGAACGCCTCATCGGAAAGCTGGGCCTCGTCGGCGTTGAACACGTAGAGGAACGGCTTGGCCGTCATCAGGGACAGCTCCCGCATCGGGGCCAGGTCGGCACCTGACCGGTAAAGGGTGCGACCGGAGTCGAGAATCTCCCGCGCGCCGCGTACCGCCTCGAGAACCGGTAAGCGGTCCTTGGCGATCCGGGTCTCCTTCTCCAGCCTGGGCAGGGCGTTGTCGACGGTCTGCAGGTCGGCGAGGATGAGCTCGGTGTCGATGGTCTCGATGTCGTCCTTCGGCGAGACGGCGCCGTCGACGTGCACCACATCGCTGTCGCCGAAGGCCCTGATCACCTGGCAGACCGCATTGGCCTCCCGGATGTTGGCGAGGAACTTGTTGCCCAGGCCCTGGCCCTCACTCGCACCGCGCACGATGCCCGCGATGTCGACGAAGGTGACCGCCGCTGGGACCGTGCGGGCGCTGTCGAACAACGTGGCGAGTACGTCCAGCCGCTCGTCGGGAACGCCGACGACACCGACGTTGGGCTCGATGGTGGCGAAGGGGTAGTTGGCCGCCAGAACGGAGTTCTTGGTCAGCGCGTTGAACAAGGTGGACTTGCCGACGTTGGGCAGGCCGACGATGCCGATAGTGAGGCTCACCGGTCTGAGTCTACGGAAGGCGCCGCCGCCCTTTACGCGTCGCTCCGTGGTTTTGTCGGACCTCACTGTCAAGATCGCCTCATGAACGTTGCCGGCGTTTTCACCGCACTGCTGTTCCTCGCCGCGGGGTGCAGCGTGGGCCTGCTGCTCGCCCGCGGCCGCTCGGCCGCCCTGGTGGCCCAGCGCGAGTCCCTGCGTGCCGACCGCGACAGCTTGCGCGCCGAGTTCGCCGCGGCGTGCGACGAGCGCCGGCACGCGGAGGCGGAGGCGGCCGGGCTGCGGGCAACCGTCGAGCACTACGGGCGCACCAGCGACGGCCTCAGGGAGACCTTCGCTTCCTTGTCGGCAGAGGCGCTGCGGCACAACAACCAGCAGTTCGTGCAGTTGGCCGAGGCCACGCTCAAGCAGGCCGCCACCGAGGCCGACGGCGACCTTGCCCTCCGGCATCAGGCCATCCACGAGCTCGTGCAGCCACTGCGCGAGTCGCTGACCAAAGTGGAGGGCCAGATCCGCAGTGTCGAGCGTGAGCGGATCGACGCCTATCGCGGTCTGGTCGAGCAGGTCGGCACAATGCGGCAGACCAGCGAGCAGCTCAAGCTCGAGACGGCACAGCTGGTGACCGCCCTGCGGGCGCCGCAGGTCCGCGGCCGATGGGGCGAGATGCAGTTGCGCCGGGTCGTCGAGGCCGCCGGCATGGTGGAGCACTGCGACTTCTCCGAGCAGGTCAGCGTGCAGACCGCCGACGGGACGGCCCTGCGCCCTGACGTCGTCGTCCGGCTTTCCGGCGGCAAGCAGGTCGTCGTCGACGCCAAGGTCGCCTTCAACGGCTACCTCGAGGCGATGGAAGCCCGTGACGACGCCACCAAGGCAGCGCGGCTCAAGGCCCATGCCCGGCACCTGCGCGCGCACATCGACCAGCTCGGCGCCAAATCCTACTGGGAGCACTTCACGCCGACGCCGGAGTTCGTCGTCATGTTCGTGCCGGCCGACGCGTTCCTCAACGCCGCCCTTGAAGAGGACCCGACCTTGCAGGAGCACGCCTTCAGCCGGGACGTCGTGATCGCCACGCCGTCCACCCTGATCGCGCTGCTGCGCACCATCGCATACACGTGGAAGCAGGAGGCCCTTGCCAAGAACGCTGCCGAGATTCACGCGCTCGGGCGTGAGCTGCACGGCCGTCTCGCGACGATGGGTGGGCACATGAGCAAGCTCGGTGGTCAGCTCACCAGCGCGGTGACCTCCTACAACGTGGCCGTTGCTTCGCTGGAGAGCCGCGTGCTGGTGAGCGCACGCAAGTTCAGTGACCTCAAGGTCACCGACGACGAGCTGCCCGGCTTGCGGCAGGTCGAGCTGGTGGTCCACCATGTTCAGGCGCCGGAGCTGGTCGCCTCCGCCAGCGACATGCTGATCGCGTTGCCCGAGCAGGCCGGGCAGGCTTGGCTGTCGCAGCGCCACGCCGGCGGCTAGAACAGGCGGGCTCAGGCGCCGCCGTCGCCGACCAGCGGCTTGAGGGTGTTCCAGCGGGCCACCTCGCACCCGTTGGTCCGGGCGAGCCGGGCATCGATCGGCTTGCCCCGCCATGTGCCCTGCACCGTGGCGACCTGCGGCCCGCCAAAGATCATGCTGCACGTCTGGTGCCCGGGCACCGGGTACAGCACCGTCGCCGGGTTCTTGGCCACGAAGGCGCAGGCGTCGGCCGCCGTCGGCAGCGTGCCCCCCGTCGGGTCACAAGTCAGCGTCCACCGTTGCGGCGTGGCCTTGGCGGTGGCTGAGACGGTGATCGTCAGCGAGGTGGCCGGTGGGGTCGGCCGGCTGCCAGCGTTGCCGCTGGGGGTGGCGGGGTCGCCGCAGGCTGCGAGCAGCCCCACCGACAGCACTGTCAGCGCGAGTTGAGTACGCATTCCCGTCAGACGCCCACAGCACCGCCGAGGTTCCCTTTGCCGGACCGCCCGCGCTGCGGCAGAGTCTCAGCATGGCCAAACCACCTCTGCCCCAGTCGGCACTCGAGCTGATCGCCAAAGCCAACCCCGCCGTGATCACAACGGTGCGCCCGGACGGACAGCCGGTCTCCGTCGCGACGTGGTACGTCGCAGAGAACGGCCAAATCCTGGTCAATATGGACGCGGGGCGCAAGAGGCTGGACTACCTGCGCCACGATCCGCGCGTCTCACTGACCATTCTGGACTCCGACGACTGGTATACCCATGTCAGCGTGCAGGGCACCGTGACCCGGCTGGAGGACGACACCGATCTGGCCGGCATCGACCGGATCGCCCGTCACTACACCGGCCAGCCGTACCGCACCCGTGACGGCAAGCGCGTCAATGCCTGGATAGACATCGACCAGTGGCATGGCTGGCACGCCGGGACCAACATCCCGGTGCCGGGCTGACCGCTCAGACAGCGCAGATGCCGTCGTCGCAGTCCGCCCCATTGGCGCTGCCGCCGGCCACCCTGATGAGCGGGTGCTCGTCGGCCCAGGCCCGGTCCAACACCTCGAGCAGGACATCGGCGGACTGGGCGCCGGCGACGCCGTACTTGCTGTCGACGACGAAGAAAGGCACGCCGGTGACGCCCAGCGCGCGGGCCTGGGCCTCGTCGGCGTGGACCTCCGCGCCGTAGCGGTCTCCGCTGAGCACCTCGCGGACCTCGTCGGCATCCAGGCCGGCGTCGGCGGCCAGCCGGGTCAGCGTGTCCGGATCGCCGATCGGCTCGCCGTCGGTGAGATACGCCGCGAGCAGCCGCTCCTTGAGCGCGGCCTGCCCGTGCCGACCGCGCTCAGCGGCCAGGTGCAGCAGGCGGTGGGCGTCGAATGTGTTGCCGGAGCGGGCCCGGTCGAACCGGAAGGTCAGGCCCTCCACCGCCGCCGTCGCCGTCATCGACTCGTGCATTCCGAGGGCCTGCTCGCGGGACAAGCCGTACTTGCCGGCCAGATGGTCGGCCAGCTCACCCGTGCGCTCCCTCGGCGCGGTGGGGTCGAGCTCGAAGGCCCGCCAGCTGACCGCTACGTCGTCGCGGTGGCCGAACCGCGCAAGCGCCGCCTCGAACCGGCGCTTTCCGATGTAGCACCACGGACAGACCACGTCGGACCAGATCTCGACCTTCACAGCACTCCTCGGTGTTCTCGCATGTGCCTGCTCAACACCGCCGCCCCTGCAGGTCATCCCAGCATGGCCGCGACCTGCTCGGCCGGCGGCGCGGCGCCCAGCCGGTTGTCGATCTCCACATGGGACACCGGGGGCGGCTCTTCGGGGCGCATCCGCGCGACGAAGGCCTCGAACTCGTCGAGCTTGCCGGCATCGCGCGACCAGCCGCGCTTGCTCAGGCGAGCCAGCAGTGTCGGGCCGTCGGAGCGCACCCACACCAGGCGCACCGGCTCCCCGCCGAGGCGGGCGACCCAGGTGTGCCAGTGGGTGGCGTCATGGATCTGCTCGGTGAACGGCGCGACCAGCATCACCGGGCACCCCGCAGCACGGATCTCCGCGGCGACGGCGGTCAGCCCTTGGTACTCGTGCACCTTGACGTGCCCGTCATACCAACGGCCCTCACGCACGCCGTCCGGTTGTCGCGCGGCGGCCAGCAGCACCTCGACAAACCCGCCGTACACAGTGTCCTTGTCGAGCAGCGCCGGAACCGGACGCAGCTCCCCGAGCAGCGCCTGCGCCACGGTGGACTTGCCGGCACCGGGCGGCCCGGCAACGACCCAGAGCGGCGCCGGCGAGCTCAGGGCGCCGACGCGGCCCGCAGGTCGCGCCGGATCTCCTGCGGGAGCGCGAAGACCAGGTGCTCCTCGGCCGAGGTGACCTCCTCGACGTCGGCGTACCCGTGCCCGGCCAGCCAGCCGAGGGCTTCCTCGACGAGCACCTCGGGCACCGACGCACCGCTGGTCAGGCCGACGGTGGTCACGCCGGTGAGCCAGGCCGGATCGATGGCGGCGGCGGTCTCCACCAGATGTGCCGCGGCTGTGCCGGCATCCAGGGCTACCTCCACGAGGCGCACCGAGTTGGAGGAGTTAGGGGAGCCGACGACCAGCAGCAGGTCGCAGCGCGCCGCGATGTCCTTGACGGCCACCTGGCGGTTCTGCGTCGCGTAACAGATGTCGTCGCTTGGCGGGTCGATCAGGGCGGGGAACCGGCGCCGTAGGGCGGCCACGGTCTGCATCGTCTCGTCGACCGACAGGGTGGTCTGCGAGACCCAGGCCACGCGCCGGGGGTCGCGCACCCGCAGCGCGTCGACACCGTTGGGGCCCTCGACCAGGTGCACGCGGTCCGGGGCCTGTCCGGTGGTGCCGACCACCTCCTCGTGGCCGGCGTGCCCGATGAGCACGATGTCGCAGTCGTTGGCGGCGAAGCGTCGGGCCTCGACGTGAACCTTGGTGACCAAAGGGCAGGTGGCGTCGATGGTCCGCAGGTTGCGCCGCGCGGCCTGCTCGTGCACTAACGGTGCAACTCCGTGGGCGGAGAAGACGACCACGGCCCCCTCGGGCACGTCGTCGGCCTCGTCGACGAAGACGGCGCCCCGCGCCTCGAGGCTGCGCACGACATGGCGGTTGTGCACGATCTGCTTGCGTACGTAGACCGGCGCGCCGTAGAGCTCCAGCGCCTTCTCGACGGTCACGACGGCGCGGTCGACACCGGCGCAGTAGCCCCGGGGCCGGGCCAGGAGCACGCGCTTGCCGTCGTCAGTCACATTCCCAGGGTACGGCTGCCGCCCGGGCACCTCTTCACTCGGCAATATCCGGGATGTTGTCGCTTCTTGCCCCGGCGGACCCGACAATGTCCCGGATTTGCCGACGGCGGGGCTCATCAGCCTAGGGTCATACACCGTGAGCGAACGCCCGACCAGTGCCGAGGAGCCGTGGCCGGT
>JBDUBV010000148.1:0-6559 GCA_040003795.1 Pseudonocardiales bacterium | reverse complement strand
GCAGTCCGCACCAACCCCGGGTCCGTCGAGCCTCAGGCTCAGTCAGAACGCGCTGGAGACCTTCAAGCAGGGCGGCGACTTCCTCGAGCTCACCGGGCTCACCCGTGCGCTCGTCCCAGGCATGACGGTGAGGATGACGTTCACCTTCGCCGAAGCCGGCGACATCACCGTCAATGTCCCGGTCGCGACCTCCGATACGCCGCTGCCCCGGCTGACCCCGAGCCGGATCCCGACCGAGTAGCCCTCGCGCCGGCATTGATGTCGGTGGGTGCTCGTACGGTCCGCAGCATGGTGAGCAGACCTAGCAAGGACCGTCCCGCCTACCGCTGTGACGAGTGCGGCAACACCGCTGCCAAGTGGCTGGGGCGTTGCCCCGAGTGCCAGGTCTGGGGGTCGTTGCTGGAGATCGGAGCGAGCCCGGCGATGCGAGGAGTCGCCCCCGGCGCTGTGAGTGCGCCGGCCCTGCCCATTGGCGACGTGAGCGTGATGGCGGCCGCCTCCCAGCCAACCGGCGTCGGTGAGCTCGACCGCGTCCTTGGCGGGGGGCTGGTCGCCGGAGCCGTGCTGCTGGTGGCCGGCGAGCCGGGGGTTGGCAAGTCCACATTGCTGCTGTCCGTCGCCGACCGCTACGCCGAACGCGGCCGGCCAGCCCTGATGATCACCGGTGAGGAGTCCATCGCCCAGGTGCGGCTCCGGGCGGACCGCATGGACGCCCTGCACCCCAACCTCTATCTCGCCGCGGAGACGGACCTCGCTGCCGTGATGGCGCACATCGACGCCGTGCGCCCCGCCCTGCTCGTCGTTGACTCCGTGCAGACCATCTCCTCACCCCATGCCGAGGGTGCAGCGGGCGGCGTCACCCAGGTGCGGGCAGTGGCCGCGGCACTCGTGGCGGTCGCCAAGGAGCGGGGCATCGCGGTGGTCCTGGTCGGGCACGTCACCAAGGACGGTCATATCGCCGGGCCGCGGGTCCTCGAGCACCTCGTCGATGTCGTCCTGCACTTCGAGGGCGAGCGGCATTCGACCCTGCGGGTGGTGCGCGCGGTCAAGAACCGTTATGGCGCCGCCGACGAGGTGGGCTGCTTCGAGCTGCATGACCACGGCATCCGCGGCATCAGCGACCCGTCCGGGCTTTTCCTTTCCGAGCGGGGCGTGCCGGTGCCCGGCAACTGCCTCACGGTGATCGTCGAGGGCCGCCGGCCGCTCGTCACCGAGGTCCAGGCGCTGGTCGCGTCGTCCAGCCTGGCCATCCCCCGGCGGGCAGTCAGCGGTCTGGACTCCGGCCGGATGGCCATGGTGTTGGCCATCGTGGAGCGCCGCGGCGGCGTCGGCCTGGCCGCCCAGGACGTCTTCACCGCGACCGTCGGCGGCGTCCGGGTCACCGAGCCGGCAGCCGACCTGGCCCTGGCCCTGGCGGTGTCCTCTGCAGCGAGGAACCTCGTGGTGCCCAACGACCTGGTCGCGATAGGCGAGCTCGGCCTCGCCGGGGAGATCCGCTCGGTGCCCGGAGTTGGCCGCCGGCTGGGCGAAGCCCAGCGTCTGGGCCTCGACCGGGCCCTCGTGCCGGTGGGCTGCGGGCCCTATCCGGCCGGCATGCAGGTCAACGAGGTCGGCAACCTCGCTCAGGCCCTGCATGCCTTGCGGCCGCCGAATCGTCCTCAACTGCGGGCGGCGCCGATACACTCCGCGTGACGACTCATTCGAGAGGGGTTGCTGCGCGTGCCCACCGACCGCGACGACCCGGTGCGGCCCACCCTGGCCCTCGTGGCGCCCGGCACTGGCCTGCGCGACGGCCTGGAACGGATCCTGCGCGGCAATACCGGCGCCCTCATCGTGCTGGGCTACGACCGGGTGGTCGAGTCGCTGTGTTCGGGCGGCTTCCCCCTCGATGTGGACTTCTCCTCCACCCGGCTGCGCGAGCTGGCCAAGATGGACGGCGGCATCGTGCTGTCCACCGACGGCAGCCGCATCATGCGGGCCGCCGTGCACCTGGTGCCCGATCCGGCCATCCCGACCGAGGAGTCCGGCACGCGGCACCGCACGGCTGAGCGGGTGGCCATCCAGACCGGCCACCCGGTCATCTCGGTGAGCCAGTCCATGCGCATCATCGCGCTCTACGTCACCGGCCAGCGCTACGTGCTCGAGGGCTCCAGCGCCGTGCTCTCCCGCGCCAACCAGGCGCTGGCCACCCTCGAGCGCTACAAGCTGCGACTCGACGAGGTGGCCGGCACCCTGTCGGCCCTGGAGATCGAGGACCTGGTGACGGTCCGCGATGCGATGAGCGTCAGCCAACGACTTGAGATGGTCCGCCGGATCGCCGACGAGCTCGAGGGCTACGTGATCGAGCTGGGCACCGACGGCCGCCTGCTGTCCCTGCAGCTAGAGGAATTGATGGGCGGGGTGGAGGAGGAGCGCGAGCTCATCGTCCGTGACTACCTGCCCGGCGGCCGGCAGAAGCGCACAGTCGAGGAATCCCTGACCGAGCTGCAGACGCTGACGGCCACCGAGTTGCTCGACCTGTCACTCGTGGCCCACGCCATCGGCTACCCGGGCACCGCCGAGGCCCTCGACGCTGCGATCAGCCCGCGCGGCTACCGCCTGCTGGCCAAGGTCCCCCGCGTGCCCACTTCGGTGATCGACCGGCTGGTCGAGCACTTCGGCGGCCTGCAGAAACTGCTGGCTGCCACCGTCGAGGACCTGCAGGCCGTCGACGGGGTCGGCGAGTCCCGGGCCCGGGGCGTGCGCGAAGGCCTGTCGAGGCTGGCCGAGTCATCCATCCTCGAGCGTTACGTCTAGGCGCTGGGCGGCGCTCAGTGCTCTGACCCGGTGACGACCAGCTTCCGCGGACGATTTGGCGGGGGCCAGCCCGGCCCGCCGGTGATTCAGGTGAGGTGGAACACCGCGAACTCGCTGTGCAAGGTGCCGAGCCGGCCCTGCAGCCGGTAGGTCCCGGCGGCGGCCACCGGCCTGTCTCCGGCGCACCGGGGCAGTGACCGACGGCCCGACCAGGGAATGCCGAAGGTGCGCGTCTCATGCGGCTGCAGCAAGGTGACGACGGGCGCACCGCCCGGCTCGCAGTCATCGGTCGACCAGGTATGTGCCGTGCCGGAGGTGATGATCAGCTCGGTCGCAGGAGGGCCGAGGTCGCGACGGCATGGCCTGGTGCCAATGTTGGTCAGCTTCATCGCCAGCTGCGGCTTCGCCCCGACGGGATAGGTCCGTGCGTCGGTCGCCACGGTCAGCAGGATCTCGGCGTCGGTGCAGATCCCCCCAGCGGGCAGGACCACGGCGTGGCTGGGGCTGGGCGACTGGGAGGGGCTGGGCGACTGCGAGGGACTGGGCCGGGCGGCCGGGCTCGCCGGGCCGATGATGGGGAGGAACGGGTGCGCGGCAGTGCCCTGCCCGCTGGAGGTCTTGTTGGAGTGGGCCGATCCGGCGTTGGAGGTGTCACCGCCGGCGCAGGCGCGCGCGCCGACGAAGGCCAGCACCAGGATGCCGAGCAGCATCAGCCGGCGACGCCAGTACACGGCAGGCGGCAGCGGGCCGACAGTTGTCTGCACAAAGGCGAACGTAAACCCGCATGCGCCCCGACCTGCGGCGGCGCGCCGTGCGAGCATCGTTGAGGTGACGTTGCCCGGTGCCCTGCTCGAGTGGTACGCCGGCGAGGGCCGCGACCTGCCCTGGCGCCGCGCTGAGACCGACCCGTGGGGCGTTCTGGTCAGTGAGGTGATGCTGCAGCAGACCCCGGTCGCGCGGGTGATCCCGGCCTACATGTCCTGGCTGCAACGCTGGCCCACTCCCTCGGCGCTGGCCGCTGACTCTTGCGGCGAGGCGGTGCGGATGTGGGGCCGGCTGGGCTACCCCCGGCGGGCCCTTCGGCTGCACGAATGCGCTGTCATCATCATGGAACGCCATCGGGGTGAGGTGCCGCGCGACCTGCCTGCCCTGCTCGCCCTGCCCGGCGTCGGGTCCTACACGGCCCGGGCGGTCGCGACGTTCGGCTACGGACTGCGGCACGCCGTTGTCGACGTCAACGTGCGGCGGGTCGCCGGCCGGATCGTCAGGGGCGAGGGCCGGCCCGGCACGGCCGCGGGAGACCTCACCTTGGTCGAGCCACTGCTGCCCGCGGACCCACTGACGGCGGCGCGGTTCTCTGCCGCCCTGATGGAACTCGGCGCCCTGCTGTGCACGGCCCGGGCACCGCGCTGCGCGGCCTGCCCGGTGACGGCGTGGTGTGCGTGGCGGCAGGCCGGTTATCCGGTGCCGACCAGCCCTGCTCCCGTCCCGCAGGGCTACGCCGGCACGGACCGACAGGTGCGGGGGCTGCTGCTCGCAGTGCTGCGTTCGACCGACGGGCCGGTGCCGGCCGCTGCCCTCGACGTGGTGTGGGCCGACGCAGCCCAGCGGACCCGCGCACTGGCAACACTCGTCAGCGACGGCCTGGTCGACCCCCTTGCAGACGGCACCTATGCGTTGCCGTCGTGAGCGGCTGATCGCGGTTGCACCGGTCGACGATAACGACGCGTCGCCGGCCGGATTTGGCGTCAGGGCACGGTGGTCTGGCAGCTGACCGTCGACGCCAACGACCCGGCCGGGCTGCGCGCGCTGATCTGCTTCCAGGAAGTGCCGGAGACGAAGGCGGGGGCAGTGCGTCGTCGCGGCCGGTGGGTAGCGGTCGAGGTAGAGCCGGTTCTTCTCCGTAGCGGCGGATCGAGATCGTCCAGGCGGAGGTCGTCGAGCTGGTCGGGCTGGGAGCCAGCGGGGCGCCGGACCCGACACGCCGACCCGGAGCACCGGTCTACTACGTCGTCATGCACGACCAGGGGGCAACGAGTTCTGCGTCAGCTGCGAGCGGGCGGACGTGAACCCGGACACGGCGGATAGCGTTGACGGGCGACACCGCCCGGACCTGACCGAGCGCTGGATCGACGCGGCGGTAGGCCGCCGAAAACACGAAGAGCGGCGGTACCCGTCGGGAAACCGCCGCTGCTCGTGGAACGGACTACTCCCCGGCGCCGGCCACGTCGACAACGGGGACGACCGGAACGTCGGCCAGCTCGGTCGGCTTGGTCTCGCCGCGGAAGACGAACTCCGCGGCGCCGCCCTCGCCGGTCGTGTCGCAGAGGACGATCTGGCCCGGCATCAACTCGCCGAACAGAATCTTCTCCGACAGCGCGTCCTCGATCTCACGCTGGATCGTGCGACGCAGCGGCCGGGCGCCGAGCACCGGGTCGTAACCCTTGTGCGCCAGCAGCCGCTTGGCCGACTCCGTGAGCTCCAGACCCATGTCCTTGTTCTTCATCTGCGTGTCGACCCGGGCAATCATCAGGTCGACGATGCTCACGATCTCCTCCTCCGAGAGTTGGTGGAAGACGATCACGTCATCGATGCGGTTGAGGAACTCGGGACGGAAGTGCTTCTTGAGCTCGTCGGTGACCCGCTGCTTCATCCGCTCGTAATTGCTGTGCGTGTCGTTGCCGGCCTGGAATCCGAGCGAGACCGCCTTGGCGATGTCGCGGGTGCCCAGATTGGAGGTGAGGATCAGGACGGTGTTCTTGAAATCAACTACCCGCCCCTGACCGTCGGTCAGTCGGCCATCTTCCAGGATTTGCAACAGCGTGTTGAAGACGTCGGCGTGTGCCTTCTCGATCTCGTCGAATAGCACCACGGAGAACGGCTTGCGCCGCACCTTCTCGGTCAGCTGACCGCCCTCGTCGTAACCAACGTATCCGGGCGGGGCACCGACCAGTCGGGAGACGGTGTAGCGGTCGTGGAATTCGCTCATGTCGAGTTGGATGAGAGAGTTCTCGTCGCCGAAGAGGAACTCCGCCAGCGCCTTTGACAACTCGGTCTTGCCAACACCCGAAGGCCCGGCGAAGATGAACGACCCACCTGGCCGCTTGGGGTCCTTGAGGCCGGCCCGCGTGCGCCGGATGGCCTGGGAGACTGCCTTGATGGCCTCCTCCTGACCGATGATCCGGCGGTGGATCTCATCCTCCATATGCAGCAGCCGGGTGGTCTCCTCCTCGGTCAGCTTGAAGACCGGGATGCCGGTCCACGTGGCGAGGACCTCGGCGATCTGCTCGTCGTCGACCTCGGCGACGACGTCCATGTCGCCAGCCTTCCACTCCTTCTCCCGGTGCGCCTTCTGCTGCAGCAGCGTCTTCTCCCGGTCACGTAGCGATGCTGCCTTCTCGAAGTCTTGCGCGTCGATCGCGCTCTCCTTCTCGCGGCGCACCCCGGCGATGCGGTCGTCGAACTCGCGCAGGTCAGGCGGTGCGGTCATCCGGCGGATGCGCATGCGCGACCCGGCCTCGTCGATGAGGTCGATGGCCTTGTCGGGCAGGAAGCGATCGGAGATGTAGCGGTCGGCCAGGCTGGCCGCGGCGACCAGGGCACTGTCGGTGATGGAGACCCGGTGGTGCGCCTCGTAGCGGTCGCGCAGGCCCTTGAGGATCTCGATGGTGTGCGCGACGTTCGGCTCGCCGACCTGGATGGGCTGGAACCTGCGCTCGAGCGCGGCATCCTTCTCCAGGTGCTTGCGGTACTCGTCGAGCGT
>JBDUBV010000147.1:0-6565 GCA_040003795.1 Pseudonocardiales bacterium | reverse complement strand
CCGCGGCGATGGCGAAGCGCGCGCTCACGCCCGACCGCGCGTCGACCTGCGGCGCCTCACGCACGTCGCGGGCGAAGCGGCCGATGACCTCGAGCAGGTGGATCGGCACCAGCGGCTGGGCGTGGGTGCCGCCGTCCCAGGCGAGCAGCGCCTCCTGGCTGATCAGCACGAGCTCGTCGGTCAGCCCGAGTGGGTAGTGCGTGCGCACCTCGCTGCCGAACCGGTCCTTGAGCGGGGTGATGATCCGGCCGCGGTTGGTGTAGTCCTCGGGATTGGCACTGGCGACGACCAACAGGTCGAGCGGCAGCCGCAGCTGGTAGCCGCGGACCTGGATGTCGCGCTCCTCCAGGACGTTGAGCAGGGCCACCTGGATCCGCTCGGCGAGGTCGGGCAGCTCGTTGATGCTGAAGATCCCCCGGTTGGTCCTCGGTACCAGCCCGTAGTGCACGGTCTCGGGGTCACCGAGCGTGCGGCCCTCTGCCACCTTGATCGGGTCGACGTCGCCGATCAGGTCGCCCACGCTGGTGTCCGGTGTGGCCAGCTTCTCGCCGTACCGCTCGTCACGGTGCCGCCAGCTGACCGGGGTGTCACCGCCCCGCTCGGCGAGCAGCGCCTGGCAGCGCCGGCATGCGGGGAAGTACGGATGGTCGTTGATCTCGCAGCCCTCGACGAACGGGGTCCACTCGTCGAGCAGCCCGGTGAGGGTTCGGATCAGCCGGGTCTTGCCCTGCCCCCGCTCGCCGAGCAGGACCATGTCGTGACCGGCCAGCAGTGCCCGCTCCACCTCGGGCACGACCGTGAGGTCGAAGCCCACGATGCCGGGCAAGGACGGCTCGCCCGAGGCGAGGCGGGTCAGCAGGTTATCGCGCAACTCGACCTTGACGGGCTTGTACGTGTGGCCGCTCTCGCGCAGCCCTCGCAGGGTGGTGGGGTTCGGTGTCGTCACCCCATTCACGCTACGTCGCACGTGCGCTCGCCGCACCCACCGACAACCGGAAGGAGAACGTCCGGAAGGGCGCCTATCGTCTCGTCTCGCACATCCGACTACCGAAGGAGTATCGCAGCCATGGCTGAGGTCTTGCTGTTCCACCACGCGCAGGGATTGACCGCAGGTGTTATCGCCTTCGCCGAACGGCTACGGGGAGCCGGACACACTGTTCACACTCCCGACCTCTACGACGCGCGCACCTTCCAGACCCTGGACGAGGGAATGGGGTACGGGCGGGAAATCGGCTTTAACAACGTCCTGGAGCGCGGGGTACGTGCAGCCGACGATTTCCCCGCCGAACTCACCTACGCCGGTTTCTCGCTCGGTGTGATGCCCGCACAGCAGCTGGCGCAGACCCGGCGAGGAGCCCGCGGCGCGTTGCTGTTGGAGTCCTGCCTCCCCCCGTCTGAGTTCGGCTCGTGGCCCGCCGGCGTACCCGTGCAGATTCACGGGATGGACGCGGATCCGTTCTTCGCCGGCGAAGGCGACATCGACGCAGCCCGCGCGCTGGTCGAGGAGGCGCAGGACGCGGAGCTGTTCGTCTATTCCGGCGACCGGCATCTGTTCGCCGACAGCTCGCTGTCGTCCTACGACGCGGAATCCACGGCGCTGTTGACCCAGCGGGTGCTCGACTTCCTGAAGCGGGTCTAGGGCCGGCGTGGCCACGCCGGCCAGCTACGGGCGGCTTGCGTAGGACTCAGCCACGATCGGCGTGGATCCGGCCGACGATCAGACCAGCAGCCGCCCATCGGGCAGGGAGTCGCCAAGTCGGAGAACCAGAGCTGCTCCTGCCGCGGCGCGGGGACTCGCCGATCACGATGCCGTCCATGAGCACCTCTATGACGAATCACACCATGGTCGGCGCGAAAACTCTTCGCGACAGCAGTGGCGCACGTGCGGCACGAGACCCACGTGGTCCGCATCACATCTCTCCGGTGGCAGGATCGCGGGCATGGCCTTGTCGACGGAGCTGGTCGGACTCGCCGACATCCGGGCTGCCCGCGAGATGTTGGCCGGTGTGATCCGGCTGACCCCGATGGAAGGCTCCCGGCCGCTCGCCGCCCTGGTCGGCGGGCCGGTCTCGCTCAAGTGCGAGAACCTGCAGCGGTCCGGCTCGTTCAAGATCCGCGGTGCGTACGTCCGCATCGCCCGACTCAGCGAGGACGAGCGGAAGCGGGGCGTCGTCGCCGCAAGCGCCGGCAACCACGCACAGGGTGTCGCACTGGCGGCCGACCTGCTCGGCGCGGCGGCCACGGTCTTCATGCCGACCTCGGCACCGCTGCCGAAGGTGGAGGCGACCAGAGCCTACGGCGCAACCGTGTACCTGACCGGTGAGACCGTCGACGAGGCGCTGATCGCCGCTGCCGGGCACGCCGAGCGCACGGGGGCGATCCTGATCCACCCGTTCGACCACCCCGACGTCATCGCCGGGCAGGGCACGGTCGGTCTGGAGGTCGTCGAGCAGTGCCCCCAGGTGCGCACCATCGTGGTCGCTACCGGCGGCGGCGGCCTGATCTCCGGCATCGCCGTCGCCGCGAAAGCGATGCGGGAGGGCGTCCGCGTGGTCGGCGTCCAGGCTGCCACGGCGGCGGCCTGGCCGGGCTCGCTGCTCGCCGGCTACCCGGTGCCGACCACGTCCATGGCCACGATCGCCGACGGGATCGCTGTGGGGTGTCCCGGGCCGGTGACGTACGCCCACGTCAGCGCGCTGGTCGACGACATCGTGACCGTCTCCGAGGAGTCCATCTCCCGGGCAGAGCTGTTGCTGCTCGAGCGGGCCAAGCTCGTCGTCGAGCCGGCCGGAGCCGCCGCCGTCGCCGCGATCCTCGACGATCCGGGCCGCTTCGAGCCGCCGGTCGTCGCTGTTCTCTCCGGCGGCAACATGGACCCGATCCTGCTGCTGCGGGTCATCCAGTACGGCATGGCCGCCGCCGGTCGCTATCCCAGCATCCGGCTGCGGATCAAAGATCGCCCCGGCTCGCTGGCCCGCCTGCTCGCCCTGCTTGCCGAGGTCGGCGCCAACGTGATCGACGTCGAGCACACTCGCACCGGGCCCAAAATGTACTTCGGAGAGGTCGAGGTGGCGCTGTCCGTAGAGACCCGCGGGATCGATCACAGCGCCGAGGTGCTGGCAACGCTGCGCCAGGCCGGCTACCCGATCGTCTCCGGGTGAGTTCAGCCGGTAAAGGGCCGCACCTCGACGATGTCCACCGTGATCCGGCGGCCGTTGGGTGCTGAGTAGCTGACCGACGCCCCGGTGTCCTTGCCGATGATCGCCTTGCCCATGGCGGATTCGGGGGAGTAGACCTGCAGGTCCGTGGTAGCCCCGATCTCCCGCGAGCCGACCAGGAACGTCTCCACGTCGTCGTCCCCGTCGAAGCGCACGGTCACGACCATGCCCGGCCCGGCGGTGGTGCTCTGGGTGGGTGGCTGGCCGACCTTGGCCTCGCGGAGCAGCGTCTCGAGCTGGCGGATCCGGGCCTCCTGCTTGCCCTGTTCCTCCTTGGCGGCGTGATAGCCCCCGTTCTCCTTCAGGTCGCCCTCCTCGCGGCGGGCGTTGATCTCGTGGGCGACCTGCGGTCGGTTCACGATCAGCTCGTCCAACTCGGCCCTGAGCCGGTCATAGGCCTCCTGGGTCAACCAGGTGACTACCGTCTCAGCGTCGGTTGCGGGCACGTCTTGCTCCTCAGGGAAGGGTGGGATCTCCCCAAGCTAGCACCGGCGGGCAGGCATCCTCCTCCTCACTTCTTGACATCGGAGCAGCCGAGGACCTCACCGGTTATCGGCCGTCCGCGGGTGGCAAGGGTGCGTATCACGGTGACGTGACGGGGCCCGGCCGGCACCCGCACCAGTACCCGGCCGACCTCCGCTCCCTTGCGGTCTCTTGCCCTGACCAGGCATTGGACCGGCTCGTTGCCGGGCCGGTCCACCTCGAAGGTCACCCGCACGTCGTTCGGCCCGGCGTCGAAGCTGCGTACGGTTGAGTGCACGTCGCTGGTCTGATTGCGGTAACCCGTGATTGCCAGCCCGAGGGCTCCGGCAAGGACCACGCCGAGGAGCGCCGGCACCAGCCATCGGGGCGCCGGGCCACGCTCACGGCGTCGTCCATAACGGCCCGGGGGAAATGTCGGTCCGCTCACGCGGGTTTCTCCTGAGGGTTTGTCGGGGGGGTAGGACACAATCGTCCCAGCGTCGTCGGCGATCCGGTCAGCAGACCCAACGAGGAGCATCCCACCGTGGCAGAGCAGTTGCGTCTCATGGCGGTGCACGCCCATCCCGACGACGAGTCCAGCAAGGGCGCGGCCACGATGGCCCGCTATGTGCGTGAGGGCATCGACGTCCTCGTCGTGACCTGCACCGGTGGGGAGCGCGGCTCGATCCTCAATGCGGCAATGGACCGGCCCGACGTGCTCGCCGACATCAGCCGGATCCGCCGCCTCGAGATGGAGCGCGCCCGGGAGATCCTGGGCGTGCGCCAGCGTTGGCTGGGTTTCGTCGACTCCGGGCTACCGGAGGGCGATCCGCTGCCGCCGTTGCCGGAGGGTTGCTTCGCCCTGGTGCCGCTGGAGGAGTCGGTCCGGCGGCTGGTCCGGGAGATCCGGGAGCAACGCCCGCACGTGATGACGACCTACGACGAGCAGGGTGGCTACCCGCACCCCGACCACATCCGCTGCCACGAGATCTCCGTCGCTGCCTTCGATGCTGCCGGTGATCCGGACGCGTATCCCGGCGAGGGCGAGCCCTGGCAACCGCTGAAGCTCTACTACAACCTCACCTGGCACAAGCCCCGGATGCTGGCCCTGCACGAGGCAATCCTGGCCACGCACGCCGAATCGCCGTATGCCGAGTGGCTGGCCGAGTGGGTGGACAAGCCCGAGGACGCCGAGCGGCTGACCACCCAGGTCCCGTGCGCGGACTTCTTCGCCGTCCGTGATCAGGCGCTGATCGCACACGCCACGCAGGTCGACCCGACCGGTCGGTGGTTCGCGGTGCCGCTCGAGGTGCAGAAGGCCGCCTGGCCCACCGAGGACTTCCAGCTCGCGCGCTCGCTGGTGGACACCACCCTGCCGGAGGACGACCTGTTTGCCGGCATCCGCGAGCGGGTCGACGCATGCTGAGCGCGGTGCTGGCCGCCAAGGAGGCGCCGGCCCAGGCCGGGCCGCTGGGACTGTTCGTCATCCTGTTGCTTGGCGTCGCCCTGTTCCTGTTGATCCGGTCGATGAATCGTCACCTGCGCAAGGTGCCGCCGAGCTTCGATCCGCCGCCCCCGGCCGGCACGTCGACCGATCCTGCCGACGACGCCCCGCCCACCTGAGCTATTCGGGGTCGCCGCCACCGGAGCGGCCACGCTTGACTTCCCCCCGCCGCCGTTTGGCGCTCAGCCGGCGTTCCTTGGCCGAACGGCTCGGCCGGGTCGGCCGGCGCGGGGGAGGGGGCGGCGTCGCAGCGGCCGACAGGAGCCCTGCGAGGCGCTCGCGCGCCGCCGCGCGGTTGGCCAGTTGCGACCGGTGCTCCGCCGCCACGACAGTGAGCACGCCGCCCACCAGCCGGGCGCGCAGGCGCTCCCGCATCCTGTTGCGCAACCAGGCCGGAATCGAGAGTGACGCGGCCAGGTCGAAGGACAACTCCACCCGGCTGTCGCTGGTGTTCACCGACTGCCCGCCGGGGCCTGAGGACCGCGAGAAGCGCTCGCGCAACTCGGCACCGGCGATGGTCACGGTGCCGGTCAGCGGGAGGTCCTCGGCCATGCTGCCCACTATCCCGCGGCCCCCTCACAACAGGGTGAGCTGGGCGTCCTGGCCCGGCACGCCGGGCTCCCCCCGAAGGCGCACACCGCGGCGTGCGGCCGGCCCGCGCCGGGTGATCCCGTACCGCTGCGCTAGGTCGCGGACCTGGCAGGTGACCGCGTCGGTGTAGTGCCGTGGTGCGTACGACCCTCCGCCGTACAGCTCCCGGTAGCGCGGCACCAGTGTCGGGTGGTGCTCGCCCAGCCACGACATGAACCACTCCCGGGCGCCGGGCCGCACATGCAGAACGATGGGGGAGACGTGGCGGGCGCCTGACTCGGCGATCGCCTGGACGGTTTGGTCCAACTGCTGGGGTGAGTCGGTGAGATAGGGCAGCACCGGTGCCATCAGCACGCCACAGTCGATGCCGGCGTCGTTGACCGTGCGGCACGCCGCGAGGCGCGCCTCGGGCGGCGGGGTGCCCGACTCCACGCCGCGCCACACGTCGTGATCGAGGAACCCCACGGACACATTGGCCGCGACGCTGGTCACTTCGGCAGCCTGCTGCAGCAGGTCGAGGTCGCGCAGGACGAGGGTGCCCTTGGTCAGGATCGAGAAGGGATTGGCTGCGTCGCGCAGCGCCGCGAGGATGCCGCGCATGAGTTGGTAGCGACCCTCGGCCCGCTGATAGCAGTCGACGTTGGTGCCCATGGCCACGTGCTCGCCGCGCCAGGTGCGCCGGGCCAGCTCACGGCGGAGCACCTCGGCGGCGTTGACCTTGACCACCACCCGGGAGTCGAAGTCGTGGCCGGCGTCGAGGTCGAGATAGGTGTGCGTCTGGCGGGCGAAG
>JBDUBV010000146.1:0-6599 GCA_040003795.1 Pseudonocardiales bacterium | reverse complement strand
CCAGCGTCCGGTGGGTGGACAACCAGAACAGCCGCTGGGGCTCGTGCACGCCGGAGGACCGCAGCATCCGCCTGTCCTCCCGCCTGCGCGGTCTGCCGTCCTGGGTCGTCGACTATGTGCTCGTGCACGAGTTGGCGCACCTGCGCGAGCCCGGGCACGACGACGCCTTCTGGGCACTGGTCGCTGCCTATCCCCGCGCCGAGCGCGCCCGAGGCTACCTCGAGGGCATCGTGGCCGGCTCCGGGCTGGACTGGTCCGGCCTGGACGGCGGGGCCGGAGGGTGACGGCCCGCTGTGCCGCGCTGCTCTGGCTGGGGCCGGTCCCGTCACCGGCAGCTCCGCCAGGGATCGACGGCGCCGCTTATGCAGCCGCGATGTTCGACGACGTCGCCGAAGTGCTGCACGGGCTCGAGGGGGTGCAGAGCCTCGTCGTGTGCTCGGCCAACAGGAGCGAGTCGGTGCGCCCTCTGCTCTGGCCTGATGTGCCGATCGTCGAGTCGGCGGCGCCGAGCGTGCTGTCTGCCGTGCGGTGGGCGCAGGAGCGGGGCTTCGGCGAGGTGGTCGTGGTGGCCGCCGATGCGCCCGACCTTCCGCAGCTGGTGCTTGCCAAGGTCTTCCAGGCGCTGGCCCGGTCGCCGGTGGCCGTTGCCGCCATGGACGACGGGGCCGCCGTCGCCGTGGGGGTCGCCCTGCCCGCGCCCGCCTGGCTGCCCGACCTGGACCTGGCCGACCGCCATCTCCTCGCGCAACTGCGCGCGGTCGCCGGGGGGCCCGCCCAAGCGGCGCTCACTCCCGGCTGGCACCGGATGCGGACCCCGGATGACGCACGCCGGTTGGACGCTGGGCTGGAGGGCTGGGAGGCCACCCGTGCACTGCTGAGCGGGCTCAGAGCTCCTCAGGAGGCATGAGGTGCTCGCCGCTGCGGTCGGCGAAGGCCTGAGGGTCGTCCAAATCGGTGCTCGACGGCAGCAGGTCGGGATGCTCCCACAGGGCGTCGCGGGCCTCGGCACCGCCGCGAGCCGACACCGCTGCCCAGACCGCAGCCGCCTCGCGCAGTCGCCGCGGCCGGAGCTCCAGCCCGACCAGCGTGGCGAATGTCTGCTCGGCAGGACCGCCGGTTGCCCGGCGGCGTCGCACCGTCTCACCCAGAGCTGCGGCCCCGGGCAGGCGCTCGGCGGCGACCGCCGAGACGACGGTGTCCACCCAGCCCTCGACGAGGGCGAGTGCGGTCTCCAGCCGAGCCAGGGTGGCGAGTTGAGCGGGGGTGTTCTGCGGCTCGAACATGCCACCGCCGAGGGCCTGCTGCAGGCTTTCCGGCTGCTGAGGGTCGATCTCGCTCATGGCCCGCTCGATGGCCTCGGGGTCGATCGTGATCCCGCGGGCGTAGGTCTCGACAGCCTCGAGCATGTGCTGGCGCAGCCACGGCACCGAGCCGAACAGCCGGTGGTGGGCTGCCTCCCTCATCGCCAGGTAGACCCGCACCTCGTCGGCGGGTCTTTCCAAACCGGCGCCGAACTCCAACACATTGGCCGGAACCAGGGCGGCCTGCCCGGGGGGGCCGAGCGGTAGCCCGATGTCGGTTGCCCCCAGGACGTGCCCGGAGAGTTCGGCGAGAGCCTGGCCCACCTGTGCACCGAACATCAGGCCGCCGGCCTGCCCGAGCATGCCCAGTAGGGCGCCGGCCTCGGCCTGTGCCTGTGACGGAAGCGCGTTGCCCATGGCGGCGACGACCCTGGCGGCAACGGGGTCGCACAGCGTTGACCACACCGGCAGGGTGCGCTCGATCCACTCGACCCGGCTCCAGGCGGTGCCCGCCCGCACCCCCGACGGCAGCGACGTCTGCGGGTCCAGCCAGAGATCGGCCAACCGCAGCGCCTGTTCGACGGCGGCCCGCTCGGCCGGCGTGACCGCCCGATCAGCAGACGCTGCCTGGCTGATCGCCAGTTGGCGAGCCATGTCCCAGTTGACCGGCCCGCCGGACCAGGACATCAGCTTCTGCAACTCAGCGAACAGCGGAGCCTTGCCGGCCCAGTCGGCGGTCTTGTCCGGTTCGTTGCTGCCGGAGGTGCCGAAGCCGAACGGGAGGTCAGTCATGACTCAACGCTAACTCGTGGGCCACGGCGCGGATCACGCGCACCGACTTGGGTCGGTACGCCGTGGGCGTACCCGGCGTACCGTTGTCGGTATGTCACCGCTGGTGTGGACGCTCGCGCCGCTGGTCGTGACGCTGCTCGCGATCCTCTGGGTGTCCTGGCGGGCCCGCCCTCGCGGCCCCGGCGATCCGATGGACACCGTAGAGGAGCATGCCCGCTTCAGAGCCGCTCTGGCGCGCGGCTCCCGGCGGCCCGACGACGACGGGCGCTGACCCACTTAGCTGCACCGTTACCCTCGGTCCATGTCGCTGCGGGGGTCGACCCTGGTCGTGGGTGCCGTATTGCTCGCCATCTCCGCGAGCCTGCTGGCCCGGCTGCCCGTGCCGTACGTGGTCGAGGGCCCCGGTCCCACCGTGAATACCGTCGGCAACTACCGGGGCAAGCCGGCCATCACCGTGGTCGGCCGCCAGACATCGACGTCTCGCGGTCATCTCAACCTCACCACGGTGGGCTTCGAGGACCGAATCGACCTGCTCACCGCGCTGAGGTACTGGTTCGACCGCCGCTATGCGGTGGTACCCCGCGAGGAGCTCTATCCGCCGGGTCAGAGCGAGGAGCAGGTCAACAAGGCAAATATCCAGGACTTCATCAATTCCGAGGACACTGCACAGGTCGCCGCGCTGCACGAGATGGGTCTGCCGCTGCGCATCACGGTCACCCGCGTCCTGCCTGACGCGGCGGCCCGCGGCACTCTCAAGTCGGGCGACGTCATCACAGCAATCGACGGGGCGCCCGTATCGTCGGCAACCGCGCTCGTGGGCCGGCTCAAGGCGCTGCACCCCGGCGATGTCGTCCGCATCGGCTACCAGCGCGCCGGGCGCACTGTCACCGCGACCATCAAGACCGGGAAGTCCAAAGTCGATCCCAAGCACGCTGCACTCGGCGTGCAGTTCGACCAGCAGCCCGCGCCGCCGCTGAAGATCACCTTCAATGTCGAGGACATCGGTGGTCCGTCTGCAGGGCTGATGTTCTCCCTGGGCATCATCGACCTGCTCACCCCGGCGGACCTGACCGGGGGCCGGTTCATCGCCGGCACCGGAACTATCGACGACGACGGCAAGGTGGGCCCCATCGGCGGCATCCACCAGAAGCTGGTCGCGGCGCGGGCTGCCGGCGCGACGGTGTTCCTCACGCCCGCCGACAACTGCGCCGAGGGCCGCCGGCTCATCCCCAAGGGTTTGCGTCTGGTCAAGGTCGCCACACTGCACGACGCGCTGGCCGACCTGCAGACCGTACGGTCCGGCGGCGGCAGCCTGCCGCCCTGCTGATCCCCGCCGCGCCGTTTCCGAGGAGGCACCCCTCGCCGCCATCCGGCAATATCCCGGACATTGCCGCATCGGAACGAGCTGTAAGCGACAGTGTCCCGGATACTGCCGATAGTCAAGGCGCCCTCAGCGCAGGGTGTCGAGCAGCGCGTCGGCCAAATTCGGCGCCAGGTCCGGGCCGACCAGGACGTCGTCGAGAGACATCGGGTCTGCGTCGAAGGCGCGTAGCCGCAGGGCGCTGGCCCGAGTCCCGTCGCGCAGGACGGCCACCGCCAGGCGTACCTCGCGACGGTCGGAGTGCCCCGCCGCCCAGTCGGCGGCGTTGTCCCCCGACGGCCGCTCCGCCTCCGCCGACGGTGGCAGCACCAGGACCTCGTGCACGACCGCGCACCCCGTCACCTCGGCCGGCCAGGTGATGCCACTGAGGACCTCATCCAGCGGCAGGTCGTCGAGGGGCTCCTGTTCGATCGGCGTCAACGAGCCCTCTCCCGCCCCGGTGGCGGTGAGCCCAAGGCTGCCCGCCAGCGCCGGCTCCTCACTGACGAGCTGGGCGGTTTCGACCAGGGCGAACAGCACGGGTGGGCGGTCCCAGCCGGACTGGGCGACGTGCCGCTCGATCTCGACGACGGTCGTCTCGAGGCTGCTGGGCGGCGACACCATGCGCGACATGCTCCCACCGACGCCGGGAACCTGTGGCGGGCCGGTACGTTTGCCTTTCAGGATCCGATCGACCCGAGGTGACCTCGCGTGGCCATGCGCCCCCCGCCGTACCAGATCTCCCGCCGGACCCGCCTGCTGATTCCCGTCGTCATCCTGCTGGCGCTGCTGCTGTCAGGATTCGGCGCGCTGGTCTCGCTCTACACCGACGTGCTGTGGTTCCGCGAGGTGCACTACTCGCAGGTATTCACCACCGTGCTGAGCACCCGGATCATCATGTTCGCCCTCTTCGGGGTCGGCATGGCGATCATCGTCGGGGCCAACCTGATCATCGCCCACGCGCTCCGGCCCCAGTTCCGCCCGATGTCACTGGAGCAACAGAACCTCGAGCGCTATCGGATGGCGCTGGAGCCGCGGCTGCGGCTGATCGTCCTCGCTGTTGCCGGTCTGCTCGGTGCGATCACCGGCATGTCGGCGCAGGGCGGCTGGAAGACCTGGTTGATGTGGCGCAACGGCGTTCCTTTCGGCGTCAAGGACCCGCAGTTCCACCGCGACCTGTCCTACTACGCCTTCACCTACCCCTTCCAGCGGTACGTCCTGGGCTACCTGTTCACCGCCGTGGTGTTGGCGATCCTGGGTTCGCTGGTCGTGCACTACCTCTTCGGTGCCATCCGCCTGCAGACCCAGTCGGCCGGCGAGCGCATGACGGCGGCGGCCCGCGCGCACCTGTCGGTTCTGCTCGGCGTCTTCGTGCTGCTCAAGGCGTGGGCCTACTATCTCGACCGGTTCGGCCTGGTGTTCTCCAGCCGGAGCACGGCCAAGGTCGCCGGACCGTCCTACACCGACGTCCACGCGGTGCTGCCGGCCAAGACGATCCTGCTGATCATCGCGCTGATCTGCGCGGTCGCCTTCCTGGCCAACACCGTCGTACGCAACTTCTCGCTGCCGATCATCGCCTTCGCGCTGCTGGTGGTTTGCGCCCTGCTCATCGGCGGTGCCTACCCGGCTGCCATCCAGACCTTCCAGGCCCGGCCCAACGCCAACACCAAGGAAGCGCCCTACATCGAGCGCAACATCGCCGCGACGCTGTCCGCGTACGGATTGACCGAAGCCAAGACGACGCCGTACGACGCCAAGAAGGTGCTCACGGCCGCGGAAGTGAAGGCAGACACCGGGACCGTGCCCAACGCCCGGCTGCTCGACCCGAGCGTCCTGGTCGACACGTTCACCCAGCAGCAGCAGGTACGCCCGGTCTACGGCTTCGCCGACAAGCTCGACATCGACCGGTATCCCTTCAACGGCAAGACCCAGGACTTCGTCGTCGGCGTCCGCGAGCTCAACGACGCCGACCTGCAGGGCGTACAAGGCAACTGGATCAACCGGCACCTGGTTTACACGCACGGCAACGGCTTCGTTGCGGCACCGTCCAACCAAGTCGACTCCGACGGCGGGCCGATCTTCGTCTCCGGCGCCCTCACCGAGGCCGCCAAGAAGACCACCGGCGAGGACAGCCGCACCGTCATCGCGGTGGACCAGCCGCGGGCCTACTACGGCGAGCTGCTGCCGACCTATTCGATAGTGGGCAAGAACGGCGGGCCGGACCGGGAGTTCGACCGGCCGGGCGGCGGCGGCGGCCAGGACCAGGTCAACAACACCTACACCGGCAAGGGTGGCGTACCGATCAGCAACACCGCGCGCAAGATCGCCTATGCGCTGAAGTTCCGCGAGACCAACATCGTGCTCAACAGCGCGGTCACGACCAAGTCGCGCATCCTCTACGTACGCGACCCGCGTCAGCGGGTGGAAAAGGTCGCGCCGTTCCTGGAGGTCGACGGCGACCCGTATCCCGCGGTGATCGGCGGCCGGATCCAGTGGATCGTGGACGGCTACACCACCAGTGACGGCTACGCCAACGCCCAGCCGACGACCCTCGGTGAGGCGACCACTGACACGTTCACCAACCGGGGGACAGCAGGGCAACCGCAGGCCCAGGTCAACTACATCCGCAACTCGGTCAAGGCGACGGTTGACGCCTACGACGGCACGGTGACGCTCTACGCCTTCGATGAGAAGGACCCAGTCCTTCGTACCTGGATGAAGGTGTTCCCCAAGCTGGTCAAGCCCAAGTCGGCGATCTCGGCGGAGCTGCAGGAGCACCTGCGTTACCCCGAGGACCTGTTCAAGGTGCAGCGCGAGGTGCTGTCGCGCTATCACGTGCACGACCCGCAAACCTTCTTCTCCGGCGTGGCCTCGTGGAGCGTGCCGGGCGATCCGACCACCCCGAAGGGCGAGGGTCAGCGCCCCCAGCCGCCGTACTACATCGTGGCCCAGACACCGGGTGACTCGCAGGCGCGCTTCGAGCTGATCACCGCCCTGAACCCGATCAACAAGGAGAACCTCGCCGCCGTGGTGTCGGTGTCGGGCGACCCGGCGACGTACGGGCGCTTCACGGTCCTTGAGATCCCCAGCAACACGGTCATTCCCGGGCCCAACCAGGTGCAGCGCAACTTCACCTCGACGGCCGA
>JBDUBV010000029.1:0-22117 GCA_040003795.1 Pseudonocardiales bacterium | reverse complement strand
CGGTTACTCTTCGTCACGACGGACTACCCCCGGTCGAGGCGGGTGAACGGGATCGACCGGGGAGGAAATGTGGCTCGGCACCGGCACGGCGGCCGTCGATCGCGGGGTTCGCTGCTGCCCGGAACAGTCATCTCTGGTTTCACCGTCATAGCAGTGGTCGCCGGCGCGTACTTCTGGGCTGACCGCGGCCGGGCGGTGCCGAAGCCGTCGCCGAGTGTTTCCAGCAAGCCGACCAGCGCCCCGACACCGCCGCCGGACGTGCTACCGGCAACGGCCGGTGCCGCGCCATGCACGACCGTGCGCGTTCGGACGTCGCTGGAGAACGCCGAGCTCGTGACGCGGCTCACCCCGGCTTACCAGGGTGCCCGGCGCAACGTCGGGGGGCACTGCGTCGACCTCCGGGTCGCGGCCGACTCCTCCGGGCAGACCACGTCCGACCTGGAGCACGTGTTCGGTTCGCTCGCCCTCGCGGAGCGGCCCGAGCTGTGGCTGCCGGACTCCTCGGCGTGGCCGGCCCTGGTCGCCGCGCAGCTCAAGGCGCAAGGTCGCGCACCTCTCGTGCCGGCCAAGGGCACGAGCATCGCGCTGACCTACCTCACCCTCGGGATGCCGCAGGTGCTCGCCGAGTCGCTCGGGTGGCAGTCCGCCCCGCCGACGTGGGCCCAGTTCCTGGCCACGACCACCGACCAAACCACCTGGCGACGCCTGGGCCATCCCGAGTACGGCGACTTCAAGCTCGGCAAGACGAGCCCGGCCGTGGCGTCGTCCGGGTTGTACACGCTGCTGGCGGAGTACGGCGCCGTCGCAGCCGATCTCCAGTCGCCAACCGTGGCCGATGTCAACGATGCGACCTACCGCGCAAGCGTCGCCGCGGCCGAGCAGGCGACCGTTCACTATGGATCGACGGAAGAGCACATCCTCTGGCACGCCCGACAGTCCGACGACTCCAAGAGCGTCGCGGCCTTCCTGTCGGTCGTCCCGGTGAGCGAGCGAGGACTGTGGGAGTACGACCGCGGCGTCACCAGCAACGACGGGTTCACCTACACGAGGCGTCCGCCACCGCGCCAACCGCTGGTCCCCGTCTATCCCACCGACGGCACGTACGCCTTGGACAACCCCGGCATCGTGCTCGACGCCCCGTGGGTCACCGCGGCTGAACGGGCCGCGGCCCAGGACTTCCTTCGGTTCGCCACGACACGCGAAGGTCAGGCCCTCGCACGCCAGACCGGTTATCGCGACCTCACCGGGCAGGCGGACCCCGGCGTGGCCAGCGCCGGGCACTATGCCGATCCGGCCCAGGTGCGGGTGCTGCCAGCGCCCTCCGGCGAGATGCTCGCCGCAGTGCAGGGCAGCTTCCCGGCCGTCCGCAAACGCGCGCGGGTGCTGTTCCTGCTCGACGTCTCGGCATCGATGACCACGCCCGTCGCGGGCGGGGGCACCCGGCTGCAGGCAGCGCAGCGGGCCATCGCGGCAGCGCTCCCATACTTCACCGACGACGACGAGGTCGGCCTGGCTGCGTTCTCCAACGTGCCCGGCAAGCGGACCATCGGCCCGGGCCTGGTAGCGCCCGTCGCGCCGTTGCACAACCGGCGCCCGGCGCTGCTTACCACCCTGCGCGGGCTGCACCCGGTCCGGGCCACGCCGCTGTTCGCGGCGGTCGGACAGTTCACCGCCCAGATGGCCGCCGGCTATCGCGCCGATTGGATCAACGCGGTCGTGTTGGTCAGCGATGGACACAACGACACCTCAGACTTTCCGGACACCCTGGCCTCCATGACCGCCGGGGTCGAGCGGGTCACCGCCAGTCGTCCGGTGCTGATCTTCACGCTGGCGTTCGCCCAGCAGGCAGACGTGCCGACGCTCAAGGCGATCGCGAAGCTGACCCACGCACACTTCTACGACGCGACAGACCCGGCCCGGCTGCAACGCGTGCTCGGCGACCTCGTCACGAGCTTCTGAGCTGCACCTCAGTCCTCGGTCACAGGTCGGGAACGGATCGCGCGGAGGTCGAAGATGACCGGCCTGGACCGGGTCGCCGACCGACCGGCTCGGGGGTGTGCCCGTGTGGTGGACTCGCGCCGACGCGGCGACGTAGCGACGCTACGTGTTCAGGACCACCTTGCCGAAGGCATCTCCGCCGGACAGGCGCTCGAAGGCCGACCGGGCGTCGGCAAGCGGATACTCGCTGTCGATCAGCGGCCGAAAGCCGCGGTCGACGCACAGGGCGACCAGCGCCTCGAGTTCGGAGCGGGTGCCCATCGTCGAGCCGATGATCGACGTCTGCAGGAAGAACACCCTGCGGAGATCCACTGTCGCCAAGTGCCCGCTGGTCGCCCCCGAGACGACGAGGCGGCCCCCCGGGCGAAGGCACTTCAAGGAGTGCTCGAAGGTGGCCGCGCCCACCGTCTCGATCACGATGTCGACGCGCTCTGGCACCCGCGCACCGGTTTCGAGGGCGTGGGCGCCCAGCTCGGCCGCCCGCTGCCGCCTGGCCTCGTCACGGCTGGTTGCGAAAACCGTGGCGCCCAGCGCCTGCGCAATGATGATGGCCGCCGTCGCGACTCCCCCGCCGGCTCCCTGCACAAGGACCTTGTGGCCGGCAGCAAGTCCACCGCGGGTCACCAGCATCCGGTAGGCCGTGAGCCAGGCCGTCGGCAGGCAGGCCGCCTCCGCGAAGGTCAGCTGGGCGGGCTTCGCGACCAAGTTGGCACGCGGCACTGCGACACGTTCGGCCAGGGTGCCCGGGTGATGTTCGGAGAGCAGGGAGCGCTTGGCGTCGAGAGTCTCGTCGCCGCCCCCTGCGGCCGCATCGCCGATCACCGCATGTACCACCACGTCGCGGCCCCGGTCGTCGACGCCGGCCGCGTCCGCACCGAGGACCATGGGCAGCCGGTCGGCAGCCAGCCCGACACCGCGCAGCGACCACAGGTCGTGATGGTTCAGCGCGGCGGCCCGCACCGACACCGTGGTCCACCCTTCGGGGACCTCCGGCTCGGGCACTTCGCCGACCTCCAGGCCGGCCAGCGGGTCGTCGGGGCTCAAGCGGGCGGCGTACGCGGCGAGCATCCGTCGATGCTATCCACCCACTGATGCCTAGGGCAGCGCAGGAACTCAACCAGTGCCGGCATCTGCCCGCTTCAGATCCGAGCCACACCGTCGGCCCGGGCGGCCGCCGACACGGAAGCCGCCACCGCCGGTGCGACCCGCTCGTCGAACGGGCTGGGGATTATCAGGTCCGCTGTGAGATCGTCAGCGACGATGTCGGCCAGGGCAGCCGCCGCTGCCAGCTTCATCCCCTCGCTGATGCTGCGGGCCCGCACGTCGAGGGCCCCGCGAAAGATTCCGGGGAAAGCGAGCACGTTGTTGATCTGGTTGGGATAGTCGCTGCGGCCGGTGGCCACCACCCGGGCATGGCGGTGCGCGACCTCGGGGGCGACCTCGGGATCGGGATTGGCCATCGCGAAGACGAACGAGTCGGCCGCCATCGAGGCCACCGCCGCCTCCGGCACCCGGCCGGATGACAGGCCGATGAACACATCGGCCCCGGCGAGGGCGTCCGCGACTGAGCCGGTGAACCGTGCGGAGTTGGTGTCGGCGGCAAGCAGCGCCTTGACCGGCGTCAGGTCTCCCCGGCCGGGATAGATGACCCCGCGCGAGTCGGCCACCGCGATCTCGCCGATACCGGCCCCGAGCAGGATCCGGGCCACCGCGACGCCTGCAGCACCCGCGCCGGACACCACGACGCGCAGGTCACCCAGCGTGCGGCCGGTCAGCCGCGCGGCGTTGCGCAGCGCCGCCAGCACCACGACCGCGGTGCCGTGCTGATCGTCGTGGAACACCGGGATGTCCAGTGCCTCGTTGAGGCGCTCTTCGATCGCGAAGCAACGCGGCGCGCTGATGTCCTCGAGGTTGATGCCGCCGAAGGACGGTGCCAGGCGGATCACCGTGTCGACGATCTCGTCGACGTCCTGGGTGGCCAGGCAGATCGGCACCGCGTCGATGCCCCCGAACACCTTGAACAGCAAAGCCTTGCCCTCCATGACCGGTAGCGCCGCCGTGGGCCCGATGTCACCGAGCCCGAGCACGGCCGAACCGTCGGTCACCACCGCGACGGTGCGGGCGGCCCAGATGTAGGTCGCCGCGAGGTCGGGCTCGTCGGCGATGGCGGTGCACACCCGCGCCACCCCGGGTGTGTAGGCCATCGACAGGTCGCCTGCATCGCGCAACGGCACCGTCGAGCGCACCTCGAGCTTGCCGCCCCGGTGCATCGCGAATACCGGATCCTCCTCGGTCACCGCTCGGAGTCTTCCACAGGGCGGTCCTGCGGTCCGGCCGCCAAGGGCCACCGTGGCCTCGGCCAGTAGCGCAGCACGACCCGCCCGACGACGTCGGCGGCACCGTGCACCGCACTGTCACCGACGACGAAGGGGTTGTCGCTGGAGACGTACCATCCCCCGGCTTCTGGCCGTACGGCGCGCTTGACCACCAGCAGGTCCGGCATGTCCCGGAACCTGGCCACCACCACCTGGCCGGGCCGCACCCGGCCGCCGTGGCGGACGATGACAGCGTCGCCCGCGCGCAGGGTGGGGACCATTGACGGGCCGCTGATAAGTACGACGGACCACAGCCAGCGCACCTAAGTGGTCACCTCCCCGTGTTCGTCGGTCCGGCGGTAGTGTCGGCGAAAACAACGTCCACGTCCGGAGGGTCACATGCGGCTTCCCAGTCTGCCTACACCACGCCTGCTCGCCCACGCCCACTGCGACCTGCCCTGCGGCGTCTACGACCCTGCCCAGGCACGCATTGAGGCGGAGTCGGTCAAGGCCATCATGGAGAAGTACCAGGGCAACGACGACCCGATCTTCCGGGCCAGGGCGCTGGGCATCAAGGAGCAGCGGGCCGATCTCGTCAAGCACCACCTCTGGGTGCTGTGGACCGACTACTTCAAGCCCAACCACCTCGAGGCGCATCCCGGCTTGCACGACCTGTTCTGGAGGGCTACCAAACAGGCCGGCGCCACCGGTGGCAAGGGTTCCGTCGACCCGGCCGAGGGGCAGAAGTTGCTCGACCTGGTCGATGAGATCGCTTCGATCTTCTGGGCCACCAAGAAGGCCGCCTGAGCACCGCGCACTCAGGCCGGCTCCTGCTGGTCCGGCACGGCGAGACCGAGTGGAGCCGCGACAAGCTGCACACGGGCCGCACCGACATCGCGCTGACCGCCCTCGGTGAGCAACAGGCACGGGAGCTTGCCGACGTGTTGTCGTCGGTGCGGCCGGTCCTCGCGCTCAGCAGTCCCCGGGCGCGCGCCGTCCGCACTGCGGAGCTGGCCGGGCTGGCCGGCGTCGTGCTCGACGACGATCTGGTGGAGTGGGACTACGGCGAGTACGAAGGCCGCACGACCGCGGAGATCCGCCAGAACCGCCCCGGATGGACCATCTGGACCGGGAACCCTCCCGGGGGAGAGACCGCGGAGCAGGTAGCTGTGCGGGCCGACCGGGTGCTCCGGCGGATCGAGGCTGTCCTGCCCGAGGGCGACGTGGTCATCGTCGGGCACGGCCATCACCTGCGGATGCTCACCACCCGCTGGCTGGACCTGGCTCCCTCGGCCGGTCAGGGCTTCTCGCTGGACACCGCGACCGTGGGCGTCCTGGGATTCGAACACGATCATCACGCCGTGCGCAGGTGGAACCTCCCTGCGGCAGCGGCGGCAGGTGCGCTGTGAGCCCGGGGCGGGTGCACCCCATCGAGCGCGCGGATGTCGCTCCCGTGGTGGAGATGGTGCACGAACTCGCTGCCTACGAGCGGGCTCCGCAGCAATGCACGCTGACGGTCCCGCAACTCGCCGCTGCGCTGTTTGCCGAGTCCCCTGCCCTGTACGGTCACGTCGCCCTGGACGGTAGGGGCAGCCCGGCCGGCTTTGCGCTGTGGTTCCTCAACTACTCGACCTGGCGAGGTGTCCACGGGATCTACCTCGAGGACCTATACGTCCGGCCGGAGGCCCGGCAGGCCGGGCTCGGCCGGCAACTGCTGGCAGCGCTGGCCGCGATCTGCCTCGAGCGCGGCTACGGCCGAATTGAGTGGTGGGTGCTGGACTGGAACTCTCCCGCCCTGGAGTTCTATCGCCGGATCGGAGCGGTGCCGATGGACGAGTGGACCGTGTGGCGGCTCACCGGCGCCGCACTGGCCGGTGCGGCAACCAACTAGGCTGCAGCCGCCGGATAGCCGTGCCGAGGATGCGAGGGCGCAGACGTGACCCAGACCGGGGCTCAGGCCAAGGACCTCGTCGTCCTGACGCTGCCCGCGTCGAGCGCCTACCTCTCCGTGCTCAGGACCGCCACCGCCGGCCTGGCCGCTCGGCTGGACTTCACCCTCGATGAGATAGAGGACCTGCGGATCGCCGTGGACGAGGCCTGCGCCATGCTCCTGGCCGACGCCGCGCCGGGTGCAGAGCTCATCTGCCGGTTCGAGCTCGAGCCGTCCATGATCTGCGTCGCGGTGACCGTCCGGTCGCGGCAGGGACTGGTCCCGGCCCGCGACACCTTCGCCTGGACGGTCCTCTCGGCGCTGGCCGGCGAGGTCGACGCCACGAGCGACGAGGCACGCAACACGACGATCTGCCTTGCGAAGCGCAAGGGCGAGGCACCGTGACGATCCACCCGCAGCCACCGACGGAGACGGAGCCGGTGCCTGTGCCCGCGCCGGCCGAGAGCATCGACGATGCTGCGCCGGCCGAGGCGACGGAGCGCCGTTACAGCTCGGCGACTCCCGACCACGACGAGGTGTGGGCGCTGTTCGGGCTGCTCGGTCAACTCCCCGCAGAGGACCCACGGCGCCACGACGCCCGCGACCGGCTGGTCGAGTTGCACCTGCCGCTTGTGGAATACCTCGCCCGGCGGTTCCGCAACCGCGGCGAGCCCTACGACGACCTTGTACAGGTGGCGACCATCGGTCTGATCAAGTCGATCGACCGGTTCGACCTCGACCGGGGAGTGGAGTTCACCACGTACGCCACACCTACCATCGTCGGTGAGGTCAAGCGCCACTTCAGGGACAAGGGATGGACCATCCGTGTCCCGCGCCGGCTGCAGGAACTCAAGCTGTCGCTGGCCAAGGCGACCGCCGAGGTGTCGCAGCGGCAGGGCCGCTCACCGACGGTGGCCGAGCTGGCCAAGCACCTGGACCTGAGCGAGGAGGAGATCCTCGAGGGCCTGCAGTCCGCCAACGCCTACTCGGCGGTCTCCCTCGACGCCCCCGACGGTAGCGACGAGGACTCCCCCGCAGTGGCCGACAGCCTGGGTACGGTCGATGACGCGCTGGAGGGCGTGGAGTACCGAGAGTCGCTCAAGCCGTTGCTGGAGCAACTCCCGCCGCGGGAGAAGCGGATCCTGCTGCTGCGGTTCTTCGGCAACAAGACGCAGTCGCAGATCGCCAGCGAGATCGGCATCTCGCAAATGCACGTCTCGCGGCTGCTGGCCCGCACGCTGGCCCAGCTGCGGGAGAGCCTGCTCATCGAGGAGTGAGCAGGGCCCGTCGCGAGGGGCCGGCGAGCAGCGCGCCGAGCTCTGTGAGAGCCAGCACCAGGACCGGGCCGCCGTAGCGCCACAGGCCGGCCTGCACGGCCAGGCTGTAGCCGACCGGCAGGGCCAGCAACTGCAGGACCAGCACCGGAGTGTAGGCCGACCCGCGCACGCTGCGTAGCGCCCGACCCAGGAGCCACACGACGGCGGCAGTGAGCAGCGTCAGCGCGGCGGCGACGACGGCATAGGCCGTGCTCCTCGGTGAACCGGTCAGCACCTTGACCACTTGGACCACGCTCAGCGCGAGCAGACCCAGCGACTCCGCCGCGAGCACGCCGGCGGCCAGCCGCACGCTGGCCGGCGCGGCCGGCGCCGCGGGAGCGGGTTCCTCCGGCACGCTCATGGTGTCAGGTTGCCACGTGACGATGCGTGACTGCGCCGTGGGACAAAGCAGGCATTCCCGGTAGTTGAGACAGGGCGTTGCGCAGAGCTCCGCAGCGGTGGCACCATCGCGGCCGAGAACGGTTGCCCGAAAGCACCACGGGTGGCCCCGCCCGGTCAGGTCAGCCAAAGGCCTTGACTTTGACCCGGTTCGTGAAAGGATTCACAAGAGCACCTGCGAACACCGCGCCGCCTGCCCCGGCTGCGAAAGTCACTCCCCGAGGAGCTACACCATGGATTGGCGCCACCGCGCCCTGTGCCGCGACGAGGACCCTGAGCTGTTCTTCCCGATCGGGAGCACGGGCCCAGCATTGCTGCAGATCGAAGAGGCCAAGCACGTCTGCCAGCGTTGCTCGGTGACAGAGTCGTGCCTGCAGTGGGCGCTCGACACCGGCCAGGACGCCGGTGTGTGGGGTGCCCTGAGCGAGGACGAACGCCGCGCGCTCAAGCGCCGGGGCGCACGGCAACGGGCGCGCACTGCCTGAGACACCACGCTTGCGAAGGGCCCGGCGCGGTGCGCCGGGCCTTCGTCTGTGCAGCTTCACAGGTGTTGAGGCCTCAGTGGTATCGAGAACAGCGCCTCGGTACCGCCGGCATCGCCGGCCCGCAGCGCCAGCGCGCCACCCAACTCGGCGGCGATCAACGTGCGCACGATCTGCAGCCCGAGCCGCTCGGAGTCCTCCAGGCTGAACTCAGCCGGTAGCCCCGCCCCGTTGTCGCTCACCGCTACATCGAGCCGGTCGCCGGATACCTGCGCCGTCACCACCACCTGACCCGATCGCCCGTTGGCGAACCCGTGCTCGACGGCGTTCTGTAGCAGTTCGGTGAGCACCATCACCAGCGGTGTCGCCACCTCCGCCATGATCACCCCGAAGCTGCCCTCGCGCTGAACCCGGACGTGCGACTCGGGGGCGGCGAGGTCGCCGACCATCGACAGCACCCGGTCGACGATCGAGTCGAACTCCACAGTCTCGTCCCTCGATCCCGACAGCGTCTCGTGCACCAGTGCTATCGAGCTGACCCGGCGTACCGACTCGGTCAGGGCGTCCCGGGCCTGCGGCGAGTCCATCCGGCGGGCCTGCAGCCGCAGCAGGGCGGCCACCGTCTGCAGGTTGTTCTTCACCCGGTGGTGGATCTCGCGGATCGTCGCGTCCTTGCTCAGCAACTGGCGATCCCGAACCCGGAGCTCGGTGACGTCCCGGACGAGTACGAGCGCCCCGAGCCGGTGGCCGGCGGGGAACAATGGCAGGGCGCGGACGAGGACGGAGGCACCCTTGGCCTCGAGCTCGATCTGGCCGGGTGGCTGTCCTGCGAGCGCCGAGCTGATGACGGCAGCCGCCTCGCTCCCGGCCAGCGGATCGTCGGCCAACGCCCTCACGATCTCGGCGAGCGGCCTGCCGCGCAGGTCGCCGACGACGCCGAGTCGCCGGACGGCCGACAGCGCATTGGGGCTGGCATAGGCCACGTTGCCATCGACCCCCAACCGAAGCGAGCCGTCGCCGACCCGGGGGGCCCTCGTGACCGCCTCCGGCGGGAGCACCGGAGGGAAGGTGCCCTCGGCGACCATCTGGCACAGGTCGCCGGCGCTCTCCAGGTAGGACAGCTCGAGCTGGCTGGGCACCCGGGCGGCCGCGAGATTGGTGTCCCGGCTGAGCACGGCGATGAAGCGACCGCTCGCCGGGTCGGCAGGGGCGGAGCGCCGCACCGGCACGGCCTCGTGCCGAACTGGCACGTCGCCGTGCCATTCCGGGTCGCCCTCACGCCAGATCCGGCCCTGCTCTATCGCCACCTCCAGGTAGGGCAGATCCTCGGGTGAGACCACCCGGCCGACTTGGTCCTGGGTGTATGTGGTCGGGGCCGTCGTGGGCCGCACCTGCGCGACGCAGAGGAACGCGCCGGCCGCAGTGCGCACCCACATCAGCAGGTCGGCGAAGGACAGGTCGGAGATGAGGTCCCATTCCCCGGCCAGCCGGTGCAGGTGGTCGACGTCTGCGGCCTCGAGGGCGGTGTGCTCGGCGACGAGGTCGGTCAGTGTTGACACGGCTGCGAGCGTACGACCGCAGCCATGTCAGACTTCCCGCCGTGAGCGAACCATCGCCGTCCGACCTGGTCCAGCGGGACCTGCGCTCCGTCTGGCACCCGTTCACCCAGCATGCCGGCTGGGCCGCGGACAACCCCTTGGTGATCGACCGGGCTGAGGGCATGCACCTGTTCGACACCGAGGGCCGCCGCTACCTCGACGGGACCTCCTCGCTGTGGGTCACGGTGCACGGTCACCGGGTCCCCGAGATCGACGAGGCAGTGCGCAGGCAGCTCGACCAGGTGGCTCACTCGACCTTCCTCGGGCTGACCCACGCACCGGGCATCGAGCTGGCCGAGCAACTGCTTCAGGTCGCCCCGGAGGGCTTGAGCCGAGTCTTCTACGCCGGCGACGGGTCCTCGGCTGCCGAGGCCGCAATCAAGATGGCCTACCAGGCGGCGGCCCAGCGTGGCGAGCACCGGCCGCTCTATGTACATGTGGCCGAGGGCTACCACGGCGATACGTTGGGCGCGGTCAGCGTCGGCGGGATCTCGCTGTTCCACGACACCTATCGCCCCATCCTGCTCGACACCCGCATGGTGTCCTCACCCGGCGTGCGCAAGCCCGACCAGAGCGCCAGGGCGCGAGCCGCCCAGGTGGTCGAGGAGCTCACCACGCTTCTTGACCAGAACGGTACCCGGGTGTGTGCCGTCATCGTCGAGCCGATGGTGCAGGCGGCCGGGGGCATGCTCACCCACGACGCGGAGTTCCTGCGTGGAGTCCGGAGCCAGTGCGACCAGCACGGGGTGGCGATGATCGCTGACGAGGTCGCCACGGGCGTCGGCTCGACCGGCCGCTGGTGGGCCGTCGAGCACGCCGATGTCAGCCCCGACCTGCTGGTGTGCGGCAAACGGCTGACCGGCGGCTACCTCCCCTTGTCGGCGGTGCTCGTCCGGGAGTCGGTCTATGCCGCCTTCCTCGGCGACCACGCATCGGGGCGGACCTTCTTCCACGGGCACACCTACACCGCCAATCCGCTGGCCTGCGCGGCCGCGCTGGCCAACCTGCGCCTGATGAGGGAGCGCGGCACCGTGGCCAAGGCGCAGGCCATGGGTGAGCGGATGGGCGCCGCCCTGGCCGACCTCGACGACGACGACGGGGTAGTCGAGGTCCGCCGGCTCGGTGCCATGACCGGCATCCAGCTCGCGCCGAAGGGCCGGCGCACCGGCTTCCGGGTGTGCCAGGCAGCCCGGGAGCGTGGCGCCATCATCAGGCCGCTGGGTGACGTCGTGGTGCTGATGCCGCCGCTGGCGATCGGCGATGAGGACCTCGACGAGCTGATCGCTATCACGGTGGACGCCATCCGAGAGGTCTTCCGGCCGGCCGACTCGCTGAGCAGGCTGCGCGCCGCCAGCACGGCCCGCAAGCGGGCGGGGCTCCGGCGGACGTTGCAGCCGCGGCCCGCCCGCGACACGTTGCTCGACCTGGCCTCCAACGACTACCTCGGGTTGGCCCGCGACCCCAGGGTGGCGGGTGCCACCGCTCGCGCGGCCCTGGCGTGGGGAGCCGGGGCGACCGGGTCCCGCCTGGTCACGGGCAGCACCGAGCTGCACCGGGAGCTCGAGACCGCGCTGGCTGGCTTCGCCGGCGCGCCGGCAGCGCTGGTGTTCTCCTCCGGGTATCTCGCCAACCTGGGGGTCCTCGCCGCGCTGGGCGGTCCGGAGGTGCTGATCGTGTCCGACGCGGCCAACCACGCCTCGGTCGTCGACGGCTGCCGGCTGTCGCGGTCCCGGGTGGTCGTGACAGCCCACGCCGACGTCGAAGCCGTCGACAAGGCGCTGACCGACCGCGCCGAGGAGCACGCCCTCGTCGTGACCGACGCGGTGTTCTCCGTCGGCGGCGACCTGGCTCCCATCGCCGCCCTCCACGAGGTCGCGCGCCGCCATGGTGCCCTCCTCGTGGTCGACGAGGCGCACGCCGTCGGGGTTGTCGGGTCAGCGGGGCAGGGCGCTGTGCATGCGGCCGGCCTGGCCGGCGAGCCCGACGTGGTCCGCACGATGACACTGTCGAAGTCACTCGGCGCGCAGGGCGGGGCAGCGCTCGCCGCACCAGAGGTGATCGAGACGCTGGTCGACTCCGCCAGGGCGTTCATCTATGACACCGGGCTGTCGCCGGCTGCCGCCGGCGGGGCTCTCGCCGCGCTGCAACTGCTGGTGGCCGAGCCGGTGATGGCCGCGCGCGTCCGCAGCCGGGCAGCCGAGCTCGCCAACGCCCTTGCGGCCTCGGGGCTGGCGCCGACCCCGCCGGCACCGGTCACTGCCGAGCCGCCGGCAGCCGCCATCGTCTCCGTGGTCATCGGCGAGGCGGCAGCGGCCGTGCGGGCAGCCGAGGCCTGCCGCGCGCACGGCGTGCGAGTCGGCTGCTTCCGGCCGCCCTCGGCGCCCGCCGGCACGTCCGCACTGCGCCTCACGGCCCGGGCCGATCTCACCGATGACGAGGTGCAGCAGGCAGCAGCGGCCCTGCGGGCAGCGGCGGCAGACCTGCGGTGACCGTCCTGCTCGTCAGCGGCACGGGCACCCACGTCGGCAAGACCGTCGTCACGGCGGCAGTGGCGGCAGTGGCGGCCCGCCAGGGGAAATCAGTGGCAGTCGTCAAGCCGGCCCAGACCGGCTGCAGCGCTGGTCAGGCCGGCGACGTCGACGAGGTCGGCCGGCTGTCCGGCCTGTGTCCGCCCCACCTGCACGAGTTGGCCCGCTACCCCGATCCGCTCTCGCCGGAGGCCGCCGCCCGCGTCTGCGGCGAACCGGCTCCCGCCCTGAACGATGTAGTTGCCACCGTGCGGCAGCTGTCCGCGGCCTACGAGCTGGTCCTCGTGGAGGGTTCGGGCGGCCTGCTGGTGCGTTTCGCTTCCGACGGGTGGACGCTGGCCGACCTCGCTGCGGCACTCCAGGCGCCCGTCGTGATCGTGACGGCGGCCGTCCTGGGCACCCTCAACGCCACGGCGCTCACGCTGGCGTCTATGGCGGCACGCGACCTGCGTTCCGCGGGGCTGGTGATCGGCTCCTGGCCGCGCCGGCCCGACCTCGCGACACGCTGCAACCTCGTGGACCTGCCGGTCCTCGCCGGTGAGCCGCTGGCCGGCGTCCTGCCTGAAGGCGCGGCGAGCCGGCCCGACTTCCTCGGCCTGGCCCGGCGCGGTCTCGGCCCGCGGCTCGGTGGCGACTTCGATGCGGCAGACTTCACCGGGTGAGCGATCCTGTGGACGACCTCCTCGACGCCGCCCGGGACCAGGTCCTGGGCGAGGGCTGCGGGCTGACCGAGCAGCAGACCCTGGGCTGTTTGCGGCTGCCCGCCGACCGACTCGACGACCTGCTCACTCTCGCGCACGAGGTGCGCATGCGGTGGTGCGGCCCGGAGGTCGAGGTCGAGGGCATCGTCTCGGTCAAGACCGGCGGGTGCCCGGAGGACTGCCACTTCTGCTCGCAGTCCGGGCTGTTCGCCTCACCCGTACGTGCCGCCTGGCTCGACATCCCCTCACTGGTCGAGGCGGCAGTCGAGACCGCCCGGACCGGCGCAACGGAGTTCTGCATCGTCGCCGCCGTTCGCGGCCCCGATGAGCGCCTGATGGCGCAGTTGCGTGAGGGCATCGCAGCGATCAGGGTCGCCGTCGACATCAACGTCGCAGCTTCCCTGGGCATGCTCAGCCGGGCACAGGTCGACGACCTCGTCGACATGGGCGTGCACCGCTACAACCACAACCTCGAGACGGCGCGGTCGTACTTCCCCCTGGTGGTGACCACGCACTCCTGGGAGGAGCGCTGGGCCACCTTGACGATGGTGCGCGAGGCAGGGATGGAGGTCTGCTGCGGCGGCGTCGTCGGCATGGGCGAGTCACTCGAGCAGCGGGCGGAGTTCGCCGCCCAGCTGGCCGCCCTGACACCCGACGAGGTGCCGCTGAACTTCCTCAACCCGCGGCCGGGGACGCCCTTCGGCGACCTCCCGGTCATGGCCGCCGCCGATGCTCTGCGCACCGTCGCCGCCTTCCGCCTGGCTCTCCCCCGGACCACCCTGCGCTATGCGGGCGGCCGGGAGATCACCCTGGGCGACCTGGCCGGCCGGGGCGTGCTTGGCGGGGTCAACGCTGTGATCGTCGGTAACTACCTGACGACGCTCGGCCGGCCGGCCGAGGCGGACCTCGCCATGTTGAGCCAGTTGCAGATGCCGATCAAGGCGCTGTCGGCGACGCTGTGACACACGCCGCTGTCAACAGGCGAAGTGGATCAAGCTGGAGTAGTCTCTCGTCCGCGTCGGAGGCAGCCGTCCAGCCGCAATGCCTCCCCGGCATGAGGAGGACCCGTGTCGCGATCAACCCGCCATGCGCCGCGCGATGACACCGGAAGCACGGCAAGCAGCGTCATCGTGGCAATTGTCGTGATCATCCCGCTCGTCGCCCTGCTGTGGGTGCCCTTCTACGCCAAGAAGGCGCCGGAGTTATTCGGCTTCCCCTTCTTCTACTGGTACCAGTTCCTGTGGGTGTTCATCACCGCCGCGCTGACCTTCGTCGGCTATCTGTTCGTCCGGCGCAGTGACATCGATCGCAAGGACGAGCGTCAGGACTCCGGAGCGAGGGGTGACCAGCGATGAGCCTCTCCCTGGGACCACGGGCCGGGGTGGACGGAGTCGCCCTCACCATCGTCGTCGTGCTCTTCCTCTTTGTCACCGTGCTCGGCTTCGCTGCCGCCCGCTGGCGGCGGGCCCAGAGCCTGGCCACCCTCGACGAATGGGGGCTGGGAGGTCGCAGCTTCGGCACCTTCGTCACGTGGTTCTTGCTTGGCGGCGACCTGTACACGGCCTATACGTTCATCGCGGTGCCTGCGCTGATGTTCGCTTCGGGCGCCATCGGGTTCTTCGCCGTGCCGTACACCATCATCGTCTACCCGATCGTATTCGTCTTCCTGCCACGCCTGTGGTCGGTATCCCACCGGCACGGGTACGTGACGCCGGCCGACTTCGTCCGCGGCCGCTACGACTCGCGCGGGCTGGCCCTGGCCGTCGCGGTGACCGGGATTTTGGCGACGATGCCATACATCGCGCTGCAACTCGTCGGCATCCAGGCCGTGCTTGAGGTGATGGGCGTCGGCAGCTCGAGCAACAAGTTCCTCGCCGACCTGCCGCTGTTCGTCGCGTTCGCGGTGCTGGCCGCCTACACATACACCTCGGGCCTTCGCGCGCCGGCACTGATCGCGTTCGTGAAGGATTTCCTGATCTACCTGGTCGTCATCGTCGCTATCATCTACATCCCCTACAAGCTCGGCGGCTACCACAAGATCTTCGATGCCGCAGGGGCCGCTCTGCCCAAGAAGCCGACCAAGGCACCCGGCTCGCTCATCATCGGGGCCAAGGGCATGTGGCCCTACGCCACCCTCGCCTTGGGCTCCGCGTTGGCGCTGTTCATGTACCCGCACTCGATCACCGCCGTCCTCGCCACCAAGGACCGCAACGTGGTGCGCCGCAACGCCGCGCTCCTGCCCGCCTACTCGCTGCTCCTCGGCCTCATCGCGCTCCTCGGTTACATGGCGATCGCCGCCAAGGTCAAGCCGATCGGGCTCAACGGCAAGCCCAACGCGCAGTTGGCGGTCCCGCAGCTGTTCGAGAACCTCTTCCCCAGCTGGTTCACCGGCATCGCCTTCGCCGCCATCGCCATCGGCGCACTGGTGCCGGCCGCCATCATGTCGATCGCCGCGGCCAACCTGTTCACCCGCAACATCTACCGCGAGTTCTTCGAGCGCACCGCCGACCCCGCTCGCGAGGCGGCAGTGAGCAAGGTCATGTCGTTGATCGTCAAGCTGGGCGCGCTGCTCTTCGTCTTCTTCCTCGACAGGACATCGGCGATCAACTTCCAGCTGCTGGGCGGCATCTGGATCCTGCAGACCCTGCCTGCCATTGTGATCGGCCTGTACACGCGGTGGTTCCACCGCTGGGCGCTCTTGCTGGGCTGGGCGGTGGGGATGGTCTACGGGACCGTCGTGGCCTATCGACAGGTCAACCCCGACACGTTGAAGCACTTCGGTTCGACGACGGCAATGATCGATGCGATCGGGCACAAGGGCTACATCGCACTCACCGCCCTGGTGCTTAACTTCGCAGTTGCCATCGTCGCGACACTGATCCTGCGAGCGGTGAAGGCGCCGGCCGGCAACGACCGGACCACTCCCGACGACTACTGGGCCGACCAGGGTGACCCGCGGATCGAGCCGATCCCCGAACTGGTCGACTAGCTGGAGTGGCTGACTTCGTCGTACGCGACGCCCAGCCGGCCGACTTCGAGGCGATCCGCGCCTTGACCGTGTCGGTCTACGTCGGCGAAGGCTTCGCGGGACCGCACTACGTCGCCGCCCTGGCCGACGTGCAGGGCAGGGCGGCGAGCACGGAGTTGATCGTCGCCGACGTCACGGGGCAGGTGGTCGGCGCGGTGGCCCTGGCCGCACACGGAAGCACCTATGCGGAGCTGGCTGGGCCGGGCGAGGCGGTCTTTCGCATGCTCGTCGTGGCGCCAGGTTGGCGGGGCGCCGGCGTGGCCACCGCCCTGGTCGAGGAGTGCCTGCGCCGGGCCCGGGCGGCCGGTCACAGCGGCATGGTCATCTCCACCGAGTCGCAGATGCATGCGGCGCACCGCCTCTATCAACGGCTGGGCTTCCGCCGGACCCCCGAACGCGACTGGTCGCCGGTCCTCGGCGTCGATCTGCTGGTATACGGCCGGGCGCTGTGACTGGGCCGGCGTTCTGCGGGCGCTGCGGTCGGCCGGTGAGCAACGGCGACCACGAGGCGTGCCGGCAGGCGCTGACACTGGAGCCGCCGCGCTACTGCCCGATCTGCCGTCGGCGGATGGTCGTGCAGGTCCGGCCGGCCGGGTGGAGCGCCCAGTGCTCCCGGCACGGCATCCGTACCGGTTGACCACCTGCGGCCCGGTCAACCGAGCAGGCCGCCCTGCCGGAACTCTGCCAGCAGGCCCCGGCCGTCCGGCGCGCGCAGCACCGGTGCCGGGCAGGGTTCCCGCGAGGGGGCCGACGGTCGGTCGGTGAGCGGCTCCGGTGTGCCATGCGTGAGGACCTGCTCGGCCGGGGTCAGCTGGCGGATGGCGATCGCCTTGACGCGCTCGGGTGCCGCCGCAGCCAGC
Organism: Pseudonocardiales bacterium; assembly: GCA_040003795.1. GTDB lineage: Bacteria > Actinomycetota > Actinomycetes > Mycobacteriales > QHCA01 > QHCA01. Next base: position 4,962 of record JBDUBV010000029.1, on the reverse strand, counting down.
TCCTCGTACAGCTCCGGGTCGTGCTGCCCGTCGTCACCGACGAGCACCCACTGCAGCTGCGGCAGGTCGGCGAGCAGCCGCCGCAGTTCCGACCGCTTGTGCTCGCGACCTGAGCGGAACCATCCCTCGGTCGTCGGACCCCAGTCGGTGAGCAGGAATGGCCCGGCGGGCAAGCCCTGCCTGGAGCGGAAGGACTCCAGGGCCGGCGCGACGTTCCACGGCCCGGTGGACAGGTAGGCGATGAAGCCGTCGCCAGCCAGCGTGCGGTGGAGGAAGTCGGCCATGCCGGGCACCGGGCGCCGGTGGGTCTCGCGCCGTACGAAGGTGTTCCAGAAGGCCAGCAGCGGCCGGGGCAGGGCGGTGATCATGATCGTGTCGTCGACATCGCAGACCAGGCCCAGCCTGGACTTCGGGCCGACCACTCGCGCTGCCGCCTTGGCCACCGGAGACCCCTCGGCGGAGAGCCGGATGGTCGTCCAGCCCGGGGGCAGCACGGCGGGCACCCGCGTGTCGAGGTAACCGCCCCGCGCGCTGTGCACCTCGTGCACCCGGCCGCCGACGATCACCGTGACAGCGACCCCCGAGACCGGCGCGGAGAAGAAGCGGCGCCACCCGCGCCCGGTCTCGATGTCCTGCCGCCGGGTGCCCGGCGGTGTGAGCAGCACCCGGGCGAGAACCCTCACCCAACCGTCGGTGCCGTAACTGGTGTAGGGCAGCACGCGAGGCCGCCAGCCGCGACGGCGCAGCACGCGCGCGATCAACATATCGAGGCGGTCCTCGACCCGGGCGGACCGGTGGATACGATTCGGCACGCCCCTGTCATACCGCACCGTGGTGAGGCTATAGCGGCGAGCGGCCGGCCGGTACCTGCGGAGGTGCCTCATCGCTCCCGACGGCCGGCGCTCAGGCGACCAGGCCGAGTCGGCGGAGTTCGACGGTGAGATCGTGGGGGGAGGTCGATGCGATCATGGCCGCCTCGAGGGTGATGACGCCGTCCCTGACCAGCGTGACCAGGTGCTGGTCGAAGCTCTGCATGCCGTAGTAGCCGCCCTCGGCGATCAGCGCACCGATGGTCGAGGTCTTGTCCGGGTCGGCGATGGCGCCGGCGATGCGGCCGGTGTTCACGGCGACCTCCATCACGACGCAGCGCCCTTCACCGTCGGCCCGGGGCACCAGGCGCTGGCAGACGATGCCGCGCAGCGCGCCGGCCAGGGACAGCCGGACCTGCTTCTGCTCGTGCGGCGGGAAGAAGTCGATGATCCGGTTGATCGTCTCCTGCGCGTCGGTCGTGTGCAGCGTCGACATCACGAAGTGGCCGGTCTCCGCGGCAGCCAGGGCCGCCTTGACGGTCTCGACATCACGCATCTCCCCGACCAGGATCACGTCGGGATCCTGCCGCATCGCGGCGCGCAACGCCGTGCCGAAGTCCTGGGTGTCCACCCGCACCTCGCGCTGGTTGATCATCGCCACCTTGTCGAAGTGCAGCACCTCGATGGGGTCCTCGATCGTGACGACGTTGACCTCGCGCTCCTGATTGACCAGATCGATCATCCCCGCCAGGGTGGTCGTCTTGCCGGACCCGGTCGGTCCGGTGACCAGGACCAGGCCCCGCGGCTCGAGTGCCAGGGAGGCAAGGACGGGCGGCAAGCCCAACTCCTCCAGGGGGATGGCACCGATGCTGACCCGGCGGAAGACCAGCCCGCAGGAGCCCCGCGCCCGAAAGGCATTGACGCGGAACCTGCCGCAGTCCGGGATGGAGTACGCGAAGTCCGCCTCGTTGGTGCGCCGGAAGCCCTCGACCAGATCGGGACGCAGCACCTGCTCGACCATGTGCTCGGTGTCGGTGGCCGTGAGCGGGCGGGACTGCAGCCGGCACAGCCGCCCGTCGATGCGCACCCGGGGCGGCGAGCCGACCTTGCAGTGCAGGTCCGAGCCCAGGCACTCCACCAGAGCACGCAGGAAGGGCTCGACGCTCAGCACCGTGTCGTCACTCACGCTGTCAGACGTCGGCTGTCGCGCAGCCGCTCTTGACCGGCTCGCCGCACCAAGTTGGCCGATCCGGGCCGGCCGGTCCGCCGTCACGGCCGAACTTTGCCCGGACACGCCGGCCAAGTCGGCGGGTCTGCACAGGAAACGCGGAGTGACCAGGGCGGTGCAGCGCCAGCCGGCCAGGGTTCCCACCGACACCCGGTCCGGGGCGAAAAGGCACCCGATTCCCGCCGAACGTCAGTCGAGCGATCGGGACCTCAACCGATCAGCGCGATCAGATCGCCCTCCTGGATGACGTCGCCTTCGCTGACGGCCAGCTGGGTCACCCTGCCGGCGGACTCCGCAAGGACCGGGATCTCCATCTTCATCGACTCGAGGATCACCAAGGTGTCACCGTCCTGGACCTCGTCGCCTTCGGCGACCACGACCTTCCAGACGTTGGACACCATCTCGGCGCGGATCTCCACTGCCATGGATGCTCCTCTCGGGGTGCATCGCTTCCTCGGGTCCCGACCATCCAATCAGGCGCGCATCCGGTCGATCAGGCCGGTGTCGTAGGACCCGCGGGCGAAGCCGGGGTCGGCCAACAACTCGGTGAAGAACGGCAGATTGGTCTTGGGACCCTCTATGACGAAGGCTTCGACGGCTTCGGCAGCCCGACGCAGCGCCGTCTCGCGGTCAGGAGCCCAGATGCACAGTTTGGCCATCAGCGAGTCGTAGTACTGCGACACTGTGTCACCGGCCGCGTAACCGGCGTCGACGCGGATCCCCTCCCCGCTCGGCTGCTCCCACACGCGGATGGGACCGGGTGAGGGGATGAACCGACGTGGGTCCTCGGCACAGACCCGCAGCTCGAGGGCGTGACCGCGTGTCACCGGGGGGACGGCGCCAAAGGTTGGCGGTTGCCCGCCGGCGATCCGCAGCTGTTCCTCGACCAAGTCGAGCCCGGTGACCAACTCGGTGACCGGATGCTCGACCTGCAGGCGGGTGTTCATCTCGAGGAAGAAGAAGTCGCTGTCGCCCTGCACGTCGACCAGGAACTCCACAGTGCCGGCGCCGCGGTAGCCGATGGCCTCGCCGGCACGCAGAGCCGCAGCCAGCATCCGTGACCGCAGCCGATCATCGACTCCGGGTGACGGGGTCTCCTCGGCAACCTTCTGGTGCCGTCGCTGCACCGAGCAGTCCCGCTCTCCAAGAGCGACGACCCGCCCGTCGGCCAGGCCCAGGAGCTGCACCTCGACGTGGCGGGCAGCTGGGACGAAGCGCTCGAGCAGGATGGCCGGTGAGCCGAACACCCGCTCCGCCCGGGTCCGGGCGCCGTCGAATGCTGCTCGCAGTGCCGCCTCGTCCGCGACCACCGTCATCCCGATGCCGCCGCCGCCCGCCGAGGCCTTGACCATGAGCGGGTAGCCCACGACGGCGGCCTCGGCCACCGCAGCGTCGAGGTCGACGACAGCCGTACGGCTGCCAGGTGCCACCGGCACCCCGGCGTCGGACATCAGGTTGCGCGCCGCGACCTTGTCGCCCATGGCCTCGATCGACTCGGGCGTCGGGCCGACCCACGTCAGGCCGGCCGCGGTGACAGCGCGGGCGAAGGCCGGGTTCTCCGACAGGAATCCGTATCCGGGATGCACAGCTTGCGCACGGGTGTCCCGTGCCGCAGCCAGCACCCGGTCGATGTCGCGGTAGGACTGCGCCGGATCGGCCGGGCCGATCTCGACCGCCTGGTCTGCGAGCCGTACATGCATGGCGCCGGAGTCCGCGACCGAATGCACGGCGACGGCGCGCATCCCCAGCCGCTGGACGGTCCGGATCACGCGAACCGCGATCTCACCGCGATTGGCCACCAGCACACTGTCGAACACGGCGGTTCGCTCCCCTTTGGATCGCTGCGATTAGGGCACACTACCGACGTGGCGCTCATCGTCTGCTCGATCGTGGTGGCGCTCGTCGTCGCGCGGCTGGCCGGCGGCCAGCTGTCTTCGGTCGAGCGGCTTCCCGCGCACGGGCTGCTGCTGCTGGCCGCCGCAATGGCGCTTCTGGCAGTCGGTCTCATCGTGGGCTGGCTCGGGTTGCCGGCCGGTCCCTGCTACGCGGTGGCGCTGGGTCTGAGTGGCGTGCTGGTCGGTCGTTTCATGCTGGTCAACCGGTCGCTCACCGGCACCGGCCTGATCGCGGCAGGGTTACTGCTCAACGCTATGGTCGTGGGCCTCAACGCAGCCATGCCGGTGTCGGCCCATGCCGCCGCACGCGCCGGCGTGGGGGTGGCCGCCGTTGGCGACCGGTGGCATACGGTGGCCGGATCGCATACCCGGCTGCGCCCGCTCGGCGAGGTCATCGCGGTGCCACTCCCCCTGTGGCCCGAGGTCGACAGCCTCGGTGACCTCCTCGTCGCGGCCGGTCTGGCCCAGTTGGTCTTCATGGCCCTGCGGCCGCCGCCCTACGGCCGCAGAAAGGTGGGCGCAGGGGGCCCCGAGCCGACCAGCAGCAAAATTTTGACCCACACCGACTGATCGTCGGGTCAGCTGTCGATGCCGGCTTCGCGGAGCTTGCCCAGCACGCGTTCGCGCAGGCCGTCGGGCGCCTGGTCGCGGCAGCAACGGGCCACCAGTGCCTTCACGTCGGCCTCGATCCCGTACTCCCGAAGGCACGGGCCGCACTCCTCGAGATGCTCCTTGATCTTGGCCCGCTGGCTGCTCTCGCATTCACCGTCGAGGTAGAGGAACACTGTCTCGAGGACGACCCGGCAGTCGGTGACGTGCGGTTGGCCGCAGCTCATGATGACGCCTCCTCGGTGACGCCGTCATCGACGATACCGTCGGCACTGCCGGGACGCAGTACCCCGCGGTCGAGCGCATATACCTCGAGCATCTGGCGCAGGTTGCGGCGGCCGCGGTGCAGGCGCGACATCACCGTGCCGATCGGCGTGCCCATGATCTCGGCGATCTCCTTGTAGGCGAAGCCCTCGACGTC
>JBDUBV010000028.1:0-22385 GCA_040003795.1 Pseudonocardiales bacterium | reverse complement strand
GTGCGCCGCGGCGGGTCTGCTGGTCACCTGCGAGATCGTGCCACGTCGCGCCGGAGGCGCCTAGCGCCGCTTGTGTCCCACCACAGTCCGCGTCCGCTCTGGCCCGGTTTGCTCCGCTTACGTCCTCGACCTGTTCATGCCTGCGGTTATCCGCCACTCGTCCCACGTCACACGCCTAGTCTGCAGTCAACCAGGGGGGCCCAAGTGGCCGAGGGTGATTTTGCACCAATCTGGTCAGGTGATGCGTTCAGCTGACCTCAGCGAGGCTGCCTGGGGCTAATCCTCGCGCGCGATCCGCGCTCACCTCCAGATCCGCGGCATCGGCAGCGTGATCCCTGAGCCCGACGACCACAAAGCCCGGGGCCGATCGGCGTTCCCGCTTGGTCGGCGCCCACTCCCCGGCGATTCACCGGTCCGGATGTGTCAGTCCGGCTGGCGCTCAGGGCTGTCGCCGTAGCCGTAGTCGCCGGGGTAGCGGCCGCCGGCGGCGACTCCTGCCGGGGCGATTGCCGCGAGCCGGGTCAGGTCGTCATCGGTGAGCTCGATGTGGCTGGCCGCGACGTTCTCCTCCAGGTACGAACGCCGCTTCGTCCCCGGGATGGGCACCACGTCTTCGCCCTGTGCCATGACCCAGGCCAGCGCCAGCTGCCCCGCCGTGGCGCCCTTCTCCGCCGCCAGTGCGCGCACCTCCTCGACCAGTCGCAGGTTGCGGTTGAAGTTCTCACCTTGGAAGCGCGGGCTGTTGCGGCGGAAGTCATCGGGACCGAAGTCGGCAGGGCTGGTGATGGCTCCGGTCAGGAATCCGCGGCCGAGCGGGCTGAAGGGCACGAGGCCGATGCCGTGCCCACGCGCCGCTGCCAGCACCTCGGCCTCAAGGTCGCGGCTCCACAAAGACCACTCACTCTGCAATGCAGTGACCGGGTGCACGGCACTGGCCCGTTGGACAGACCGCACGCTGGCCTCCGACAGGCCAAGATGGCGCACCTTGCCGGCGTGCACGAGTTCGGCCATGGCGCCGAACGTATCCTCGATGGGGACGACTGGATCGACCCGGTGCTGGTAGTAGAGGTCAATGTGATCGACGCCGAGGCGGCGCAGGCTAGCGTCGCAGCAGGCCCTGACGTTCTCCGGTCGGCCGTCGATCTGCATCGGTGCTGCGCCGGCCGCGTCCCGGCGCAGCGAGAACTTCGTGGCGAGCACCACCTCGTCGCGGCGGTCGGCGATCGCGCGGCCCACGAGTTCCTCGTTGTGGCCGTCCCCGTAGACGTCGGAGGTGTCTAGGAAGGTCACGCCCAGATCCAGCGCGCGGCGAATCGTGGCGACGGATTCGGTCTCGTCGGCTGCGCCGTACGACTGGGACATCCCCATGCAACCGAGGCCCTGCGCCGAGACCTTGAGTCCAGCGGTGCCGAGCAGACGGTGCGGCATCCTCGTATCGGTCATGCTCGGAGCGTACGAGACGATTCAGGCACTGTTCGCTTTCGTCGCCGCCCTGGCGGGATGGCGGGGCTGCGCGCCGCGGTCGACCTGCTCAGTGATGCGCTGCAGTCGCACCTCGCCTACGAGGAGCGCGAGCTCGTCGAACCCCTCTCCCGACTGGGCAGGTGAGCAGACTGGCCCGCACCCCCGCAGTCGGCGCAACGTGTTGCTGAAGGCGCGTACGCCGTCCTGGACAGTCGCTGCAGCGGCGCCCGATCCCCTGCCTCCACGGCTTCGATGGCGCGCGGTGTCAAGACCCCGGCATATGTCACGACGACCGACGCGCCGGGTGTCGGCGACGTCATCTTCACGTCTGTGCCGGCGTAGTCGGCAAGCGGCCTGAGTACGATCGGCCGCCGCGCGCGGCCCGATGACCTCCGGAAAACGGCCGAGATCGCCTGTCCGACCTCTTCCCCGTCAACTACGCCGGAGTGACCGGAGCGCTGTCGACGCTGTCGGATGCGCGGCCCGGCCATCTCCTCGTCGTCGCAGCGGGCCAGGACCACCGATATCGGGTCCTCGCTGATCTCAGCTATTCCAGGTCGAGCGGGATACCACCGGATGTGTTCAGCCGTAGCGTGTCGCCCCGCCTCGTCCTGATCACCTGTGGCGGCCCGTTCGACCGGGTCACCGGCAACTACGAACACAACGTCGTCGCCTACGCCCAACCAGCCTGATGCCAGCTAGCAGGCCCGATGGTGGCCTACCCTGCTTCGATGCCGGCAGGTCTCACGCGATACGACTCCGATGACGAGGACAGCGCCCGGTGGGGCGGGTTCCCGTTCCGATCCGGTGACATCGTCATCAGCACCAGGTCGAAGAGTGGCACGACGTGGGTGCAGCAGATCTGCGCCCTGCTGATCTTCCAGCGCCAGGAGCCCCCGGCGCCGTTGCACGAGTTGTCGCCCTGGTTGGACTGGCTGGGCACTCCTCGCGACGAGGTGTTTGCCCGGCTCGCCGACCAGGGCCACCGGCGCTTCATCAAGACCCACACCCCCCTCGATGGCTTGCCTCTCGACGCCCGGGCGACGTACCTCGTCGTGGCCAGACACCCGCTGGACATGGCCGTCTCGCTGTATCACCAGGGCGACAACCTCGATCGTGAGCGGATCCGTCAACTGACGGGGCAGCCCGATCAGCACACCCCGCCACCACCGCTGCCGACGCTGCACGAATGGCTGTTGCACTGGATAGATCGTGACGTCGTGCCGAGTGCGGCGTTGGATTCGTTGCCGGGCGTGATGTGGCACCTCTGCGACGCGTGGGCGCGGCGCGGCGAGAGCAACGTCGTGGTCGTCCATTACGACGAACTGACCGCGGATCTCGAGGGTGAGATGCGCCGGATCGCCGGCCGGTTGGGCATCCAGGTGCCGGAGACCTCCTGGCCCCAACTGGTCGAGGCCGCCACCTTCGAGCGCATGCGCGCTCGCGCCGGGGATGTGGTACCCGACCAGGGAGGCGTACTCAAGAGCGCCTCGGCATTCTTCCGGCGGGGGACATCAGGGGAGGGCCGCGAGGTGCTCACCGCCGATGAGTTGACCCGCTACCACGCGCGGGCCCGGCAGCTCGCGCCGCCAGATCTGCTGACCTGGCTCCACCACGAGGAGGATCCGACATGAACGATGGCCGACGAGTTACCCGCATGGCCGCGTCGATCGCGACAGGCGGTGGGATAGCCGCTATCGGCGGGCTAGCCGCCTACCTCGGTCTCGTCACCGGCGCCGCGCCCCTCGATCTCGGTGTCGGGCGCCGGACGCGTGCACTAGGCCCGCTGCAGATCCAGATCGCCGCGCCCCGCGAGGTGGTGTTCGACGTGATCGCGGCACCGTACGCCGAGCGCACCACCCGGGCGCTGCGGGAGAAGGTGCAGGTGCTGGAACGCGGCAGTGACATGGTCCTCGCGGCCCACTACACCCCGATTCGGGGACGTCTGCGGGCGACGACCGTGGAGACTGTGCGCTTCAGCGGCCCAGATAGGGTCGACTTCCGACTGGTACGCGGCCCGGTACCCCACGTGGCGGAGTCCTTCGTGCTCGACAGTGACGGCTTGGGCACCGTGTTGAGCTACAGCGGCGAACTCGGCACCGACCTTTGGGGCTTCGGCCGGGCATGGGGCGACGTCGTGGCGTCCCGCTGGGAGGCTGTCGTACAGGCGTCGTTCGACACGGTCAGGGCCGAGGCTGAGCGGCGGGCTCGCTTCGACCGCGGGCAATGACCAGAGTCTCGCCGTCTCCTGCCCCCACCGGGCTCACGTTGCCAGCCACTATGGATCTGCTCGAGCTAGAACCCGGCCGAGTGCACGGATGAGCGCAGTTGCTCCTCAGTACGAAACGCAGTGTTGCAGTGCTGAGCAGTCCCCCCGCCGGGGAAGGTGTAGTGGTAGGTGAAGCTGACCGCTTGGCCCTGCACGGCCGTCACCTCGACCCACGCCTCGACGACCGACCCGTCGGGCATGATGATCCGCCGCGCGGAGTCGATCCGGTTCCACTTCTCCCACTCCCGGGCCCGCGGGTCCCGGGAGTCAAAGGTCAATCGGCCGCCGATCACAAGACCGCGCTTGAGATCGGCCAGGGGGCGCTCCCACTCCACGTCGTCGACGAAGAACTGCGCCACATGGCTGGTCATGACCGCCACTTCGAACGCTGCGTCCGGCAGGATCGGTGAGGTGCCTTCAACCCAGGTCACCGAGTCCGCTCCCGGTTTGGCACGCGCCGCCTCGAGCGACGCCCGCGCCGGGTCGACGCCGGTGTCGGTGTGGCCGGCTGCTGCCACGCCCAGCGCGAGCCGAACGCTCCCGCAGCCCAGGTCGAGGACCCCGGGCTCCGGCTACTCGTTAACTACAGAGAGGAAGAAGTCGTCGTCGAGCAGCCACGGGCACATCGCGTCGTAGACGCTCACCAGGCGGGGGTGGTCGAACTCCGCATGCCGCATGAGTGCGACGCTACCGACGGCACTGTCCAATCGCCCGTGCAGCGAACGGCAGCGGTCCTGGCTCGAAGTGGCGGTAGATCTTTCCGCTTGTTACCTTTGCTCCGGATTTTTTTGGCCGAGGAGCTGGGCGGTGGGGTCTGGTGGACGGCTTCGATGTGACTTCTGCGAATCTCAACGACGCGCATGTTCTCGTCGAGGAGGTCGCCGGCGAGGTGGGGGCCGGCCTGGGGTCGGTGGCGGCGGAGGTGAATGGGCTGCTGGACGGCGGGTGGAAGGGCAGTGCGGCGGCCGGCTTCCAAGCGGGGTGGGTGGAGTGGCATTCCGGCGCAGTGGCGATCTTGGACGCACTGGGGCGGATGGCGAATCTGCTGGCGGCGACGGCAAGGACCTATGACGGCAGAGACGCCGTCTCCCGGGTCAACCTCGACCGGATCGACGTCTGATGTCGGGGCCGTTCACCGTCGACCTGGACAAGCTCGACGGGGTGGTGACCCGGATGGGCATCTTCGAGAAGTCCATCGAGGCGCGGTTGGCTGAGCTGGACGGGCGGATCCAGAAGATGCATGGCGTGTGGTGTGGCGCGGCCGCTGCGGCGCAGTTGGCCACGCATCGGGAGTGGATGGCCGGCGCGCGGGAGATGCGAGCCGGGCTCGTGGCGTTGAAGGCGGCCGCAGCGACGGCGCACGCCAACTATTCGGCGGCGGTCGCGGCGAATGTACGGATGTGGGGGTCGGGGTCGTGACCAGGGTTGATGTCGATCCTGCTGGTTATGACGCGGCGAGCAAGGTGTTCGGCCAGACCATCGCCGATGAGTTGTTCCACTCCTTCGCCGACCTCGACGGTGTCCTGTGCGGGTGTTCGGCGATGGCCGGTACCGATCCTGGCGGCATGAAGTGGGGCAGCGCCTATGACGAGGCGATGGTGACGGTGGTCGGCGTCACCGAGGACGTGATCGACGGGGTGTACAAGCTGGCCGACCTGCTCTCGACCACCGGGTTCAACCACGGCCGGGCGAATTCCGCTTCGACACCGGGCGGCGGCGCGGTGACCACCGCCCAGACCAGTTACGGGGAGAACTCGGTCAGCCTCAGCACCCCGCCGGCGGCGGCGGGTGGTTCGGGATCGGCTCCGAGCGGTTGGGGGCTGATCTCTGACTTGGTCGGCTACGTATGGCCCGACGGCCATCAGGACAAGCTGCGGGCCGCCGGCGGCGCCTGGTCGACTGCTGCCACCTCGGTGGCCGGTGCCGGCTACCTGGTGCCGACGGCCGTCTCGGTGATCGCGGTGCAGCATTCGCCCGAGGTCCCCGATGCAACCACGGCGTGCAAGGCGATGGGCACCCACATCGATGAACTTTCCACCGCGTACACAGGTCTCGGCACGGCCTGCAATGACTACGCCCAGCACCTCGACGACGCCCACCACCAGATCATCGAGGAGGTGAAGAGCCTGGTGGAGTGGACCGCCGGGCTCGAGATCGCCGGCGGGGTGTTTGCCTTCTTCACCGCCGGCCTTTCCGAGGCGGCGGCCAACCTCGCTCTGGCCGCCCGGTGCGCTGCCGTCGCCGCGCGGGTGGGCACCATCATCGCCAGACTGATCGAGCTGGCCGGGCAGGTCGCCAGGAGCATCGTCGCCGCCGCGGCCCGCGTCATCAAGATCAGCCAAGACCTCAAGGCGCTACTGGCCACCAGACTCAGCAAGATAACCGGCGCCGCTGTCGCCCGACTCCCGAAGGTCGGCAAGACCGCCGAGAAGATCGCGACGGGAAGACTCGAGAAGGCAGCGGCCGAGGTGGGGACTACGGTTGCGAGGTCTGAGCTGAGCGAGAGCCAGCTGAGCAATCTCAGCCGGTTCGTCAAGAAGCTGCCCGCGGGTGCAGAAGATCCGGTGATTACCAGAGGTGCCGACGGAGCCGTGGAATACGCTGCCACCGTGCCCGGACGAGTGCCCGGGTCGTCCGCGACCTACACCAAGTTGGTCGACAGGAACGGCGTGACCACCAGTTACTACAAGACGACGGTGGCGCCGGATGGCACCGTCGTTCACGTCAAGATCAAGTTCCCGTGAGCGGCAGCGACGAGGAGCGTCGACACGCCCTCACGGACCTGCTTGACCTGAGGCTTCCGGTAGGTGCGGCGGTCGACGCGGTCAGAAGCATTCCATGGGACAGCGAAGTCGAGTTGGTCTCCCTCGACCGGGCAAGCGTGCTGGCGTTGCTTCAGCGCTATCTGCAGGATGAGCTCACGGACGCGGACGTGGAACAGTGGGCCAACGCCATCGAAGGACGCGACGACATCGGATTGGAGGCCGGCTACGAAGAACCGCTCCGCACGTTCGTGTACGAGGCGGCGAACCCTGCATTGGTCGAGCCGATCTCCAAGTCTGCCGCCTACCGATGGCAGCATCAGCTAGCCGAGGGCCCCCCTCCCAGCAGCCCTGCAGACAGGTGAGTGCCGTCGGCCGGTGGTGACCGGATAGGTCGGACCGGATCGCCGCTCGAGCTCGGCCTTCACCCCCCCTGCGAGATCGCTTCCACCAGGTCGCCGATCTGGTCGTCGGGCAGGTGGCGCGCGATGTCGGCCTGGCTGATGACGCCGACGAGGCGGTGGCCGTCGATGACCGGCAGCCGGCGTACCTTGTGTTCGGCCATGGTCTTGAGTGCCTCCTGCACGCTGTCGTCGGCGCCGATCGTCACCGGCTTGCCTTCGGCCAGCTCTGCTGCGGTGGTCGAGCCGGGGTCCTTGCCCTTGGCCAGCGCGCGCACCACGATGTCGCGGTCGGTCAGCATGCCTTTGAGGCGCTCGTCCTTGCCGCAGATGGGCAGCGCGCCGACGTTGAGCTCGGCCATTTTGCGCGCCGCGACGAGCAGTGTTTCGCCTTCCTGCACGCACTCCACGCCGCTGCTCATGATCTCTCGAGCGGTCTTCATCAGGCTCTCCTCTCGCGGACGTTCAGTGGTAGAGGGTGCCGTACCCGGCTATCCGACCGGATAACGCATCGACACAGCGCAACCGGATTGGACGACCCTGGTACGGGAAGCGCTAACCCGTGGCGATCCCCTCTGCGACGCCTGCGGGCCAGCCCCGCCGCGAGGTGCTCGTCCTACGCGCCCTGGGTCTGGGCGACCTGCTGTGCGGGCTGCCCGCCTACCGAGGCCTGCGCCATTACTTCGCCGGCCACCGGATGATCCTCGCCGCGCCCCGCGAACTGGCCGACCTGGCCCTGCACACCGGCGCCTTCGACGAAGTGCTCGCGACACCCGGGCTGACGGCGCTGAACTGGCAGCGACCGCCTCCCGACGTCGCGGTCAACCTGCACGGCAAGGGCCCGCGCAGTCATGAGTTGCTGCTTGCCGTGGCACCGCGGCGGCGGATCGGCTTCCGGGGGCCCGGCTGGGCCGGGCCGGTCTGGTGGGACGAGGAGCACGAGGTGCACCGCTGGTGCCGGATGCTGCACAGCGCCGGCATCACCGCCAACCCCGACCACCTGCGGCTGTTCATCCCCGCGGTGCCCAGCGTCGCGCCGGACGCCGTCGTCATCCACCCCGGTGCCGGCCATGCCAGCCGGTGTTGGCCGGCCGACCGCTACGCCGAGGTGGCCCGCAGGCTGTCGGCCGGCCGCCGGGTGGTGGTCACCGGCACCGCGGCCGAGATCGCGCTGGCCGAGCAGGTCTCGCACGCGGCCGGGCTGCCCGCCCGGGCGGTGCTCGCCGGGCAGCTCGACCTGGTGCAGTTCGCCGCGCTGATCGCCTCAGCCCGCCTCGTCGTCTGCGGCGACACCGGTGCGGGGCACCTGGCTACCGCGTTCGGCACGCCCTCGGTGCTGTTGTTCGGTCCCGTCTCACCACGGCTGTGGGGGCCGCCACCGGGCAGCCGTCAACACGTGGTGATCTGGCATGGACCGCACCGCGGTGACCCGTGGGGGATCCGCCCCGACCCTGCGCTGCTGTCCATCACCCCGAAGGAGGTGCTGGCGGCGGCCAACCGGCTGCTGCTTACGGCCAGGAGCTTTCCATCGACGGGGTGATCACGAGCTCGCGCACCTCGCAGCCCGGCGGCTGGCTCAGCGCGAACAGCACCGCCTGCGCGACATCCTCGGGCCGGTTGAGCTTGGCGTCGGCCGGCGGCCGGTAGCGCTCCTCGCGGTCGTCGAAGAACCCCGTGTGCATGCCGCCAGGCACCAGCATGGTGACCCCGATGCGCCCGGCCGTCTCGACGGCCAGGGCGCGGGAGAAGCCGACCACGCCAAACTTCGAGGCGCAGTACGCGGTCGCGTCGGACACGGCCCGCAGGCCCAGGGTGGAGGCCACCGTCACCACCTTGCCGTGGCGGTCCTCGAGGTAGGGCAGGGCGGCGCGGACGACGGCGACCGTACCGAGCAGGTTGACCATGACGACTCGGTCCCACTCCAGCCCGGGCACCTCGCCCAATGTCCCGCATCGGTCGGTGCCGGCCGCCGTGAACACCGCGTCGAGCCCGCCCGCCCGGTCCGCGAGCCGGCGCACCGCCTCCTCGGCGGCGCGGGTGTCGGCCAGGTCGACCAGCTCGTGGTTGACCCCGTCGGCCGGCGCCACCCGATCGAGGACGAGCGGGCGGCCACCGGCGGCGGCAACGGCCTGCACGGTTGCCGCGCCCAGGCCGGACGAGCCGCCGGTGATCAGTACGGTGCCGGGCGGGTTCATGACGCGCTCCAATTCTGTTGGGATCTGGTCAGTAGGCCGGTCGTCGACCGGCCGGGAAGGTAGGGCAACACGACGGCCTGGCCGCCCCACTCCTGCACGACGCCGCTCTCCGGGAGGTCGACCAGGGTGTAGTCGCCGCCCTTTGCCCACACGTCCGGGCGCAAGCGGCGCAGCACCTGCACCGGGGTGTCCTCCTCGAACACCGCGACAGCGTCGACGCACTCGAGTGCCTCGAGCACCCGGATCCGGTCCGCGGCCGGCACCAAGGGCCGGCCCGCACCCTTGAGGCGGCGCACCGAGTCGTCGGAGTTGAGACAGACCACGAGGCAGTCACCTAGGCCGCGGGCGGCCCGCAGCAGGCCGACATGTCCGGCGTGCAGGAGGTCGAAACAGCCGCCGGTGGCCACGACCGTGCCGCCGGCCGCGCGTACCCGCGCCACCAGGGTCGCCGGGTCCCGGGCGGGCGGGCCGGCGGGCTGAGGCGCTCGCAGGCTGGCGACGCCGCCGGCCGCGATGTACGCGCTGGCCGAGACGACGGCGGCCTGCACCGCGTCGGAGGCGACGTCCCCCTCGCCGAGCCGCACTGCGGCTGTCAGTGCGAAGCGGTCACCGGCCCCGCACGTGTCGGTGGCCTGGGCGGCAACCGCGGGGGCCACGAACGGCGGGCCGGTGCCGTACGACAGCAGCGCGCCAGATGCACCGAGCGTCACGGCGACCGATCCTGCGGCCCAGGCCGACACCAGGGCGCTGGCACGGGCGGCCGCTCCGGCCAGCCCCGCACCCTCGCATTCCGGGGCGAACAGCCGTGCCTCGGCGGCGTTAGGGGTGGCCAGCCGGACACTGGGGACAGGCGCGCTGCCCCGCGGGTGCGGGTCCCAGACGACGGGGGGGCGCTTGACCGCCTCAGCGAGCAGCGCTCGGATGCCCGGATGGCCGGTCAGCCCCCGCCCGTAGTCGCAGACCAGCACCACGTCGGCGCTCTGCACGGCCTCGGCCGCCTCGGCCAGCTCCTCGGAGCCGGACCCGGTCGGGGGGGCGAGCGGGCCGCCGCGGTCCAGCCGGAGCACCGAATGGCCGGCGACCCGGACGCGGACCTTCTCCGCGGTGCTCCCCTCGGCGGGCAGCGCGATCAGCCGCATGCCGGCACCGAGAAGTTCCCGCAACTCGGCGGCGGCCGGGTCGGCGGCGAGAGCGGTCACCAGCGTCACGTCATGACCGTCGCGGGCGGCCAGCACGGCGGCCAGCCCGGCGCCACCGGGGCGGCTGTCCTGGCCGGTGACGTCTACGACCGGGGCGGGCGCGTCAGGGCAGAGCCGATCGGCGGTGCCAATCAGGTCGCGGTCGAGCAGCGTGTCGCCGACGATGACGATCCTGGTCACCTGGCCACCGCCCGATAGCCGGCCTGCTGCTCCACCGACACGCCCAGCGCGACGTCGAAGGCGGCACAGACGGCGTGCACCGCGACCAGGTGCAACTCCTGCACGGTGGCGGTCTGCTCGGCATCGACGCAGAAGGCCTCGTCGCAGTGCGCGGCGAGCGGGTTCGGCCCTCGGCCGGTCAGCGCCCATGTGCGCAGGCCGGCCGCTCGTGCAGTGTTGACCGCGGCGAGCACGTTGCTGCTCGACCCGCTGGTGGACAGCGCGATCAGCACGTCGCCGCGGCGGCCGTGCGCCCGGACCTGCCGGGCGAACACCTCGTCGGGGCCGTAGTCGTTGCCGATCGCCGTGGTGGCCGAGGTGTCCAGGTGCAGCGACAGCGCGGAGAAGGCGGGCCGGTCGTCGCGGAAGCGGCCCACGAGCTCGGCGGTCAGGTGCTGGGCCTGCGCTGCGCTGCCGCCGTTGCCGCAGGCCAACAGGCGGCCGCCGGCCGGCAGCAGGCGGGCGAGCTCGTGACCCCAGCGGGCCGCCACGTCGATGTTGCGAGAGAACGCCGGCAGTGCCGACGCCAGCGCCGCCACATGCGCACGACCGGTGGGCAGCGGCTTCACGAGGCCACCTGGGCAGCCACCGAGGTCGAGGCCGTGCGGGCCGCCACCCGTGCGTAGACCGTCTCCGTCGCCTCGCCCACCCGCTCCCAGGAGAATGCGGCGCGCACCCGGTCGACCGCGGCGAAGCGGTAGCCCTGCATCCGCACCGGGTCGGCGAGCAGTCGGCGCAGAGCATAGGCCAGGTGATCGGGCGAGCGGGGCGGCACCAGCTCGCCGGTGACGCCCGGGATCACCGTGTCCTGCAGCCCGCCGACGGCGCTGGCCACGATCGGCACACCGCAGGCCATCGCTTCCAGGGCCACCATCCCGAACGGCTCGTACCACGGGGTGCACACGACCAGGTCGGCCGCCCGGATCAGGGCCGGGACCTCGTCGTGACGTACTTGCCCGAGGAAGCGCACCCTGCCGGCGACACCCACCCGGGCGGCTAGCGTGCGCAGCCGGCACACCTCCGCATCGGAGTCGAGCTCGGCGCTGGGCGAGCCACCTGCCACCGTCAGAGTGACCGCGCCGGGCACCTTGGCCAGCGCCCGGATCACGTCGTCGACCCCCTTGCGGGGCACCAGCCGGCCGATCGAGAGCAGGCGAACGCCGTTGCGCGGCGGAGGCGAGCCCTCGACCGGCTGGAAGCGCTCGAGGTCGACCCCGCACGGGATGACGGTGACCTGCTGGTAGCCGATCCCCATGCGGCGCAGCTCGCGCACCTCGTCCGGGCAGCTGGCGATCACCTGGGCGACCCGGCGGCCGATCAGGGTCTCGACCTTGACCCGCTGCGGCGGGCTGGGGTCGTCGCTGCCGTGGAAGCGGCGCTTCACCGAACCGAGCGCGTGGAAGGTCTGCACGATGGGGAGCGTCAAGGTGCCCGTCGCCTGCAGTGCGGCCAGCCCGGACATCCAGAAGTGCGCGTGCACGACGTCCGGCGGGTCCACGGCCAGCCGGCGGCCGAGGTAGGCCGCGAAGTCGGGCACGAAGGGCAGGATGTCGTCCTTGGCCACCGCGCTGGGTGGGCCCGCGGGCACGTGCTCGACGACCACGCCCTCGCAGATCGGCACCCGATCGGGCAGCCGGGGGGCGTCGCGCCTGGTATAGATCACCACGTGGTGCCCGCGAGCGGCGAGCGCCCGCGAGAGCGCTCCGACATGAACGTTCTGACCGCCGCCATCGGCGCGGCCAAGAGTTGCCAGGGGGCTGGCGTGCTCGGAAATCATCGCGATCTTCATCGGGTCACCTCCTTCAACAGCCCGTCCCAGTCGGTGAGGAAGCGGGCCAATCCATAGCGGTCCAGGGCACGAGCCCGGCCTGCGCGCCCGGCGTGTCGAGCCAGCTCCGGGTCGGCCAGGTAGCGCCCGGCGGCGTGGGTCAACACCGACAGGTCGGTGCTCACCACGCCGGCTTCGGGTGGCACCGCCTCGGCGGCCTCGGTGGTACCCAGCGCCACTACCGGCATGGCGAGCAGCATCGCCTCGATCAGCGACAGGCCCAGCGAGGTCCAGCGAAGCGGGTGGACGTAGACCCGGCGGCGGGCCAGCTCGGCATGCATCCGGTGCTGCGGCAGGTCTTCGTACGGTGTGATGGCATCACTCGCGAGCGCCATGACCCGCATGCCGAACAGGTCCACCGGGGCAATCCGGGCGAAGGCTGGCAGCAGGTCGGTGCCGGTGACCCGGCCGCGGCGGACCGGGTCGTTGAGGAGCACGCCGATGCGGGCGAGCTCGCCGGTGTAGCGCGCGCCGGGATCGACCACTCCGTGCTCGATCACCACGGTGGGCGCCCGTCCGTTGTCCCAGAACAGCTCGTTGAAGTGCGTCACGTGGGCGATCGGGATGTCGCCGGCGTCGGCCAGCGGATGCCGGGTCAGCGGGACATCCCCTTGGGGGGTGTTGTGCTCGACGTAGACGGCGGGCACGTCGCGCCCAGGGCGCCGGCCCAGCCAGCGCTCGGCCAGGTCGCGCTCGTGCGGGCGCTGGAGCACGACGACATCGACGTCAACCCCGGCCAGTTTCTCGGGGGGAACTTCGACGGCCGACATCGGCCAGTCCCAGGTGAGGGCGCGCCCGATCCCGTCGGACCCTCGATCCGGCAGCACCGGCAGCAGATAGGTGTGCTCGCCCTGGACGAACGACGTAGTCCACGACCCGTGCACGTGCCACAGCAGCACCCTCATGCCGGCACCGCCGCAAGCCGCTCGATGGCGTCGGCCACCTGCTCCGGCGTGACAGCGCTCAGGCAGGGATGACCCTCGACCGGGCAGGTGCGCGCCCGGCTGCCGCGGCAGGGCGCGTTCTGGTCGCCGAGCACGACCGTCGGCACGGAGTAGGGCCCCCATTGGGCGGCGGGTACGACCGGCGCGAACAGGGACACGACCGGCGTGGCGACCGCCGCCGCCAGGTGGGCAGGCCCGGTGTTGCCCACGACTACCGCCTTCGCCCCGGCCAGCACGGCGGCGAGCTCGGCGAAGGTCGTGCGTCCGCCGAGGTCGGTGGCCCTGCCGCCGGCCACCTGGCGGGTGAGGCCGCGTTCGGCCGGCCCGCCGGTGACGACCACTTCGGTGCCCCGGCCGGCCAGCAGCTCGGCGGCGGCCGCGCAGTGCCCGGCCGGCCAGGCCCGGGCCGGCACGCTGGCCCCGGGGTGCACGACGACGTAGGGGCCGGCCGGCACCAGGTGGCTCACCGGCGGCAGCGGTCCCCGGACGGCCAGCCGGCCGTCGTCATCGGGCGGCAGTGGGTACCCGGCCGCGGCGACGAGGGCCAGGCTGCGGTCCACCTCGTGCGCGGTGCCGTCGTACGGGTGCCGGATGTCGAGCAGGGATCCGGGGTAGTCCTCGCTTGTTGCCGCGATGCGTCCGACGCCGGCCAGCCGCAGCAGCAGCGCCAGGGGCAGCGCCGACTGGTGGTAGGAGGTGAGGATCAGCGCGCTGTCGAGCCGCCGGGCGCGCAGCTTGGCGACCAGATCACCGATGCCGGCCGGGTCGGCCGATGGCGGGCGATAGCCGACCCACGGTGCGGCGAATACCACCAGCTCGTCGGAGCCAGGCAAGAGCTCGGCCGCCTGCCGGCCCGCCGGTCCACAGAGCAGCGTGACCCGCGCCCCGGATGCCGCGACTGCCCGGATCGCCGGGCCGGCCATCAGCACGTCGCCGTCGCTGTCGAGGCGGGCCACCAGCACCCGCTGGGTCATGCTGCACCGCCGAGGACCAGCCGGGCCGCCGACAGCAGGTCCGGCGCGACCGTGGCGGCGGCGGCCACCTCCTCCGGCCGGGTCTGGGAGGTGGGGACCAGCACGCCGCGCGCGCCGGCCGCCTGAGCCGCCGCGACGTCGCTGCCGATGTCACCGATCACCACGCAGCCGGCCGGGTCGACGTGCAGCGTCCGGGCTGCCTCGCGCACCAGGCCGGGGGCCGGCTTGCGGCAGTCGCAGGCGTCGGCCTCGGTGTGCGGGCACACGCACCACACGTCGAAGGGGCCGACCAGCTCGTCGATCCGGGCGTTGACCGCGGCGACCTGCTCGGTGCTGAGCCGGCCGCGGCCGACGCCGGACTGGTTGCTCACCACGCCGACGGCGACGCCGCGCGAGCGCAGCAGGGCTACCGCCTCGGCCGCGCCCGGCATCGGCTCGACCAGCGCCGGATCGCCGTTGTAGGGCACGTCTCGGACCAGCGTCCCGTCGCGGTCGAACAGCACGGCGGCGGGCAGCGCGGGCGGCTGGGTCAATTGCACCACCGATCGCCATGCCCACTCTCCGCGCAGCCGGTGCGCGGTAGCCAGTGGCGGGAGCAGCGCGCTGGTCACGGCCATCGCGGCGATCTCGTCGGGGGTACGCGGACCGGGCGCGATCCGGGCCGCGGCCAGGTCGGCGGTGCCGGCCAACCAGCCGGCCGCTGCGGCCGCGGCCAGTCGGCGGTGTCCGGTCAGGGCCGCCGCCGCGCTCAGCGCGAGCGCGGTGGTCACCGCGACGTGCCGGGCGATCCTCCCCGGGGGAGCCTCGGCGCGCTCCCGCCAGTCGCTGCCGTGCAGGCGCCGCATCAGCGGGTCGTAGCGGTTGCCTGCCTGCATCTTCAGGCTCACTGTCCAGGGCGCGGGCCGTGGCGGGTGGCCCACCCGCCGCTCGCCGACGGTCAGCCGGTGTCCGGCGGCGCGCACCCGCAGGGCGAGGTCGGCGTCCTCGCGGTAGGCCCTGCGGAACCGCTCGTCGAACCCGCCGACCGCCGCCAGCACCGACCGGCGGTAGGCCATGTCGGCGGTCGCCCAGCGGGCCGTCTCGAGGCCCGCGATGTTGCGCTCCCAGTCAGTGGGGCGCCGGCCGGCCGGCAGCGGCACGTGGATGCGGCCCTGGCTGGCAGCGACGTCCTGCAACATCTCGGCCAGGTCGGCGGCGAGGTCGGCCAGCCAGGTCGGCGAGACCACCACGTCGTCGTCGAGGAAGGCGATCCAGTCGCCCGTCGCCACCCGCCATCCGACGTTGCGCGCTGCCGCCGGGCCGCGCGCCGGTCCCCGGTGGACGCTGATTCGCCGGGCCAGCTTGCCGGGCACGTCGACGTCGAGCGGCCAGCCAGTATGCGGCCGGTCGTCCACCACGACGACCTCGCCGGGCAGCGGCCCGTTCGCGCCGGCCAGCGACCCCAGGCAATTGCGCAGGAGGTCAGGACGGATGGTCGGGATGACGACGGAGACGCTCACCGGACGGCTCGCCGCACCACGAACGGCCCGACCGCCAGCAGGTCGACCGGGGCCGAGCCGAAGCACTCCAGAGCGTCGCGGGGGTCGTCGACCATCGGGCGGCCGGCGGTGTTGAGGCTGGTGTTGACGACGACCGGCAGCCCGGTGCGCCGCTCGAAGCACTCGAGCATCCGGGCGACGAGCGGCTCGTCGGCCCGGTCGACCGTCTGGATCCGCGCCGTGCCATCGACGTGCACCACTGTCGGTATCCGGTCGCGCCAGCCGGGCTGCACGCCGTGCACGAACAGCATGTACGGACTGGGCATCGGGCCGGTGAAGATCTCGCTCGCCCGTTCGGCCAGCACCATCGGTGCCACCGGCCGGAACTGCTCGCGGCCCTTGACGTCGTTGAGGCGCTCCAGGTTGCCGTCGTAGCCGGGGTGGGCCAGCAGCGAGCGGTGGCCGAGCGCCCGGGGGCCGTACTCGCTGCGGCCCTGGAACCACGCGACGATGTCGTTGGCGGCGAGTGCCTCGGCCACGGCTTCGGCGACATCCCGCGGGCGCTCGTAGGCGATCTTTGCCGTGGTCAGCCATGCCTCGATCTCCTCGTCGGTCCAGCCGCGGCCGAGGGCGGCACCCGGCATCGGGACCACCGGATCGCCCAGTTGCCCGGCGACGTGCATCGCGCCGCCCAGGGCGGTGCCGGAGTCACCGGCGGCCGGCTGCACCCAGACCCGGTCGAAGGGCCCCTCGGCGGCGATCCGCGAGTTGGCGACGCAGTTGAGGGCCACCCCGCCGGCCATGGTCAGCTCGCGGTCACCGGTTTGCTCGTGCAGCCAACGGACCAGGTCGAGCAGTACCACCTCGAGGCGCTGCTGGACGCTGGCGGCCAGGTCGGCGTGGTCGGCAGTCCACTCGTCGGCGACCGTCCGCGGCTTGACCAGGGTCGACCAGTCGACCGGCTCGACCCGGAAGCCGCCGTCGCCAGTGGCATAGATCGCCTCCGCCAGCTCGCCGGCGAAGCGTGGCTCGCCGTAGGAGGCAAGCGCCATGACCTTGTATTCGTCGGAGGAGCGCAGGAACCCCAGGTGCTCGGTGACGTCCTCGTAGAGCAGGCCCAGGGAGTGCGGCAGCTCCTGGCCGGCCAGGATCTGAAGTTGGCGGCCGACGTAGCGCCCGGCCAGGTGCGACACCGCCTCGCCGCGCCCGTCGAGCACCAGTACGCTGCTGTCACCGTGCGGGGTGGCCAGGCCCGCCGATGCGGCATGGGCGACGTGGTGCGGGACATAATGGACGGCGGCCGGGTCCAGGCCGGGCAGCGCGGTGGCGAGGAAGTCAGGGGCCCGTTCGGCGTAGTGGGTGCGCAGCCACTCCCACGGGTCGGCCAGGTCGTGCTCCTCGGCCGGGCGCACCAGCCGCGGGTCGTAGGAGTAGGCCACCGCGTCGAGGTCGGCTGGCGTCAGGCCGGCCTCGGCCAGGCACCAGGCGGCCGAAAACTCTGGCAGCTCCCAGGTGGCGAAGGCCACCGGCCGCTTGCCGTGCTTACGCCGGCTGAATCGCTCCTCCTCCGCCGCCGCGACGGTCCTGCCGTCGACCACCAGCGCCGCGGCGGGGTCGTGAAAGACCGCATTGATGCCGAGGACCCGCAAGATCTTCACACTCCAGAGCAGCACCGGATTGGGGTGCCTAGCTGAGGGGTGCCTGGCTGCTCAAGTCACCGGAGGGATAACAACCGCGCCTGGTGTTCTCAAGCGCTGCCGGTAGTGCTTCCCAGGCAGCAGCGCTTCGAACCGCTGCTGCCAGTGAAGTCACAGTTCGGTTCGCCGGGGAGTCTGCTTCACAGCGAGCGCTGGTAGTTGCCGAAGGCCCGGGTGGCCAACCATGCCATTGCAGCCGCCAACGCCACGAGCAGGCCCAGCCGCGGCCACACCGCGCCCCACTCGGTGCCTGCTGACAGCGCCTGCCGGGACGCGATCACCGCCCAGTCCACCGGGTTGTAGCGCGCCACATGGCGCACCCAACCCGGGGACAGCCGGGTGTCCATCACCGCTGAGGACAGGAACTGCAGGGGCAGGACGATGAACTGGCTGATCCCGATGAGTGCCTCCT
Organism: Pseudonocardiales bacterium; assembly: GCA_040003795.1. Taxonomy (GTDB): domain Bacteria; phylum Actinomycetota; class Actinomycetes; order Mycobacteriales; family QHCA01; genus QHCA01. The sequence continues at coordinate 4,543 of JBDUBV010000028.1, read as the reverse complement.
GCTGGCGCAGCAGCAGGGCCAGCGCGTTCGACAGCGAGGCAATGATGACCGCGATCAGCGACGCCGCGAGTACGGTTGCGCCGATCCCGAACACCCCGCCCGGGAAGCGGGCACCGGTGAGGAAGGCGATCACGAACACCACCAGCGTCTGCACCACCGTGGTGACCACCTGGTAGGCCAGCGTGCCGATCATCATCGCCCCGCGGCGCACCGGAGAGGCCAGCAGCCGGTCCATCACGCCGCGGTTCATGTCCTCGATGTAGACAGTGCCGGCCCAGCCGCTGGAGAACAGCGCCGTCATCACGATGACACCTGGGGTGATGAACTCCAGGTAGGACCCCGACCCGGGGCTGAACCCCGGGAGCTGCATGACCGACCGGAACAGTTGGCCGAACAGCAACAGCCAGATGATCGGTTGGATCAGCGTCATGGCGGCGAACGCCGGCTGCCGCCACAGCGTGCGCAGGGAGCGGCCGGTGAGGTGACCGGAGTGCCGGGCCAGCACCTGGGCGGCGCTCATGCCGCCGCCTCGAAGCTGCGACCGGCAAGCCGCCGACCCACATGGCGCAGGTAGACGTCGTCGAGCGAGGGCCGCGACACCGTGACCGAGGCCACGCCGATGCCGGCCTTCTCCAGCACGGCGAGCAAGACCGGAACCACGCGTGCCCCGCTGTCAGCCCGGCCGCGCAGGCTCGTGCCCACGGCAGCGACGTCGTGCAGGCCGGCAAGCGCAGCCAGCAGCCCCGTCGCGGCGCCGGCGGCCTGCGCCGAGGTCACCTCGACGTGCACCGTGTCACCGTGCAGCTCGCCCTTGAGCTCGTCCGGCGTGCCCTCGACGACGATCCGGCCTCGGTCGACGAGCGCCAGCCGGCCGGCCAGCCGGTCTGCCTCCTCCAGGTAGTGCGTGGTCAGCAGCACGGTGACCTGCTCGTCGGCCGAGAGCCGGCCGATCTCGACCCACATCTGCGCCCGGGACTCGGGGTCGAGTCCGGTCGTCGGCTCGTCGAGGAAGAGCACCTGAGGCCGGTGCACCAGGCCGATCGCCACGTCGAGTTTGCGGGCCATGCCGCCGGAGTACGTCTTGGCCAGCCGGTCGGCGGCATCGTCGAGACCGAAGCGGGCGAGCAGCTGCGCCGCCCTGGCCCGAGCCGACGCCCGGGGGGCGCCGTGGATCTGCCCGGCCAGTACGAGGTTCTCCCGCCCCGTGGCCATCGGGTCACTTGAGGCCTTCTGGGAGATCAGCCCGATGGCGCGGCGTACCGCGTCCGGATCCCGCAGCACGTCGATTCCGGCCACGTACGCCCGGCCGGAATCCGGCCGCGAGAGCGTGCTGAGGACCTTGACCGCGGTGGACTTGCCGGCACCGTTCGGCCCGAGCAGCGCGAACACGCTGCCGGCGGCGATGTCGACGGAAAGTCCGGACAAGGCGGGCACTCGCGGCTTCCCACGGCCGGCCGGGTAGGTCTTGAGCAGTTGCGCGGCAGACACCGCCGATACAGATGAGGACATGCGGACTCCCTTGCGAGGTGGGAGCCGGAACCGCGACGCCTATGGTGGTGAGTGCGCCTCGGGACGGGCCGTTCGCGGCCCAGCTCGGGGGTATGGCCCCTGGCCCGGTGTTGCCGCACCGGCCCAGGGGTTTCAGCTGTACAACCGACTACTGCTCCGGAGGCGACGTCAGAATCCGGGCCTCCTCCCCGAGGTAGCCAACCGCGTCGGCCATGATCTCCTCGAACGACAGGCCTTCGGCCCGCAGCTCGTGCAGCCGCCGCCATGCCTTGGTGCCGTTGAGGGAATCCGACCGGATGCCGTCGGCGAGTGAGGTGACGAAGTCGAACTCGGCGGTGAGCATGCAGCGGCGGTAGCTGGTCTCGACGAGGAACACGTCGGGTAGGGCCATGTCGGCGGCGACTGCGTGCGCGGCGTCGATCGCCCGCAGCTCGATGCGCAGCCGCTCGGCCCGGTCGCCCAGGAGCCGGGCCACCTCGTCGGGCGGCAGGCCGGGCATCAGCGACAGGCCGGCCTCCAGCGAGGTGAAGTCACGGACCGGGGTGGACAGCAGCTCGGCCAGCCAGTCCTCGAACTCGGTGATGCCCGCTTCGGTGACCTCATAGACGGTCCGCTCCGGTCGCCGGCCCTCCCGGGTGGTCTCACGGCGGCTGATCAGGCCGTGCTTCTCCAGCGACTCGACCACGGCATAGAGCGACCCGTAGTTGAGCTTGATGCTGTGCTCCTTGCCGCGGCTGCGCAGGGTGGTCGAGATCTCGTAAGGGTGCATGGGCCGCTCACTGAGACAGCTCAACACCGCCAGGGCCAGCGGATTGGACACCCTGCGACGGCTCATGTGAACCCTCCAATTCGAGCACTCGAACTAGAGTATTAGCGCTGGAGTCCTCGGTGTCAAGCAGGCGCCCGATCACCCGGCCCGGCTGTTGCGCAGCGCATCCAGCGTCTCGGTGAGCCGCCGCTCGCGGGTCTCCGGCTTCTTCGCCGCCCCGACCGCGAGGGCGTAGCGCAGCCTGTTGCTGTACGAAAGGGCATCGAAGGCCTGCCGCGCCGCAGGGTCGGCGTCGAGCGCAGCGGCCAGGTCGGCCGGCACGGACACCTCCCTCGGCTCGGTGTCGAGGACCAACTCGACGTCGACCTCGTCGCCGGCAGCAACGCCGGCCGCGGCACGGTGCTCGGCGCTCACCCCGACCAGATGGACCCCGCCCATCACGGCGACGGTGCTGCGGTAGGTGTGCCCAGCGATCGTCACCCGGACCGGCGGCCGCTTGCCTGCCCCGAGGCCCGCCACCACCTCGAGTGGCACCTCGATGCCGGTGGCGGTCTTGCCTGCGAGTTTCAGGGTGGTGCGGAAGCGGAAGACCGCCTGCTCGGTCATGGCCGATCGTGTTCCATCAGGTAGTCGATGAAGGCGGCGCGGACCAGCGGCTCGTGGCTGCCGTACTGGTGCCCTGTCCACTCCTTCCACAGGGCGACGGCGTCGTCGACGGTGAGGCCGAACGAGCCGGTGCTGCCGTCGATGGCCTCCGTGTCGGGGCTGTGCGGCAGGTGCTTGAACAGGCCCCACAGGAAGCGGACGTCGTGGCGCCCGCCGGCCAGGTCGAACGCACGGTGGCGCAACTCCTCGGTGCTCAACGCGTCATACTCAGACAGTCGCGGATCGGCGGTCATGACCGCAGCCTAGTGTCGTCCGCACGTGAGAATGGAGCTCCCATGGCGCAGAGCTGTGAGCATCTGGGCGGACTGTCTGCCGGTGACTTCCCACCGCCCGAACCGTCCGACGGCTGTGCCGAGTGCCTGGTCGAGGGCACCAGGTGGGTGGCACTGCGCGAGTGCCGGTCGTGTGGCCACGTGGGTTGCTGCGACTCCTCACCGGGCACCCATGCCACCAAGCACAACCAACAGACGCAGCACCCGGTCATGCGCTCGGTCATGCCGGGGGACACCTGGACCTGGTGCTACCCCGACCAGGTCATGGGTGAACTGGCCGGCACTGGCTAGCCCTCCTGCTCGGTGGGCCGGACCAGCAACTCGTTGACCGCGACGTGCCGAGGCCGCGTGACGATGTAGCCGATCGCGTCGGCGATGTCGGTCGCCTGCAGCCGCTCCATCGACGCGAAACGCTGATGGATCTGCTCGGCCACCTCGGGGCGGTTGTGACCGACGAGCTCGGTCTCGACGGCACCCGGCTCGACCAGGGACACCCGGAGATGTTGCCGGGTGACCTCCTGACGCAGGGCTTCGCTGAAGGCGCCGACCCCGTGCTTGGTGGCGTTGTAGACGCCGCTGCCGCTGCGGGCCACCCGACCCGCCACCGAGCTGATGTTGACCATGTCGGACACCCGTCGGGGGCTGTCCTCGGCAGCCGCCAGCAGGTGCGGCAGCGCGGCGTGGGCGCAATAGAGCAGGCCGAGGACATTGACCTGCACCATCTGCTGCCACTCTTCGACCGGCGCATCCTTGACCGGGCCGAGCAGCATAACACCGGCATTGTTGATCAGGACGTCGAGCCGGCCGAGGTCGGTGACGGTGCGCTGCACGGCGTCACGGGCCTGCGCCTCGTCGGTGACGTCGACCTCGAGCACCGCTGCCGTCCCGCCGTCGGCGCGGATCTTGCCCGCGAGTGCCTCTAGGCGGTCGGCCCGCCGCGCGGCCAGCGCCACGGCCGCGCCCCGCGCCGCAAGGTCCAGCGCGGTCGCCTCACCGATCCCGCTCGATGCGCCCGTGACCAGCGCCACGCAGCCTTGCAGTGCCTGCGGCATCGAGCCCTCCTCATCGTTGCGACCAGTTCGCATCATTGTCTCGCAGTGCCTCCTCAGCAACCGCTATGGAAAGCCGGTGTCGTGTCATCGGAGCACGTGGCGTTGGTGGAGTACTGAAACCCGCTGCTGCTCGGCGCAGTGCTGTTCGTAAGCCTCCGCCATCGCGCCACGGATCAGGTCGCTGAACAGCTTCTGAGTCCTGCTTCCACCGCGTACGGGTCAGCGCGTCGGGGCTGGGTAGGCCTGGCACCGGCCGACCACAATCGTCGACAGGA
>JBDUBV010000027.1:0-22430 GCA_040003795.1 Pseudonocardiales bacterium | reverse complement strand
ACCTCGACCCCGCCGAAGTCACTGACCAGGTCACCGTCGAGGGAGCGCTCGTCGAAGAACAGCTGGTAGCGCAGGCCCGAGCAGCCGCCCGGCTGGACGGCGATGCGCAGGCGCAGGTCGTCACGGCCCTCCTGCTGCAGGAGTGCCTTGACCTTGGCCGCGGCCAGGTCGCTGAGCATGATGCCCTGCTGCGTCGTGGTGCTCTGGGGTGCGGTCACGGCTAGGGGTCTCCTCAGGGTCGGTGCTCTGCGGTACATCGTACCTGTCAGGGGCTGGTGCTCCAGTGTTTGGCGACAACCGCTGACAACGATCTCAGTCCCGCCTCGGGCTGCGACATGGCCTGGCGCACCGACCCGACGTGGTCGGCCAGGGAGTAGGCCGCATTGATGCCGGCCGCCGCCCACTCCCGGCGACCCACACTCACCTGCCCGGCGATGACAAGGCACGGCAGCCCGCGCTCGGCCGCCGCGGCCGCCACGCCCGTCACTACCTTCCCCCGTAGCGACTGGCCGTCGAAGGATCCTTCACCGGTGATCGCCAAGCCCGCACCCTCCAGCGCGCGGTCGAAGCCGATCAGCCGGCGGACCAGTCCGATCCCGGACTCGAACGTCGCCCCGAGTGCCAGCAAGGCTGCCCCTATGCCACCTGCGGCGCCCGCCCCCGGCAGCCCGGCCACGCCGGGCGGGCAGCCTGGCAACCCAACGAGTGCCCGCGCCCAGGCCGACAGCGCCCGGTCGAGCACGCGGACGTCCTCCGGCGAGCCCCCCTTCTGCGGGGCGAAGACCGCGCTGGCACCGGAGGTGCCCAGCAGTGGGTTGTCGACGTCGCTCGCGACGACCAGCCGGACCCCGGTCAGCCGGGGCAACCCCTCGATCCGCGCGACCCGCGACAGCGCCGCGCCGCCGGGTGGCAACGCGGCGCCGGAATCGTCGACCGGCACCGCACCCAGGGCGGCGAGCACCCCTGCCCCGCCGTCGTTGGTGGCCGACCCGCCGAGCCCGACGACGACGGTGTCGACCCCGCTCCCGGCCGCGGCGGCAAGCAGGCTCCCCAGGCCGTACGACGACGCCACGAGGGGATCCCGCTCCGCCAAGGTGAGCAGGTGCAGGCCGCAGGCCTGGGCCGACTCCACGTAGGCAGTCCGCCCGGACACGAAGACCTCGCCGGTGACCTCGCGGCCCAGCGGGTCGGTTGCCCGCACCGGCCTGCTCGCCCCGTCGACGGCCGAGCGCAGCACGTCGACGAACCCCGGACCGCCGTCGGAGAGCGGACGCAACACCGCCTCGTCAGCCGGCGCCACGTCGCCCCAGCCCGCCGCGATCGCCGCACCGGCCCGTGCCGCCGACAGCGTTCCGCCGAAGGAGTCCGGCGCCACCACCACTCGCACCTGACCAGTCTGACTGGTTCCGATCTCGCTCCGCGCCTCGCTTCGCTTGATGCTCACTCGACTAGTCTCGTAGCCGTGCGCCTGCCACACATCAAGCTGCCGGGCCGAGCGGGGCCGGCAGCCGAGCCCGCGCCGGCACCCGAGCATGAGCCGAAGCCGGCGGGCAAGGGACGCCCCACGCCCAAACGCCGGCGCGCAGCCCCGCCCCCTCCGCCGCCCGCCACGCGCAAGGAGGCCTACGCCCGGATGCGCGACCGGTCCAAGGACCAGCGGGTGGAGACGCGCAAGGGGATCCTCGAGGGCGATGACCGCTACGTCCTGCCCCGCGACCGCGGACCGGCCCGCCGGCTGGTCCGCGACATCGTCGACTCCCGCCGCAACGTCGGCTCCTACTTCTTCGGCGTGGCGATCGCCATCCTGCTCGCCTCGAGCGCACCCGGCCTCGACGCCAACGTCAAGCTCGCGGTCAGCTACCTGTGGCTGGTCATGATCTTCGTCCTGGCCGGTGACTCCTTCCTGCTGGCCAGGGTCATTCGCCGTGCGCTCGCCGAGCGGTTGCCCGACGACGACGGCCCGATGCGCCGGCACGTCTTCTACGGCATCACCCGGGCCGTCACCTTCCGCCGGATGCGCAGCCCGCGTCCGACCGTCAAGATCGGCACCCCTGTCTGAGGAGCGACCATGCAATTCCGGCACCTGGGTCGGAGCGGCCTGAAGGTCAGCGAGATCGCCTACGGCAACTGGATCACCCACGGCTCGCAGGTCGAGCAGGACGCTGCGCTGGCCTGCGTGCAAGCCGCCCTCGACGAGGGGATCACGACCTTCGACACCGCCGACGTCTACGCCGACACTGCTGCCGAGACGGTGCTGGGCAGAGCGCTGGCCGCCGAGCCCCGCGACTCCTACGAGCTGTGCACCAAAGTGTTCTGGCCAACCGGCGACGGCGTCAACGACCGGGGCCTGTCCCGCAAACACGTGCTGCGCTCGTGCGAGGGCTCGCTGCGCCGGCTGCAGACCGACTACCTCGACCTCTACCAGGCCCACCGCTACGACTACGAGACGCCGCTGGCCGAGACGATGCGGGCCTTCGACGACCTCGTCCGGCAGGGCAAGGTGCTCTACGTCGGCGTTTCTGAGTGGACGGCCGGCCAGATCGCCGACGCTTTGCGGATCGCCGACGAGATGGGCTTCGACCGGCTGGTATCCAGCCAGCCGCAGTACAACATGCTCTGGCGGGTGATCGAGGCGGAGGTCATGCCGCTGTGCGAGCGGGAGGGCGTCGGCGAGATCGTGTGGTCGCCGATCGCGCAAGGCGTGCTGACCGGCAAATACCAGCCAGGTCGACCGCCTCCGGCCGGCTCGCGGGCCACCGACGCCAGGGGCGGCGCGGGTTTCATCTCCGGCCTGCTCACCGACGAGGTGTTGGAGCGCGTGCAACGACTGCGGCCACTGGCCGACGGCACCGGGCTGTCACTGGCCCAGCTGGCCATCGCATGGGTGCTGCAGCACCCCAACGTGTCGGCAGCCATCATCGGCGCGACCCGTCCGGAACAGGTGCGGGAGAACGTGAAGGCAGCCGGCGTGCGCCTCGGGGACGACCTGCTGGAGGCGATCGACGGCGTGCTGGGCGATGTGGTGATCAGCGATCCCGCGCTGACGCGGAGCCCGGCCCAGCGCCCTTAGGCTGCGCGAGGGCTCAGGTCGCCGGTGACAGGCTCATCGTGTATTCGTCCCGCCCGTCCTCGAGCAGGGTGACCCGCTCCACTCCCTGGTCCAGCAGGTCTCGCCACGACTCACCGAGCCAGGATTCGGCATCGGCCTGCGTCGGGAAGGCCTCCGACGAAGGACGCGTGGCGGGTCCCTCGACCGACGTCAGGTAGCGCCAGGTCCACGACATCAGTGCTGTCTCCCTCGCTCAGGTGGCTGTCCGTGAGGTTAACCACCGGCGGTCTTTGACTGGCGGCTCGGGTCGTGGTCCTATCAGCAGCACAACTTCATCTTCGAGCGCCTGTGCGGGGGAAGCCGGTAGAGCCGGCACTGACCCGCAGCCGTGAGCCTGGGACGTCCAGGTGAGTCGGAATGCCCGCACCTGCGCACGGCTCCATGTCCACCGCCGAGGTATGCGGGCGGAGCCCGGGTGTCCCGCCCGAACGACGTGTCGTCGCGCGACGGGCTCCAGGCGCACCCGCAGGAAACGAGAACCCGTTGTCCCGCTCGCTGCGCCCAGCCGCCGTTCTGCGCCTGCTCAGCCTAGGCACCGTCGCCTGCCTCGCCGTCCTGGTGGGATGGGCGCCACCGGCCTCGGCCAGCACTTCGGTGACCTCCGACCCGGTGAAGGCAGCGGCCGGCTGGCTGGCCGGCCAGTTCACCGGCGGTACGCACCTGGAGTCCTGCTTCGGCACCCAGTGCTTCCCCGACTACGGCCTGACCGCCGACGCGGTGTTCGGCCTGGCCTCGGCCAAGGTCGCCGGCGCGACCATCAGTCCAGCCACCACCTATCTCGCCGCCAACGCCGGCACCTACATCGGCGCCACGGACGGCACGGGACCCTATCCGGGCTCCTACGCCAAACTGGCCCTCGTCGCCGAGGTGTCAGGGCGCGACCCGGCCGCGTTCGGAGGCATCGACCTGCTGGCCGCGTTGCGGGCCCTGCAGTGCCCCCACGCCGGCTGCACCGCCGGCGAGGACGGCGCCTTCAAGAACACGCTGCCCGACGGCGGGTTCCCCAACAATGTCAGCCAGTCACTGGCGATCCTGGCCCTGTCCCGCTCGGCCCGAGCCGCCGACCGGTTGGCGGTGCCAGCCGCTGTCGCCTTCCTGACCACGCAGCGCTGCTCTCCCGCAAGCGGGTTCCCGACGTTCTTCCGTACGGCCGGAGCGTGCAGCAGCGATGTCGACGCCACGGCGTTCGCCCTGCAGGCGCTGCTCGCCGCGGGCAGGCACCCGACCGGCGTGGTGGCCTGGCTGGCCGCCCAGCAGCAGCCGACTGGCGGGTTCGTCGGTAACGGCGTGGTCAATGCCAACTCCACCGGCCTGGCGATCGAGGCCCTGTCGGCGGCCGGCCGGAGCACCACGGCCGCCGAGGTGTTCCTCGTCTCGTTGCAGATGACGTGTGCGGCGCCGCCCGCTGACCGCGGCGCCATCAGCTACGCCGGCACCGCGGCGTTCAAGTCTGCGACCGCCCTGCGGGCCACCCCTCAGGCCCTCCTCGGCCTCACCAAGGTCCCTCTCGCCGACCTGTCGACGGTCGGCGTCGCGATCGGCGCGCCCAGGCTGGCCTGTGCCGCCCCACCGTCGCCGACTCCCTCCCCGGTGCCGTCGCCTGTCCCGAGCGCGGCCGGCGCCCAGGCTGACCGACTGCCGGACCTGGCGAACACCGGCGCCGACACACGTCCGTTGCTCAGCGCCGGAGTCCTCTGCCTCTTGGTCGGGACGGCGCTGGTGATGCTGACCCGCCGGCGGCGGCCGACCGGATGACGCACCGGGTCGTCCGGCGCGGCATCGGTGCGCTTGCGGGCGCCGCCGCGGTCGCCACCTGTCCGCTCTTGGCGACCGCGCCGGCACAGGCAGCCACTGCCGAATGCGTCGCGGTGATCGTCGACTCCAGCTCCCGGGTCAGCGCCCGATGCATGAGTTGGCACTCGGGGCTGACCGGCGCGGGGGCGCTGTCGGGTACCGGCCACAGTTACCGCCTGGCGCCCAGCGGCCTGATCTGTGCCATCGACGGCTTCCCCGCCGACTGCCACGTGGACAGCACCCACTACTGGTCCTACTGGCACAAGGCACCGGGCAGCGGCTCCTGGACCTACAGCAGTGAGGGCGCCGGGACGTACAACCCCAGGAGCGGTGAGACCGAGGGGTGGGCGTATCAGAACGGCAGCTCGCGCCAGCCCGCCAGCATCGCGTTCAGCACGATCTGCCCGCCGCCACCAGAGCCCACTCCCCCGCCACCCCCCAGGCCCAATCCGTCCCCCCCGCCAGCGGGTGGCGGTACGGGCACCGCACCGGGCAAATACCTACCCGCGGGCGGCCAATCGGCCGGCGCGGCAAGTCCCCCTCGGGCGGGCAGCACGCCGCGCACCTCAGCCGCCCCCGGCCCCGCCGGGGCGTCGTCAGGTGCACCCGGCAAGCCGGCGACGCCGATCGGTGCGGCTATCGGTCCGCGGCGGCAGTCGCGACCGGCCCGCTCCGACGGGCCCGTACAGTCGGTACTGCTCGCCGGACTCGGGGTCGTCGCGGCCGCCGGGCTGGCGGCCGCGGCTTGGCGGCGCACCAGGAAGCCCGGCTGAGCCGGGTGCATCCCACCCCCCGGCACCTACATCCGGGTGCCTGGTGGCTGTGGGCGGTTGGCCTGGCAACGGCAGCGAGCCGGACCACCAACCCGGTGCTGCTCCTGCTGATCGCTGCCGTCGCCGGCTACGTGGTGGCGGCCCGGCGGACAAGTGCACCCTCGTCGGGGGCCTACCTCGTCTTCCTGCGGCTGGGGCTGGTGGTGATCGTGATCCGGGTAGTCCTGGCCGGCCTCTTCGGCGCGTCCATCCCCGGCCACACGCTGCTCACGCTGCCCCAGGTGGCCCTGCCCGCCTGGGCCCCCGGAGTGCGCATCGGCGGGCCGGTCACCCTCGAAGGCGTCGCCTTCGCCGGTTACCAGGGGATGCGGCTGGCTGTGATGCTGTGCTGCATCGGCGCGGCCAACGCCCTAGCCAGTCCGGCCCGGCTGCTGCGGTGCGTGCCCGGGGCGCTGTATGAGGTGGGCGTCGCTGTTGTGGTGGCGATGACCTTCGCACCGCAGGTCATCACGACAGTGGCACGCGTGCGGGCGGCCCGACGGTTGCGCGGGCGGCCCAACCGGGGGCTGCGCGGCATCCGGGGGGTGGCCATGCCGGTGCTCGAAGGCGCCCTCGAGCGCTCGTTGGAGGTGGCGGCCTCGATGGACTCGCGAGGCTACGGCCGCACGACGGGGCAGGCGAGGGCGGGCCGGTGGCTGACCGCTGCCCTGACGTTGGCCGGCCTGGTCGGGGTGGCTGCGGGCTCCTATGGCCTGCTCGACAGCGGCTCCCCCGGCCTGCTGGGCCTGCCGGTGGTCGCCGCCGGCGTGCTCCTGGCGGTGACCGGTCTCGCCCTCGGCAGCCGCCGTAGCGTCCGGACCCGCTACCGCCCCGACCGCTGGCTGCCGCCCGAGTGGCTGGTCGTCGGATGCGGGGCCGTGGCCGCTGCGTCCTTCGTGACGATCGGCGCGACCACCGGACTGCAGCCCACCGTGTCACCGCTGCAGGTGCCCGGCCTGCCCCTGCTGGCCACTGCCGCACTGCTGGTCGCCCTGCTGCCCTCCTGGCTGACGCCGCCGGTACCGGGCCTGCAACGATGATCGACCTCGACCGGGTGAGCTTCACCTACCCGGGCGCGACAGCACCGACCCTGCGCGAGGTAACCCTGCACGTGCCCGAGGGCGAGCTGTGCGTGGTGGTCGGCCGCACCGGAACCGGCAAGTCGACGCTGCTGAGGGCCGTCAACGGGCTGGTCCCGCACTTCACCGGCGGCGTGCTCGCCGGCCGGGTCGCCGTCGCCGGCCGCGACACCCGCTCGCACCCGCCGCGCGAGCTGGCCGACGTGGTCGGCTTCGTCGGGCAGAACCCCGCCGCCGGCTTCGTCACCGACGTCGTCGCCGACGAGCTGGCCTATTCGATGGAGTCCCTCGGTGTACCGCCGGCGGTCATGCGCCGCCGCGTCGAGGACACCCTCGACCTGCTCGGCCTGGTCGAGCTGCGCGACCGCCCGCTGGGGACCCTCTCCGGCGGGCAGCAGCAGCGGGTGGCCATCGGCTCGGTGCTCACCGCGCATCCCCCCGTACTCGTGCTCGACGAGCCTACGTCGGCACTGGACCCACCCGCCGCCGAGGAGGTGCTGGCGGCGCTGCAGCGGCTCGTACACGACCTGGGAATGACCGTGCTGCTGGCCGAGCACCGGCTGGAGCGGGTGGTGCAGTACGCCGACCGGATCGTCTACGTACCCGGCGACGGGGCGCTCCTGGAGGTGGGCAGCCCGGCGCGGATCATGGCGACCGCGCCGGTCTATCCGCCCGTGGTGGGCTTGGGCCGCCTGGCCGGCTGGGACCCACTGCCGCTGTCGGTGCGAGATGCCCGGCGGGCGGCCGGGCCGCTGATCGAGGCGTTGAGCGGCCGGGCAGCACCGAGGGTGCCCGCAGCGCGCGGCGAGCCGGCTGCCCAGGTTCGCGGCCTCGCGGTCTCCTACGGCCCGGTCATCGCCCTGCGCAGCGTCGAGCTGAGCCTGCGCCTGCGCGAGGTCGTCGCGCTGATGGGGCGCAACGGGTCGGGCAAGTCCACGTTGCTGGCCGCCCTGGTCGGGCTCGTTGAGCCGGCGGCGGGGTCCGTCCGGGTGGCGGGGCGCCGGCCGTACGGCCGACCGGCCCGCGACGTCGTACGCGAGGTCGGGCTTGTGCCGCAGGAGCCCGGCGACCTGCTCTACGCCGAGACGGTCGCGGCCGAGTGCGCCCAGGCCGATACCGACGCCAGAGCCGGCAGCGGCACCACGCGCCGGATCCTCGACCGGCTGGCGCCAGGTGTCGGCGACGAGGTCCATCCGCGTGACCTTTCCGAGGGCCAGCGGCTGTGCCTGGCCCTGGCGGTGATCCTCAGCGCCGCTCCGCCGGTGCTGCTGCTTGACGAGCCCACCAGGGGGCTGGACTACACCGCCAAGGCCCGGCTGGTCGAGATTCTGCGCGAGCTGGCCACCGAGGGCAGGGCCGTCGTGCTGGCCACGCACGACGTCGAGCTGGTTGCCGAGGTCGCCACCCGCACCGTCGTCCTGGCCGACGGCGAGGTGGTCGCCGACGGGCCCACCGACGACGTGGTGACGCACTCGCCGGGCTTCGCGCCGCAGGTGGCCAAGGTGCTCGCCCCGCAGCGCTGGCTCACGGTGGCTGCCGTCGCCAGGGCACTGGCCCCATGACGACCGTCAGCACGGGCGTCAACGCCGTCCGCCTGCACCCGCGGTCGGCCGCGGCGCTGGCGCTGTCCGGAGTCGTTGGTCTGCTTGCCTTCTGCTGGCCTCTGATGGTGCGGCACAGCTCCGCCGCGGCGCATTCCGCCGACGCGCCGTGGTTGTTCGTGCTGCTCCTGGTCCTGGTCCTGGGTGTGGTGCTGGCCGAGATCGGCGAGGGCGGGATGGATGCAAAGGCGGTCGCGCTGCTCGGCGTGCTCGCCGCTATCGGTGCCGCGCTGCGGCCGTTGGGTGCCGGGACCGCAGGCCTCGAGCCGGTGTGGTTCCTGTTCGTGCTGTCCGGGCGGGTACTCGGCCGGGGATTCGGGTTCGCCCTGGGTGCCCTGACGCTGTTCGCCTCCGCGTTGTTGACCGCGGGGGTCGGCCCGTGGCTACCGTTCCAGATGTTCGCCGCCGCATGGGTTGGCTTCGGGGCTGGTGCCCTCCCGCGGCGGCCGCGCGGCCGGTGGGAGGTCGCGATGCTTGTGGCCTACGGCGCCGTGGCATCGCTGGCGTACGGTGTCGCGCTCGACCTGTCGTTCTGGCCCTTCTCGATCTCCGGGACCGGGGCGCCGTCGACCCTGGCCTATCAGCCGGGCGCTGCGTTGGGCGACAACCTCGGCAGGTTCGTGGCCTTCCACCTGACCACATCGCTGGGTTACGACGTGCCGCGGGCGGTCTTCACGGCGCTCCTCGTGACGGTCACCGCCCGCCCGGTGCTGCTGGCCCTGCGCCGGGCGGCCCGCCGGGCGGCCTTCGAGTCCCCGGCCGAGTTCGCCGCCGAGCCGCGCTAATCTCGGCCACACCATGCCCAGCTCCCTCGACGACGCCGTCGTTGATCCCGATCCGGAGATGGCCGAGGCGGCCCGGGCGCGGCTGGCCGCCCTGACCGAGCCGGCCGGCTCCTTCGGCCGCCTGGCAGGGCTGTCGATCTGGGCGGCAGCAGTGCAGGGACGCTGCCCACCCCAGCCCTTCGCCCGGGTGCGCGTCGTGGTCTTCGCCGGCGACCACGGGATCGCCACAGCCGACATTTCGGCCTGGCCGCCGGGGTCCACCGCCGCCGAAGTCGACCGCTGCCTCGCGGGGGCGGGCGCGGTCAACGTGCTCGCCCGGGCGACGGGTGCAACAGTGCGGGTCGTCGACATCGCGGTCGAGGCCGACACACCTGCGGAGGTGTCGGCCTACAAGGTGCGCCGCGGCAGCGGCAGCATCGACCGCGAGGACGCCGTGACCGACGACGAGGTGCGTCAGGCCTTCGACGCCGGCACCCGGATCGCCGACGAGGAGGTCGACGGTGGGGCAGATCTGCTGATCGCCGGCGACCTGGGCGCGGGGAGCTCCACACCCGCGTCGGCGATGGTGGCCGCGCTGACCGGCACCGAGCCGGTGCACGTGATCGGGCGCGGTAGCGGCATTGACGACAACGCCTGGATGCGCAAGCTCTCGGCCATCCGCGACGCAGTCCGTCGGGTACAGGGGCAGGTCGGCTTCCCCACCCTGCTCCAGGTCGCCGGTGGCGCCGACATCGCCGCCCTCAGCGGGTTCGTGGCGCAGGCGGCCATCCGGCGGACCCCCGTCCTGCTCGACGGGCTGGTGCCCGTCACCGCCGCCCTCGTCGCCCGCGAGCTCACCCCTGCAGCGGTGCAGTGGTGGCTGGCCGCCCAGAGCTCCGCCGAGCCGGCACACCTGATCGCCCTCGAACGGCTGGGCCTCGACCCGGTGCTGAGCCTGGGGGTGCGCCACGGGCAGGGGATGGGTGCCCTGCTGGTGGTGCCGGTGCTCGACGCGGCGGTCCGCCTGCTGGCCGAGCTGCCCGCCGGCTTGGAGTGAGCGCTGGAGCGGCCACGACGCGGCGGCACGCGCCGCTGCGCAAGATCCAGGCCTCTGCGGGCCGCCCCAGCCGGACCAACGAGGCCTTGATCACGAAGGTTCGGCCCGGGCCAGCTCGATGACCGAGTCGGCCGTTTGCTCCGGCGAAATGCCGTCGACGTCGATGATCGCGTCGGCCACCTCGGCATAGTAGGGCTCTCGCTCGGCCGACAGGGTGGCGATCGCCACGGCGGGGTTCGGTTGCAGCCAGGCCCGGCCCTCGCCCTCACCGACCCGATCGACGAGCGTGCTGTGGCTGGCCCGCAGCCAGATGACCAGGTCGGCCGACCGCAGCAGGTCCCGCGCCGCGGAGTCCAGCACCACCCCGGCGGCGACGGAGGCCACCGCGGGCGGCTGCAGCGCCAGGGCCGCGGCAAGGGCGGCGTTCTCCGCCGCACGCAGCGCCGCCTCGCCCTCGGCGGCCAGCAGCTCCGGGGCGGTGCTGCCGCAGGCCTGCCGTACCAGCTCGTCGTTGTCGACATACCGCCAACCGGTGCGGGCTGCGACGGCCCGGCCGACGCTGGACTTGCCGGTCCCCATCATCCCGACGAGCAGGACCAGCGGCTCGCCCGACCGACTCCCCTCGCTCATCTGACCGATGGGGTGACGAAGGGCGGCTTGACCACCCGCATGCGCGAGGGCCGTCCCCTGACGTCGACGACCACCTCGTCGCCCTCGGTCACACCGGCCGCCGTGTCCAGCAGGGCCAGCCCGATGCCGATCCGCCGGGTCGGGGAGAACGTGCCGCTGGTCACCTCCCCCGCGAGACCGCCGTCGCCCGAGCGGACGGCCATTCCAGGCCGGGGGATCCCACGCTCCAGTGATTGCAGTCCCCAGAGCAGCCTGGCCGGGCCGGCCGCCTTCTCCGCGATCAGCGCCGACCGTCCCCAGAACTGCGGTTTGCCCCACCCCACGGCCCAGCCACTGCGTGCCTGCAACGGGGTGATCTGCAGGGACAATTCGTGACCGTGCAGCGGGTAGCCCATCTCGGTACGCAGGGTGTCGCGGGCGCCGAGGCCGCACGGCAGGACACCGATGTCCTGACCGGCGCCGAGCAGGGCGTCCCACAGCGCGCCTGCGGCGGCCCACGACGGCAACAACTCGTAGCCGTGCTCGCCGGTGTAACCGGTGCGGCAGACCACCAGCGGCTCTCCGCGCCACGACGCGGCGGTGAAGCTCATGTAGTCCTCGCTTGCGGGCAGCCCGAGCCGTTCGAGCAACTCCGCGGAGCGCGGCCCCTGCACTGCCAGCACCCCGTATTCGCAGTGCCGGTCCCTGACGTGCACACCGTCGGGCGCGGCTGCCGCGAGACGGCGCACAACCTCCGCGGTGTTGGCGGCATTGGGGATGAGGAATACCTCCTCGTCACCGTGCAGGTAGGCGATCAGGTCGTCGACCACGCCGCCCGCCGCATCGTCGCAGCACATCGTGTACTGCGCCCGGCCGGCCGCGATCCGGCCGAGGTCGTTGGTGAGGGTTGCGTTGACGTAGTCAGCGGCACCTGGACCGCGGACAGTGGCCTTGCCGAGGTGCGACACGTCGAAGAGCCCGACGGCCTCGCGGACCGCGGTGTGCTCTTTGATCACTCCCCCGCCCGGGTACTCGATCGGCATCTCCCAGCCGCCGAAGTCGGCCATCTTGGCGCCGAGGCGGTGGTGGCGGTCGTCGATCGGTGATCGGCGAAGGTCGCTCATAGGCACCGACGCTACCGCCCGGAGGCGAGTGAGCATCGAGCGCAGGGAGGAGCGGAGCGAGTTGACGGCTAGCATGCGGTAATGCCAACTCTCGCCTTGACAGACACCGTTGCCAGCAAGAGCCGTGCGGCCGCCGTCGTGATCGGCATCGCCCAGTGCGACACCGGCCCCGTTCTCGCACCGGGAGCGGACAGCCTCGACGCGGCGATGAAGGGCCGGCTGCTACCCGCGCTGGAAGCCCTGGGTGCCAGCGGCAAGGAGGCCGAGGTCACCAAGCTGGCCACCCTGGGCACCGCCGATGTCCCTGTCGTCGTGGCCGTAGGCCTCGGAGCAGCCGACGCCGACGGCCGCTTCCGCACCGAGTCGGTGCGCCGGGCGGCCGGCGCGGCGGTGCGCGCGCTCAGCGGCACGGCGACCGTCGCCACCACGCTGGGACTGGTCAACGGCGACGACGAGTCGACGCTGCGGGCGGCCGGCGAGGGGGCGCTGCTCGGCTCGTACGACTTCGACCGCTACCGGCTGCTGTCGAGGGACGGGCACAAGGCGCCGGTCGGGGGGATCACCCTGGTCGTCGGCAAGGCGCGCAACCGCGGCGCCAAGGCCGCCGTCGCCCGAAGCAGCGCCCTGGCAGCGGCCGCCGGCCTGGCCCGCGACCTGGTCAACACGGCACCCAACGACCTGCATCCGGCCGATCTCGCCGCCGCCGCCCGAGGCGCCGCCCAGCGCGCCGGAGTCATCTTCGAGGTGCTCGACGAGAAGGCCCTCGCCAAGCGCGGTTTCGGCGGGATCCTGGCCGTGGGCAATGGCTCGGCCAATCCACCCCGCTTGGTGCACCTGACCTACCGGGGACCCAAGGCCAAGACCTCGCTCGGCCTGGTCGGTAAGGGCATCACCTTCGATTCGGGCGGCATCTCGATCAAGCCGGCCAACGCGATGAACCTCATGAAATCCGACATGGCCGGTGCGGCCGCTGTGGTGGCCGCGGTGTGCGCCGCGGCCGACCTCGGCCTGGCCCTCGACGTCGACGCCTGGGTGCCGATGGCCGAGAACATGCCCGGCGGCGCTGCCTACCGGCCCGGCGACGTCGTGACGATGTACGGCGGGCGCAGCGTCGAGGTGCTCAACACAGACGCCGAGGGCAGGATGATCCTCGCCGACGCCCTGGTCCGCGCCGCCGAAGACAACCCGGACTACCTCGTGGAGACCTCCACCCTGACCGGCGCCGCCGTGATCGCCCTGGGCCATCGGGTGTCGGCGGTCATGGGCGAGGAGGCGCTGTGCCGCCGGGTGGAGGCGGCCGGTGAGCGCAGCGGCGAGCCGATGTGGGAGATGCCGCTGCCCGAGGAGATCCGGGGCGGCATGGACTCCCCCATCGCCGACATCTCCCAGATCAACGCGACCTGGGACCGCGGCGCCGGCATGCTGGTCGCCGGCACCTTTCTGTCGGAGTTCGTCCCCGAAGGCCTTCCCTTCGCCCACATCGACATCGCCGGGCCCGCCTACAACGCGCTGGCTCCGCACGGCTACACCCCGAAGGGCGGCACCGGCGTTCCCGTACGCACCCTGGTCGAGCTGATGGAGGACCTCGCGGCAAACGGGTGACGCCGCGCCGAAAACCTGCAAGGCTCGGTCCCGGTTGCCCAGACTCCGATGAGCCGCTGCCGCAGCCACCTGGGAGGCCCCAGTGTCACCGTCGCCGCCACTGCGCCACCTGCTCGCCGCCCGGGCGCGCCTGCTGCTGCTGGTCGCGGCAGCGCTGGCGGCCGGTGCGGCGATGACCGCCACTGCGGCCGCCACGGGGCACCTGCCCGTGCAGTCGGTGGTCCGTGCCGTTACCTCCGCCGCCGAATCACCCGGGCCCTCGGAGGCGCCTGAGTCACCGGAGGCGTCGAAGGCGCCTGCCGTCACGGCGGCCAAGCGTTCGCCTGCTCCTGCACCCCGCTGTCCGGCGGACGTGCGCAATCATGGCGCGTATATCTCCTCCGTCGCCCGTGACCGCAGCGGTACGAGCGCCGAGCACGAGAGCCGGGTCTCGGCGGCGGCGCACAGCGACTGCGGCCGGCCGAGCCACCCGGCACAGCCGGGCGAGCGCAAGCACGACTAGGCGGTCGGCCCGTCGATTCCCGGAACTCCGGTCTGGCCGGCGGCCTTGCGCCGGGCGGTCCACTCCCGCATCCGGCTGGGGTAGCCGGTGGCGGCCACGTCATAGATGGGGATCCCCACTGCGTTGCCGAACTCCCGGGCAGCTTTGGGGCTCGGCACCCGACGCCGGGTCCACTCCCCGTCGGCGGCCACGAGCGCGAGCGTCATCTCCGTAACGGAGGTACGGGGCTCGAGATAGGCCTCCACGCCACGGCGCGAACGGGCGAAGGCCTCGAGATGCTCCCGGTCAGCCGGGGTCGCGCCGCGCGGTGTGGCCGCCGGCCTGCCTCGGTTCCGTCGGAACAGTCCCACAGTGGCGCCTCCCTCGCTCAGCCAACGTCGTCAAGTGTGCCGGAGGTTCCCCGACGCACGCGAGCGGGCCCGGCCGGTTGATCGCGGCCTCGTTTCGCGGCTGGTCGCCGTCAATGGGAGGATGCCGTTGATACCTCTGCCAGCACTCCAGGAGATCTTGTGGGCCAGTCCCAGACCGTCGACCTCGTCATTCTCGGCGGTGGCAGCGGTGGCTACGCCTGCGCGCTGCGCGCGGCCGAGCTCGGCAAGTCCGTCGTCCTGGTCGAGAAGAGCAAGGTCGGTGGCACCTGCCTGCACATGGGCTGCATTCCCACCAAGGCGCTGCTGCACGCGGCCGAGGTGGCCGACCTCTCACGCGACAGCGACCAGTTCGGGGTGAAGACCGCGTTCGAGGGCATCGACATGGGCGCAGTCAACTCCTACAAGGAGGGCGTGGTCAGCCGTCTGTACAAGGGCCTGCAGGGCCTGGTCAGGAGCCGCGGCATCACCGTGGTCGAGGCATCCGGCCGGCTCGTGTCGCCCACGGCGGTCGAGGCCGATGGGCAGCGCTACGAGGGCGGCCACGTCGTGCTGGCCACCGGATCGGTGCCCAAGACACTCCCGGGCCTGCAGCTCGACGGCCGCCAGATCATCAGCAGTGACGATGCCCTGCGACTCGACCGGGTGCCGCGCTCGGTGGTCATCCTGGGCGGCGGGGTCATCGGCGTGGAGTTCGCCAGCGTGTGGCGGTCATTCGGCGCCGAGGTGACGATCGTCGAGGCGCTCCCGCACCTGCTCCCGCTGGAGGACGAGAACAGCTCCAAGCTGCTCGAGCGGGCCTTCCGCCGGCGCGGCATCGGCTACGAGCTGGGCGCGCGGTTCAGTGGCGTGGAGCGGGCGGAGAACCGGGTCAGGGTCAGCCTCGACTCGGGTAAGCAGATCGAGGCCGAGCTGCTCCTGGTCGCGGTCGGCCGAGGACCGGTGTCGGGGGGCCTGGGGTACGAAGAGGCCGGCGTTGTGGTGGACCGCGGCTTCGTGCAGACCGACGAGTTCTGCCAGACGGCGGTGCCGACCATCTCCGCTGTCGGCGACCTCATCCCCACGCTGCAGCTGGCCCACGTGGGCTTCGCCGAGGGCATCCTGGTTGCCGAGCGGCTGGCCGGCCTGCGCGTAGTGCCCGTCAACTACGACGGCGTCCCGCGCATCACCTACTCCGAGCCAGAGGTCGCCTCGGTCGGGGTGACCGAGGCCCAGGCCAAGCAGCGCTACGGTGAGGACAAGGTGATCACGCTGGTCTACGACCTGGCCGGCAACGGCAGGAGCCAGATCCTCAAGGCGGCGGGTGCGGTGAAGCTGATCGCCGAGAAGGACGGGCCGGTCCTGGGTGTGCACATGATCGGCAGCCGCGTGGGTGAACTGATTGCGGAGGCCCAGTTGATCTACAACTGGGAGGCGCTGCCCGGCGAGGTGGCTCAGCTCATCCATCCGCACCCCACCCAGTCCGAAGCGGTCGGCGAGGCCCACCTCGCGCTGGCCGGCAAGCCACTGCACATGCACGGCTGAATTTCCGACGAACATCGAGGAGTCGCAAGCCATGTCGGTCTCCGTCACGATGCCGCGCCTCGGCGAGAGCGTCTCCGAGGGCACAGTCACGCGCTGGCTCAAGAACGAGGGCGACCGCGTCCAAGCCGACGAGCCGCTGCTCGAGGTGTCCACCGACAAGGTGGACACCGAGATCCCGGCGCCCGCTTCCGGTGTGCTCTCCGCCATCAAGGTAGGCGAGGACGAAACCGTAGCAGTTGGTGCCGAGCTCGCCACAATCGACGACGGCGGCGGCGGCGGTTCGACCACGGACACGGCCGGGCCGCCCCAGCAACAGGCACCCGCGGAGCAGGCACCGCCCGCCGAGCAGGCACCGCCCGCCGAGCAGGCACCGCCCGCCGAGCAGGCACCGCCCCCCGTGGCCCAGGAACAGCCCCAGGAGTCACGCCAGGAGTCACGCCAGGAGCAGCCGCGACCGACCCAGGAGCCACAGCAGCCGGCCACACCGGCCGCACCGGCCGCCCCAGAGGTCCAAGCAGCTAGCCCAGGCCGCTCGTCGCATTCTGCCGCCGAGGACGACGACGACCAAGGCGCCTACGTGACGCCGCTGGTGCGCAAGCTGGCCGCCGAGCACGGTGTCGACCTGACCACTGTCGACGGCACGGGCGTCGGCGGCCGGATCCGCAAGCAGGACGTCCTCGACGCGACCCGACCCGCTCCTACCCCGGCACAGGAGGACCCCGCCCCGGCAGCCGAGGTCAGCGCGCCGAGCCGGCCGGCCGCCCCCGCGGCACAGCAGCAGCCCTCCCAGTCGGTGGCTGCCTCGGCGGCTGCCGCCTTGCGCGGTCGTACCGTGAAGATGTCCCGGCTGCGCTCCGTGATCGCCGAGCGCATGGTCGAATCACTGCAGATCAGCGCACAGCTGACCACGGTGGTCGAGGCGGACGTGACCCGCGTCGCCCGACTGCGGCAGCGCGCCAAGGCAACGTTCGAGGGCCGCGAGGGCGTCAAGCTGAGCTTTCTGCCGTTCTTCGCACTGGCCACCGTCGAGGCCCTGAAGTCCCACCCCAACGTCAACGCCTCCATCGACGCCGAGCAGTCGATGGTCACCTACCACGAAGCCGAGCACCTGGGTATTGCGGTGGACACCGATCGCGGCTTGCTCGTACCCGTCATCCACGATGCGGGAGACCTCAACCTCGGCGGGCTGGCCCGTAAGATCGCCGACCTCGCGGAGCGTACCCGGGCCGGCAAGGTCAGCCCCGACGAGCTCAGCGGCGGCACCTTCACCCTGACCAACACCGGCAGCCGCGGGGCGCTCTTCGACACCCCAATCATCAACCAGCCGCAGGTGGGGGTCCTGGGCACCGGCTCGGTGGTCAAGCGGGCCGTGGTGGTCGACGATCCGGACCTCGGCGAGATCGTGACAGTGCGTTCGATGGTCTACCTCGCGTTGACCTACGACCACCGACTGGTCGACGGCGCCGACGCCGCGCGATTCCTCGCCACGATCAAGGAGCGGCTGGAAGAGGGCAGGTTCGAGGACGCTCTCGGGCTGTAGGCACTCAGCCGACCCACCGGGCCATCAACACATCGTCGACATCAGCTTCCTGCAGGCGGAATTCCCCGATGAGGATGCCTTCGACGGCGAACCCGGCGGAGGTGTAGAGCCGCTGCGCGACGGTGTTGGTGCTGAGCACCCGCAGCGTGACCTTGCGCGTGCCGCGGCGCGCCGCAACATCCACGGCGGCCTCGAGCAACACCCGACCGAGCCCGTCCCCCCGCCTGGCCGGATCTACCCCGAGCCCCTGGATCTGCTGCACGTGGGCGTTGCTGGCCAGCCCCGTCGCCGGCACGACCTTTATCCAGCCCACGAGGACCCCGTCGTCCTCGGCCACCAGGACGTCGGCGGGTGCCTGGCCCGTTCCGAAAAAGGGCTTGCCGGGCTCACGAGGCGGGGCAACCTCGGCGACCGCTGACCAACTCCGCCGGTCCAGGGCCGCAAGGGCCGAGTCGTCGGTAAGGCGGGCTTGCCGGACTCGCACAGTCATGCCGCCCAGGGTGCCGTAAGGGTGGTAGGCAAGGATGGGCCGGTGGACACCGATCGCCTCCGGATCGCCGTAACCGGCACGCACGGCCTCATCGGCTCCGCTCTGGTGCCGGCCCTTCGCGCTAGCGGACATGACGTCTTACGGCTGGTCCGCGGCCCGGCCGGGGCCGACGACGAACTCAGCTGGGACCCGGCTACCCGCACCCTGGACCCGGCCGCCCTGGCCGACGTCGACGCGGTCATCCACCTGGCCGGTCTCGGCATCGGGGACCGGCGCTGGACCCCTGCGTACAAGGCGCGGGTGCTCAGCAGCAGGGTCGACGGGACGCTGACCGTCAGCACGGCCCTTGCCGCCGCGCCGGAGCGACAGCGCACCCTGTTGTCCATGTCCGGCTCGGGCTACTACGGCATCACCGGTGACCGGGTCATCGACGAGACGGCGCCGGCCGGCGCCGGATTCCTCGCCGAGGTCTGCAAGGCGTGGGAGGAAGCGACCGCTCCCGCTGTGGCAGCCGGCGTCCGCGTGATCACGCTGCGGACCGGACCGGTGCTGGCCCCACAGGGCGGCTTCCTGGGCCGGATGCTCCCGTTGGCCCGGTTGGGCCTGCTCAGCCCGCTGGGAAGCGGCCGGCAGTTCCTCCCCTGGGTCTCCTTGGCCGACTACCTGGCGGTGATCGCGTTCGTGCTCGGCTCCGACCTTTCCGGACCGGTCAACGTCACCGGGCCCCTGCCGGTGACGATGGCCGAGCTCACCGGCACGCTGCTGAAGGTGCTGGGCCGGCCCCGGCTCGCCCCCCGGGTGCCGGCGTTCGCACTGCGCGTGGCGCTGGGAGAGTTCGCCGACGAGGGCGTGCTGAACGGCCAACGGGCGGTGCCCGCAGTGCTCGAAGCCGCGGGCTACCGCTTCGAGCATCCAACCGTCGAGGCGGCCCTGCGCTGGGCTACCTGACCGGGGCACCTCGCCCGGCCTCGAGCAGTACGAGCAAGGCGCGTGACCGAGGAGCGTCACGCGACAAGCTCCGCGATCCGCCATCCGTCCTGCGTGCGGACCAAGCGCGCCCGCAGGGTGCGCTCACCGCGTGGCGGGCTGTGCGCCAGCACCCGTCCTGAGGCGTCGCGGATGTCGTAGCCCGGCATGCGGTCGACGACCACCAGGGTGACCGCCTCTGCTGACACCAACTCCGCCTGCACCCGACTTGTCCAGTGACTGACACCGGTGGCGTACCCGTGCCGGGCAGCCAGGGAACGCACCGTCGCCAGGTCGGCGGCCAAGGCCGGGCACTCGGGCAGGTAGACCTCGGTGAGCAACATGGCGTCGGCGGTGGCGAAGGCGCGCCCGCGCCGGGCGTCCAGGCCGGCCCACACTCCGGCCCAGGACGACTGCGCCGCCGCGGGGGCGACCCCGACCGGCGGGGCCGCAGCGGCACCGCCGGCCTGTTGCGCCGCGGCCCCGCCCCAAAGCAGCCCGGCCGCGGCTGCGGCACCGACCACGAGCAGCGCAGCAGCCGACCGAACGGCGATCCGGCGCCTGCGGACGGTCAGCCGCCCGCGCAGGGCGGCGCTGCGGTGTCGGCCCGGTGCCGGCCCTGCTGCCGTCCCGGAAGCAGCCGGTCGGCCCCCGTCGTGCACCGCGTGGGTCAGTGCCGTCGCCGCAGCGAGGCCGTCCGGCACCGCGCCGATGACCACCGGTCCGCCCGCGGACGTGGCACCTGCGGCCAACCCGGCTGCCAGAGCGGCTGCGGTCGGGCGTCCCGCCGGGTCGGGGTTAAGCGCCCGCTGCAGCACATCGGGCAACGGCTCGGCCAGCGCCGCCCCCGCCTGTGCCGCCGGGCTCTGAGCACCAGAGCCGGTCAACGCGTAAACGGCCACGGCGGCCAGCCCGTAGACGTCCGAGGCGGCATCCGGCGTCCCGCCGACCCGCACCGCCGGATCGATGAACCCCGCCGTGCCGTAGGCGGTGCCACCGCCCTCCCCCACGAGCCGCGCGGTCCCCAGGTCGGCCAGCAGCGCCCGTCCGGAGGCGTCGAGCAAGATGTTGCCCGGCGAGACGTCACCGTGAACCAATCCGACCGCATGGGCCGCGGCAAGCGCGTCGGCGACGGGGACGAGCAGTCCGAAAAGCTCAGCGCGGGGGTAGGGATCACGCGCCGCCACCTGGCCGGCGAGGCTTCCGCCGTCGGCGTAGTCCAGAACCAGCACCGGCCCGCCCGGCGTGGACAGCACCCCGTGCAGGCGCACGACGTGCGGGTGCTGGAACGCGGCGAGCAGGGCCGCCTCGCGCCGCAACCGCTGATGCCCTGTCGGGTCGCGGCCGGCGCGCAGGCGCTTGAGCGCCACGACCTCCCCCGTCGCGGCCGCCCGGGCCCGCCACACCTCGCCGCTGGCACCGAAGCCGAGCAGCTCCTCGGCGACATATCCCGGCACTTCCCACGTCATCGTTCGACGGTAGCGAGGATCGAGCACTCCGCGCGGGCGTCGTCCACAGGCCCCGGTCCCTCCACAGGAGCCACCGTAAGGAAGCATGAGCGGTCGTGACCGCTGACGCCCCGACCATCCTGGCCACCTCCGGCGGCTGGCGCTTCGGCCGCCGCCAGGAGATCGAGTTCGCTCCGCTCATCACGCATGCACTCGAGCTCTCCGGGGCGGCCGGCAAGCCGAAGCTGTGCCATCTGGGCACCGCGGGCGGGGACCAGCGCTGGTGGAACGCCCGGGTGAACGAGGCAGGCATGGTGGCCCGCGTCGAGGTGACGCACCTCAACCTGTTCCCGATGCCCAGTGTCGACGACATGCGCGCGCACCTGCTCGCCCAGGACGTCGTCTGGGTCAACGGCGGCAGCGTCGCCGGTCTGCTGGCGATGTGGCGGCTGCACGGCCTGGATACGATCTTCCGCGACGTCTGGCAGGCCGGCGTCGTCGTCGGCGGGGTATCGGCGGGCTCGCTGTGCTGGCACGTCGGCGGCACGACCGACTCCTTCGGCCCAGAGCTGCGGCCAGTGATCAACGGCCTGGCGTTGCTGCCGTACTCCAACAGCGTCCACTACGACTCCGAGGAGCAGCGCCGGCCGCTCTACCACCGCCTGGTGGCCGACGGCACCCTGCCGGCCGGCTATGCCACCGACAACGGCGTCGGCCTCCATTACCGCGACACCGAGCTGGTCGAGGCGGTCACCGAGACCGAGGGTGCGGGTGCCTACCACGTCGAGCGCGGTCCGGACGGCGCGGCCGTGGAGACCAGGATCGAGCCGCGCCGACTGCCCGGCTGAGCCTCAGCCGACCCCGGCCGGCTCCGGCACGGGCTCGGCGTCCGGAGCATCGGCCCGGGACAGCCGGCTCGGCCACCAGATCCGCTTGCCGATGTCGTAGGACAGCGCCGGGACCACCACCGACCGGACCAGCAGGGTGTCCATCAGCACCCCGAACGCGACGGCGAAGCCCAACTCGGTGAGGAAGACCAGGGGCAGCACGCCGAGCACCGAGAATGTCGCGGCCAGCACCACACCGGCCGACGTGATGACCCCGCCGGTGACGGCCAGGCCCTTGAGGATACCCGGCCGCGTGCCGCGGGCAAGGGTCTCCTCCCGGACCCGGGTCATCAGGAAGATGTTGTAGTCGATGCCGAGAGCCACCAGGAAGATGAACGTGAACAGCGGGAAGGCCGAGTCGGCCCCGGCGAAGCCGAAGATGTGCGTGAACACCAGCGAGCAGACGCCGAGGGTCGCGGTGAACGACAGCACCACGCTGGCGACGAGCAGCAGCGGCGCCACGATCGCCCGCAGCAGCAGCGCCAGGATCACCAGGATGACCAGCAGGACGATCGGGATGATGACCGTACGGTCGCGCTGCGAGGCCTTCTGGACGTCGAGGTTCGCCGAGGTGCCACCGCCGACCAGCGCGTCGGCGCCGTCGACCTGGTGCACC
Organism: Pseudonocardiales bacterium; assembly: GCA_040003795.1. Taxonomy (GTDB): domain Bacteria; phylum Actinomycetota; class Actinomycetes; order Mycobacteriales; family QHCA01; genus QHCA01. The sequence continues at coordinate 538 of JBDUBV010000027.1, read as the reverse complement.
CGGTTGCGCAACCGCTGCACGGTGGCGTCGCCCTGCGGGCTGCCGGGGTCGGCGGCCAGGATCGCGTCGATTTCGGCCAGTCCGTCGACGATCTTCGGGGCCCCGAACTTACCGGAGGTCAAGTGGGTGGCAGGGCCGGGAGCGAACGGCGTCACCGACGCGACACCTGGAGTGGATTTGGCAGCGGCAACCACCTCATCGAGCTTGTCGGCTTTGGCGATGATCGCCTCCGGGCTGCCGGACCCGCTCGGGAAGTGTCGGGTGAGCACCTCTTGGCCGATGACGGCCTCTGTCTTCTTCGTCAGCGAGTCGTTGTTCGACAACCCCTCCGCCTTCAGCGTCGTCGAGAAAGCCGCGAGGATCAGCAGCACCGCGGCCGTGGCCACCCAGGCGTAGCGCGGTCGCCGGCCGACGAGCCGTGACACCCTGCCCCACAGCCCGGAGTCCTCGTGCGAAGGCGAGCCGTACCTCGGCACGAACGGCCAGAACAGCCAGCGCCCGAACAGCAGCAACGCCGGCAGGAAGGTGAGCATCACCA
>JBDUBV010000026.1:0-22438 GCA_040003795.1 Pseudonocardiales bacterium | reverse complement strand
GCCAGGACAGGGGACACCCGTCACGGGAAACCTGTCGGCTTCCGAGCCGGGAGCCCGGACGCACGAGCGGCTCGCCATAACGTCCTGAAAGGGGCAGGCAACATGCTCGCTCGAATCCGCAAGTCCATGGAGAAGCGGGATGAGGGCTTCACCCTCATCGAGCTCCTCGTGGTCATGATCATCATCGGCATTCTCGCCGCCATCGCGATCCCGGTCTTCCTCAACCAACGCAAGAAGGCCGCGGAGACTGCCGCGAAGGCTGACGCAGCGAACATCAGCAAGGAGGTTGCGGCGTTTCTCGTGGACGGCAATCCCGCAACCATCGTCATCAGCGGTACGGCACCGAGTTACACCCTCACCAGCACCCCCACCGGGACGGGTGCCGTGGCTGAGACGACGACAGTCAAGGCCTCGAGCGGCAACACGATGACGCTGGTCTATCCCACCGCCGCCGGCGCAGGCACCTACTGCGTGACCGGCACTCCCAGCTATTCCGGAGCCAGCGCATGGAGTGCGGGCAACAACGGCCTCCTCAAGGGCACCACCTGCCCGTAGCCCCTGCGTGCTAGTTCAGGCGTGCGCCCGATGAACCCCCGCGGGGCGGCCCGGTAACGGGCCGCCTCCACATTCTGTGTACCCGGCGAGGAGGTGGCGAGCATGTGGCATCCACGAAGGACCGACGACGGCGGTTTCACCTTGGTGGAGCTACTCGTCACCATGGTCATCATCGGCACCGTCCTGATCGGGCTGATCGGGGTGCAGGTCTCGGCAATGCGCACCGTTGCCGTGTCGAAACAGCGTCAGCAGGCGGTGGCCCTGGCCAACCAGGCGATCGAGGAGCTGCGGGCGCTGCCCTACCTCACCGTCAGCGGCGGCCTGCTCAGCACGGACCTTGCCGGTGACCCGAACATCTCGGCCGGGCGGCTGCGTCCCACCTACACCAGCGCCATAGACGAGACCCTGGTGACCTCGAACACGCAGAGCAAGGCACCGCTCTACCCACACGTCCAGCCCAGCGCATCGACCAAGGTCGGCAACACGCAGTACGACGCGAGGCTGTACGTCAGCCTGGTCGCCGCCGACATGACTCAGGGCTACTGGCTGACGTCGATCGTCTCGTGGACGTCATCGGCGACCAGCAGCCGGCCGAAGACCGTCGCGGTGCGCTCGCGCCTGTTCTCCCCGTCCGGCTGCCTGTCCACTGCGACGCACCCGTTCTCCGGCCCCTGCCAGGCGTTCCTCTACGGCAACGCCGGTCGGACCCCCGCCGGTGTCTCCCTGCAGGCCGTCGACGCCGCCGCACCACAACTGTTCAACGGTATCGACCTGGTGAGCGCCAACATCTCCATGCCCTCGCTGAGCGCCGTCGTCCAGCTGGAGCAGGCGCTCTCGGCGCAGGGCAAGGCGACGACGTCGGGGGTGCAGGTGATCACGCTGGGTGCGCCCCAGGCGATCGGCGGGCGGTCGGCGGCAAGCTCGGCCGACACCGACCCCAGCACCGGAGCGGCCAGCGGCACCAGCAGCGATTCGGTAGCGCAGCCGGGCACCAGCCAGCTCAACTTCGGCTCGGGCAGCATCCTCAACCTCGGCCTGGGCGCCACCGACACGGCCACCTCGGTCAGCACCACGGCGGCCGCCAGCGCTGACAACTGCAGGGAGGCCGTGAGCGGCACGGCCCTGGCCACGTACAACGTATGCACCTCGTCGTCCGTGGCCCCCGGCGGAAGCCTGTCCGCGACCTACTCCGGGCAGCCGTTGGCAACGATCGGGCCAGGCGCGCCGAGCCGGGCCTCCGCCGCCCGCTTCACAGCTCCCGGCGCCACGCGCTGCACAGCCGCGGCAGGAGTGGGCTGCACGAGCGCGGCCACGCAGCAGAACGTCGGCACGGTCACTGTCGGCTCCGGGCTGCCCGCCCAGCTCGGTTTCACCAACATGGTGAGCCTGACCGGCTACTCGGCGACGGCCGTCGCCGAATCCGGAATCGGGGCCGCCGGCCCCGTCGTCACACGCAGCGGCCAGCTCACCTATCGCGGCATCGGCCAGCAGCCGAGTGTTGTCACGCTCAGCCCAACCACCTCGCTCAGTGCTCCCCTTGGCGCGGCGGTCGCCGTCTCGGGCCAGCTGACGGTCGGGATGAGCGGCGACGTGCGGGTGCTTCCGGCAACGGCGACATCGACGGGCGCTGCCCCGTGCGCCACGGCCTGTAGCGTGTCCGTAACCGTGCCCAGCGTGTCGGTGTCGGTCACCTTCGACATCTCGCTGTCGGGCGTCCGGGTCGCCTACTTCACCCTGCGACTCGACCTGGGATCAGCGCTGGCGAAGACGACGTACAAGGCGGCGCCCAGTGGCTGAGCCGCGCCGCCGCCTGGCCGGCCCCAGGAGCGACACCGGGGTCTCGCTCGTCGAAATGCTCGTGGTGATGATGCTGTTCTCCGGCATCGTCGTGGTGACCTATGCGGTGCTGGCCACCGTGCAGAACCAGACCGCCGACACCCTTGCGAAGTCCGACGACGCCGCCATCGCCCGCCTGGGCATGGCGCAGATCGACCGCCAGGTCCGGTCGGGCAATGTGCTCTACAGCCCCGCCGACGAGGTGGCTACCGCGGGATGCACCGCGGTCACGGTGGCACCCAGCGTGGTTCCCAATGCCGGCAACTGCATGCGCGTCTACACCCAGGCCAACGGGCTGGAGCGGTGCGTGCAGTGGCAGACCCTCGGTGGCCGCCTGCGCTCGCGATCCTGGTCGCCGGCCTGGCAGACCGACGGCCTGGTCTCGACGTGGCAGACGGTGGCCTATCACGTCGTCAACCCCTCAGCCATCCCGCCGTTCGTGCTGCAAGGCAGCAGCACCAGCTACGGCGCCCGTCTGGTCGACGTGCGCCTGCAGGTGCAGTCGCCGGGTGTCCGTGGCCCGGCCACGCAGGTCGTCAGCTCACTGTCCGGCCGCAACACCCAGTACGGCTACGACCCCGGGGTATGCAGCCCCGTGCCGGCAGCATAGGAGCCGGGTAGACATGCCCTGGAAGCGTCTGTGCCGCACCGATCAGGGCAGCACCCTGGTCATCGCTGTCATGGTCATGGCGATCGCCGCAGGCCTTTCACTGACCATCGTCAGCCTTGCCGTCAGTCAGAACCGCAGCTCGGGAGTCGACCGCCAGCGCACCATCGCGGTCGACGCCGCCGAGGGGGGCATCGACGCCACATACGCCGCCATCCAGAGCAGCGCGCTGAGCCTGCCGTGCAGCTGGCCGCCATCGGGCACCGGTGACATGAAGGCCTTTCCCGATCCGACCCGGGTGGTGGCGACCGTGCAGTATTACGCAGTCGCCGGTGGCACCGCCCTATCGTGCGTGGGTGGCGTGCTTCCGGCCGGCTCCCGGCCCACGTCGGCGCTGATCACCTCTACCGCGACGACCCCGACCCTGGCGGGCAACGCGACCAGGGGCGTGCGCACCATGCAGGCAAGCGTCAACCTCGTCCCGATCACCGGCGCTGGGTTCAGCAAGGCGATATTCGGCGAGCAGAGCATCACCGCCAGCAACCAGTCGCAGGTGTCGGGATCGCTAGGTGCCAACGCCAACCTCTACACCAACGGTGACCTGATCTGCAGCAACAACCAGAGCTACCAGGGCTCGGTCATCGCCCCCAGTGGGTCGATCAGCCTGGACGGTTGCAGCATCGGAGGCGACGCGTGGTCCCGCGACGGGGTCACGGGCAGCAATGCCACGATAGCCGGCAAGGTGATCTCCAGCGCGGGCACGATCTCGTTGAGCGGCAACACCTCGGTGGGCGGCACGCTGCTGGCTGCGGGCGCGATCAGCTGGCCGGGTTGCTCGACCGCCAACAAGTGCTTCGCGAACCAGGCGGCCGGGGCACCCCCGGCGGCCTATGAGCAGTTCCCCGTGCTGCGTGGCGACGCCGCGACCCTGCAGGCCTGGACCGACGCCGGCTACACGGTCTACAACGACAACACGCACTGCCCGACCCCGGCGGTGTTCGGCGACTGGATCGAGACGCACTACGCCCCGATGACGGGCAAGACCCTCGTACGAACTACCTGCTCGGTGCAATTCCAGAACACCAGGACGATCAGCTTCGCCGGCGACTTCGCGTTGTTCGCCTCCGGGAGTGCAGGTATCAGCACGTCGAACCAGGTGACCTTCGACTCCACCGGAGGGAACCGCAACATCTACCTCGTCGTGCCCTACGACGCGGCCACCCGGCCCTGCGTCTCACCCGGGATCTCCACCGACAACAACTTCGGCTCCACAGGCGCCATCACCCTGCTGGTCTACTCACCGTGCAATGTGACCTACTCGAACAACAGCGGTTCGAATCAGGGGCAGCTCTACAGCGGCAGTACGATCCAGGTCAACAACAACTTCTCGCTGACCTACGCCCAGAGCCCGGTATTCGGGGTCGATCCGACCAGCGTGCCCGCGCTGTCCTACACGGTCGACATCCTCTACAAGCGGGAGATCCGCAACCCCTGACCGCCCTGACCTGATGACCCTTAGGCTCTGCCGACATGCTGGTTGCCCTGTGTGCAGTGTGTGCCGTGCTCGGGCTGTGCATCGGATCCTTTCTCAACGTGGTGATCTGGCGCGTGCCCCGGGCCGAGTCTGTCCTCCGGCCGCCGTCGCACTGCCCGTCGTGCGCGCACCCGATCCGGCCCTGGGACAACGTTCCGGTCGTGTCGTGGCTCGTGTTGCGCGGCAGGTGCCGGCACTGCGGCGTGGCGATCAGCGCGCGCTACCCGCTGGTGGAGACAGGCACGGCGGCGCTGTTCGTCACGATGGCGATCCGGTTCGGCTTCGACGCGGCCCTGCCGGCCTTCCTCTACCTCAGCGCCGTGGGCCTGGCGCTGGCGCTGATCGACATCGACCACAAACGGCTGCCCTTCGCCCTGACGGTCCCCTCCTACCCCGTCGCGCTCCTCCTGCTGGGTGCGGCCGCCGTCATCGGCGGTCACCCGCGCCGGCTTATCCCGATGCTGGGGGGGATGGTCGGCCTGCTCGCCTTCTACTTCCTGCTCAACCTGGTGAGCCCTCGCGGCATGGGTTTCGGCGACGTCATGCTCGCGGGCATCCTCGGGCTCTACCTCGGTTACCTGGGGTGGGGCCCGTTGCTCGTCGGTGCCTTCCTCGGTTTCGTGCTCGGGGCGGTCGGCGGCCTGTTGTTCATCGCCCTGGGCCGCGGGGGCCGCAAGTCACACATCCCGTTCGGGCCGTACATGCTGGCCGGGGCCCTGGTGGCGGTCCTCGCGGGTCACGAACTCGCCCGCGCCTACGTACACACCACGCTGAGCTGACCCGGTCGCGAAAGCCATTCGAGCCAAACCTCTCAAGGCCCAGCTGCGAGTGCCCGATGTGGACCGTGACAGTGACGGTGACGGCTAAGGGGTAAAGCTGTGGCAGGACGAGCGGCGGTTGGTCTCGATATCGGGACGTCCGGCGTCAGGGCGGCTGAGCTGTCCACGGGCAAGCGCCCGGTGACCCTCGACAGGTACGGCCAGGTGCGGCTCCCGGTGGGCGCGGTCCATGACGGCGAGGTGGTCGACGTAGCGGCGGTGGCCGAGGCTATCCGCGCGCTGTGGTCGGCCTCGAGGTTCCGGACCAAGCGCGTGGTGGTCGGGGTGTCGAACCAGAAGGTCGTGGTCCGTCAGGTCGACCTGCCGTGGCTGCCGGCCGACGAGTTCCGCAAGTCACTGAGCTTGCAGGTGCAGGACTTCATCCCCATGCCGGTCGACGAGGCGATCCTGGACTACCACCCGCTTGAGGAGTTCACGAACGAAGCCGGCGGGCGGATGCTCAGGGTGCTGCTCGTCGCGGCCTCCCGCGACATGGTGAATAACACAGTCGCCGCCGTCCAGAAGGCCGGCCTGGAGCCGGTCATGATCGACCTCACGCCCTTCGCCTTGCTGCGCGGACTAGCACAGATGGACGAGATGGGACTGTCGAGCGCGCAGGCCGAGGCGCTGGTCGACGTCGGCGCGAGCATCACCAACATCGTGGTCCATCAGGGGGGGTTCCGCGCTTCGTGCGCATCCTGCTCATGGGGGGCACCGACATCACCCAGGCCGTCTCCGAGCGACTAGGCGTGCCGATGGAGGAGGCCGAGTCGATCAAGCAGCACACCGGGATGGCCGAGCGGGCCCCCGGCGTCCTCGCCGACTCCCCGCCGCCGGTGAAGGTCATCGAGTCCAGTGGCGCTGCCTTCGTCGAAGAGGTACGCGGCTCGCTCGACTACTACCTGGCTCAGGCGGGCTCCGTCGAGGTCAAGCGCATCGTGCTCTCCGGCGGCGGCGGGCAACTGCGCGGTCTCGCCGGCCGGTTGTCCCTGGCGACCCGGCTGCCGGTCGAGTCCGGGTCAGCCATGTCCGGCCTCAAGATCGGCAAGGTCGACCTGGATGCGGCGCAGTTGGCCCTGGTGAGCCCGGTGGCCTCCGTTCCGGTCGGTCTGGCCATGGGCGTGGCGTCATGATCACCCCCAGCCGGCACAAGCTCGCCACCGGCGGCCTTCCGCTGCTGCCGCGGGTGAACCTGATCCCGGCCGAAATCGCAGATCGCCGCGCCCTGCGCCGCGTGCAGACCGGGCTGGGCGGCGCAGCCGTCGCCGCAGTGGCCATCGTCATCGTGGCGTTCCTCGCTGCTGCCACATCGGTGTCGTCGGCCAAGTCCGACCTGGCCGGCGCTCAGGCCGAGAACGCCGGCGCGCAGACCAACGTCGACGGACTGAAGAACGTCGGGCAGACCTTCGCCCTTGTCGACCAGGCACACGGCACGCTCCGCGACGCCGCGGGTGGCGAGGTTCTGTGGTCGAGCTACCTGACCGATCTCAGCCTGCGCGTTCCCGACAGCGTCTGGCTGACCAAGGTGAGCGTCGCCCCGGCGACGACCACCGGTGGTGTCGCCCAGATCAGCTTCGAAGGGGTGGGGCTGGCCCATGGAGATGTCGCGAAGTGGCTCGACTCCATCGCCAAGGAGCGCGGCTGGACCGACCCGTACTTCTCCAGGTCGGAGGAGAAGTTCATCGGGACGCACCGGACCTACAGCTTCACATCGACGGTGACCGTAACCTCAGCAGCGCTCTCGGGGCGCTACACGAAGCCGGCGGGTAGCTGACATGACGAAGATGCACCAATGGGTGGCCATCGCCGCCCTAGCCGTGGTGGCGATCCTGGCGGCCGGATGGTTCATTGTCATATCCCCCCAGCGCAGCCACGCCGGGCAACTGCACGAGCAGGCCGCAGCACAACGCAGCCGGACGGTTGGCCTTCGCACGCAGCTCAGCGTCCTGCGGGAGCAGGCCAAGCAGCTTCCGGCGAAGCAGGTGGAGCTGGCGACGTTCGCCACCCAGATACCGAGCACCCCGGCGTTGCCCTCGCTCGTCCGTTCCCTGAACGCGGCCGGCACGTCGGCCGGCGTCGACCTGGTGTCCATCGCTCCCGGACCGCCGGCGGCCCTGGGCGCCGCCGGCGGTGCGGTCGCGCCGCCCGCCCGGACGACGCCTGCCGCTACGGCTACCAACCCGGGAGCCACCACTCTTGCGGCCGCGGCACCGGCGACGGCGTTGCAGTCGATCCCGCTGGTGTTGAAGGTCAACGGCACCTACCCGCAACTCGAGCAGTTCCTGGCCAACCTCGAGGGGCTGCAGCGGGTATTACTGGTCAGCGGTTACAGCATCTCGCCGAGCACGGGCGCGGTCGCCGCGACCGGCACTGCCCACGCCGCGGCGGCCCGAAGCTGCATGACAGCATGCCTGCTCGACCTGGATCTGACCGGCCAGGTGTTCATCGCACCAGCCCTGGCTGCCCCGGCAGTGCCTCTGACTGTGAAGTAAGCGAGTGCCATGAGTGAGACTTCCGGCTTCCCCTTCGATCCCGACGTGGGCGCGCCTGCGGCCGGCGCCGGGTCGCGTCGCCGGCTGCTGTTGTTCGTTGCCGCGGGTGTGCTCATCCTCGCCGCCCTGGGTTACTACCTCGCGGTGTCGGTGCTGGGCGGCACGGATCCCGTGGTGCCGGCCGTGGCCGGCAGGTCACGGCTGCCTGACCCAGGTGCCTTGGCGGCACCGAGCATGCCCAACGTCGCGCCCAAGACCTTCAGCGACGTCATCGGGCGCGATCCCTTCGGCCCGCTGGTCACCGCCCCGGCAGCAGGCGCCGCCGCGGCGGCCCCTGCCGCGCCGGCGCCAACGGCGATCCCGGCACCCGGCGCAGCGGGGGCGACGGGGACGACGCCCGGGATGACCACGTTCAAGGTGCTCGGCGTCAGTGGCAACCAGGCCATCGTGTCTCTGGACACCAAGAAGTACACGGTGACGGTCGGCGCGACATTCGCCACCGCCTACAAGCTCCTCAAGACCAGCGGTGGATCGTGCGCGGCATTCGCCTACGGCGAGATGCGCTTCGATCTGTGCGAGGGGCAGACCTTAATCTTCTGAAAGGGCCGCCTGTGACCGTGAAAGACTCGGCCGCATGCTGCGCTGGTTGACCGCGGGAGAGTCGCACGGGCCGGCCCTGGTGGCCGTCCTGGAGGGGCTGCCCGCCGGCGTCGGTATCACCACGGTCGAGGTCGCCGAGCAGCTCCAGCGGCGCAGGAGCGGGTACGGTCGCGGCGCGCGCATGGGTTTCGAGCTGGACGAGGTCGAGATCCTCGGTGGAGTGCGCCACGGCCTGACCCTCGGCAGCCCCATCGCGATCCGGATCGGCAACACCGAGTGGCCCAGGTGGGAGCGGGTCATGTCAGCCGACCCCGTCGATCCCGCAGAGCTGGACGGGATCGCCCGCAACGCACCGCTGACCCGGCCGAGGCCCGGGCATGCAGATCTTGCCGGCATGCAGAAGTACGGCTTCACCGACGCCCGGCCCGTCCTCGAGCGGGCAAGCGCCCGGGAGACCGCCGCCCGCGTGGCGCTGGGTGCGGCGGCCCGGGCCTTCCTGCGTGCCTCAGTCGGGGCGGAGGTGTTCTCCCACGTGGTCGCCATCGGCGCGGCGACCGCGCCGGCCGACGTCGTGCCGAGCGTCGGCGACCGCGAAGCCATCGACACGAGCCCGGTGCACTGCCTCGATGCCGTGGCCGCCGACGCGATGATCGCCGAGATCGACGCAGCCAAGGCCGACGCCGACACGCTGGGCGGGGTGGTCGAGGTGATCGCGCACGGCCTGCCGCCGGGCCTGGGCAGCCACGTCCACTGGGACCGCCGGATCGACTCGAGGCTGGCTGGCGCCCTGATGGGCATTCAGGCGATCAAGGGCGTCGAGGTCGGCGACGGGTTCGAGACGGCCCGCCGCCGCGGCTCGGCGGCCCACGACGAGATGGTCACGACCGCCGACGGCGTACGGCGGATCACCGGCCGCGCCGGGGGCATCGAGGGCGGCATGACCACCGGCGAGCTGCTGCGGCTCCGGGCCGCCATGAAGCCGATCTCGACGCTCCCGAGGGCCCTTTCCACTGTGGACACGGCCACCGGCGAGCCGGCCCGGGCGATCGCGCAGCGCTCCGACGTGTGCGCGGTGCCGGCGGCCGGCATCGTGGCCGAGGCGATGGTCGCCCTCGTACTCGCCGATGCGGTCCTGGAGAAGTTCGGTGGCGACGCGGTGGCGGAGACCCGCCGCAACGTCGAGGCCTACCTCGGCTCCCTGGTCGTCCGTTGACGCGCCCGGTGGTGGTACTCGTGGGCCCGCCGGGCGCGGGGAAGTCCAGCGTCGGACGGCTGCTCGCCGACCGACTCGGGGTGGCCCTGCGCGACACCGATGCCGACGTCGCGGCCGCGGCCGGCAAGGACATTCCGGCGATCTTCTACGACGACGGCGAGCCGCGCTTCAGGGAGCTCGAGTCCGCGGCGGTGGCGACCGCGCTGAGCGAGCACGCCGGGGTGCTCGCCCTCGGCGGGGGGGCGGTGCTCGCCGAAGCCACGCGGGAAGCCCTGCGCGGGCACACCGTGGTGTTCCTCGATGTGGGCATGGCCGCCACGGCCCGCCGGGTCGGGCTGGCCCGCGACCGGCCGGTGCTGACGCTCAACCCGCGGGCCATGCTGCATGCTCTGCTCGCCGAGCGCCGGCCGCTCTACGAACAAGTGGCCACCCGCACGGTCGGCACCGACGACCGCACTCCGTCGCAGGTGGCCGACGCGGTCCTCGAGGCGCTTCGATGAGCCCCGTGCGGGTCCCGGTCGGCGGGGAGCAGCCCTACGACGTGGTGATCGGGGCAGGCCTCGTGGACCGACTGCCGCCGCTGCTGGGCACCGCCCGGCAGGTCGCGGTCCTGCATTCGCCATCCGTGCGTGACTGCGCGACGGCCGTCGCCGCCACGCTGACTGGGGCAGGTTTCCTCGTGCAGCCGATCGAGGTGCCCGACGGCGAGGCCGCAAAGACCGCCACCGTGGCTGTGGCCTGCTGGGAGGCCTTGGGCGCCGCCGCCTTCACGCGCAGCGACGCCGTGGTGGGCGTCGGCGGAGGAGCGCTCACCGATCTGGCCGGATTCGTTGCGGCGACCTGGCTGCGCGGGGTGCCGGTCGTGCACCTGCCCACGACCCTGCTGGGCATGGTCGACGCCGCCGTCGGGGGGAAGACCGGCATCAACACGGCCGCGGGCAAGAACCTGGTCGGCGCCTTCCACTCGCCGGCCGGCGTGCTGTGCGACCTGACGGCGCTGACCACGCTGCCCCGGGCCGACCTGGTCAGCGGACTGGCCGAGGTGGTCAAGTGCGGGTTCATCGCCGACCCGGTCATCCTGGACCTGCTCGACAGCGGGGATCCGGCCGACCACCTCGGCGAGCTCATCGAGCGGGCGGTGCGGGTCAAGGCCGGCGTGGTGGGCGGCGACCTGCGGGAAGCGGGGCCGCGCGAGGTGCTCAACTACGGCCACACGCTGGCCCACGCCATCGAGCGGGTCGAGTGCTACCGCTGGCGGCACGGCGACGCGGTGTCGGTCGGTTTGGTCTTCGCCGCGGAGCTCTCCAGGCAGGCCGGGCGGCTCGACCCGGCCACTGCGGCCAGGCATCGGGAGGTGCTGGCCGGGCTGGGCCTGCCGACCTCCTACCCGGCGGCAGCCTGGCCGCAGCTGCACGAGACGATGCGGGTCGACAAGAAATCGCGTGGCGACCGGCTGCGCTTCGTGGTACTGGACGGCCTGGCCCGTCCTGGCGTGCTGGAGGATCCGGACCCGCACCTGCTCGCCGCCGCCTATGCGGCCGTGCGGAAGGACTGAAATGACGACGGTGCACGTGCTCAACGGGCCCAACCTCGGCCGCCTCGGCACCCGCGAGCCCGACGTCTACGGGTCGGCGACCCACGCCGACCTGGTCGCGCTGTGCGAGGCCACGGCGAAGGAGTTGGGCCAGGACGTCGTGGTACGCCAGACCGACGAGGAGGCGACCCTCATCGCCTGGCTGCACGAAGCCGCCGACGCCGGGGCGGCGGTCGTGATCAACCCCGCCGCCTTCAGCCACTACTCCTACGCCGTGCGCGACGCCCTGGCGATGGTCAGCGCCCCGGTGGTCGAGGTGCACCTGTCGAACATCGCCGCGCGGGAGGACTTCCGCCGCACCAGCGTGGTCTCGGCAGTGGCCCGCGGGGTCATCAGCGGGTTCGGCATCGACTCCTACCGGCTGGCTCTGGAAGCGATCGGCCGGCTGTGAGCGCGGCAGACCGTCGTGACCTTTTGCGGCACCGGTTGGCCGCCCTCGACGCGCCCGCCGCGCTGGTGACCCGGCTGGTCAACGTCCGTTACCTCACCGGCTTCACCGGGTCCAACGCCGCCCTGCTGGTCTGCGCTGACGGCACCGACGTCCTCGCCACGGACGGCCGATACACCACCCAGGCGGCCCAGCAGGCACCGGACATCGAGCGGCTGATCGAGCGCCGTCTCGGCGCCGCGCTGGCTGCCCGGGCGGTGGCAGCCGGGCACGCGCGGCTGGCGTACGAGAGTCACGAGGTGACCGTCGACGGACTCACGGCGCTCAGCGAGGCGGTCCCCGGGGTCGGTTTGGTCAGCCTGGGCCAGGCCGTCGAGGGCATGCGTGTGGTCAAGGACGATGCGGAGATCGACCTGCTGCGCGTCGCGTGCGCGATCGCCGATCAGGCCCTGGCCGACCTGCTCGCGGCAGGCGGTATACGGGTTGGGCGCGCCGAGCGGCAGATCGCCCGCGATCTCGACTCGCGCATGCTGGCCCTGGGTGCGGAGTCGGTGTCTTTCGACACGATCGTGGCGAGCGGGCCGAACTCCGCGATACCGCATCACCGGCCCGGCGGCCGCCTGGTGGAGGCCGGCGACCTCCTCACGTGCGACTTCGGGGCGACCCGCGACGGATATCACTCGGACATGACCCGCACCCTCGCGGTCGGTCGTGCTGCTGACTGGCAGCGCGAGATCTACGATCTGGTGGCCGACGGGCAACGGCTGGGTCGCGAGGGTCTGGCCATCGACGCCGAGTGCGCCGGGGTCGATGAGGTGGTGCGGGAACGGATCGCTGCAGGCGGGCACGCCGAGCACTTCACGCACGGGCTCGGGCACGGCGTCGGGCTGGAGATCCACGAGGCTCCGTGGCTCGGTGCCGGTGTCACCGCTAGACTCGGTGACCGGATGCCTGTCACCGTCGAGCCCGGGGTCTATCTCGAGGGCCGCGGCGGTGTGCGGATCGAAGACACCCTTGTCGTCCGCTCCGACGGGCCGGAGCTGCTCACCCTGACCACGAAGGACCTCCTCGTCGTGTAGGAGTCCCGATAGGAGATTCGACGTACGTGGCGACCACCAACGACCTGAAGAACGGCATCGTCCTCAACCTCGACGGCCAACTGTGGACCGTCGTGGACTTCCAGCACGTCAAGCCGGGCAAGGGCGGCGCATTCGTCCGGACCACTCTCAAGCACGTCCTGACCGGCAAGGTGGTCGACCGGACGTTCAACGCCGGGCTCAAGGTCGACACCGCAGCCGTGGACCGGCGCGAGATGTCCTTCCTGTACCAGGAGGGCACCGACTACGTCTTCATGGACACCGAGACCTACGACCAGATCCACGTGCCGCGGGAGACGGTCGGCTCGGCCGCCGACTACATGCTCGAGAACACCACGGCCACCGTCGCCCTGCACGAGGGCAACCCGCTCTACGTCGAGTTGCCGGCCAGCGTCGAGCTGGTCATCTCCCAGACCGACCCGGGGGTGCAGGGCGACCGCTCGACCGGTGGCACCAAGCCGGCCACCGTGGAGACCGGTGCCCAGATCCAGGTGCCGCTGTTCCTGACCATCGGGGAGAAGGTCAAGGTGGACACCCGCGACGGGCGCTACCTCGGCCGCGTGAACAGCTAGATGGGGGCGCGCAGCAAGGCCCGCAAGCGCGCCCTGGACGTCCTGTACGAAGCCGACGTGCGCGGCACGTCGCCGCTGGACACCGCCGCCGAGCGGCTGGCCCAGGCCGACCCGCCCGTCCCCGCCTACGCGGTCACCCTCATCGAGGGCGTCGTCGCGCACCGGGCTCGCATCGACGAGCTCCTGGCCACGTATGCAGAGGGCTGGGCCCTCGACCGGATGCCCGCCGTCGACCGAAACCTGTTGCGCATCGGCATCTACGAAGTGCTCTACGAGCCGTCGGTGCCCGACGCCGTGGCCATCGACGAGGCGGTGGAGCTGGCAAAGAACCTCTCCACGGATGAGTCTCCGGGCTTCGTCAACGGCCTGCTCGCCCGGGTCTTGCAGCTCAAGCCATCGTTGCCGACGTAGCCCCCACGCTCTAGCTGTGCCACCCTCCCTGAAGGCCGGTGGGCGGGTCCGGGGGGAGCGGGGGGTCGACGCCGCCGGGCACGTGGATCAGATCCGGACCGTTGACAGGGAGGGCAGCGGCGGCAGCGCGGGCCAGCAGGCGGCGACCTGCTCCGTCATCGCCGTGGCCAGGGCGTGCACGCCCCCCAGGTCGCCTGCCGTTTCGGTGACGGCGGCGACCACCTCCAGGCGGTGCTTGAGCCGCTGGCGCGCGGTCGCCGTGCCCCACTTCCAATCGGACCTGGCGGCGGCCGCCAGGTGGTCGGTGCCCGCACGGCGGTCGCGTTCGACCAGCGCGTCCCCGCGGATGACCCAGCTGACACAGGCGTCGGCCAGGGTGCCGGCCGGCGCCCGTCCGGTCTGGGCCGTCCACGCCTGCTGGTAGGCGGCCTCGGCGGCCAACAGGTCGAGCTCTGGGGTCGCCGCCGCGCACCAGCACGTGGGGAAGCCCATCCGTAGGTAGGCCAGCTCGATCAGCCCGGGCCCGGCGGCGGCGCCCTCGAAGTCCACGAAGCACACCCCCCCGGTCGTATGGACCGCGTTGTCCGGGCAGGGGTCGCCGTGCAGGAGCGCGTCGTGGGGCCAGCCGGTAACCCGGGCCAGGCAGGCGGTCAACTCCTCGGCAGCACCGTGGGGCACGCGCACGCCGAGATCGCCCGCCAGCTGCAGGAAAGATCCCACGTCGGCCGGAGTGGGCGCAGCCCAGGGATCGAGGCCGTCGGCTGACCCGAGCGTGGCGTGGAGGCCGGCTAGCGCGCTGGCGTAGGCCACCGGCCAGATCTGGGCCGATGGGCCCGCCGTGAGGTTCTCCAGCACCATCAGCCGGGCGGTGCTGTCGGCGCCGAGCAGCGCTGGAGCCACCGGCCACTCGGCCCGGGCGGCGATCCGCAGACCGTTGAGCTCGCGGGCGAACCTCCGGTCGGCGTCGCCGACGACCTGCTTGACGATCGCCGGGCGAGCGTCCAACTGCACGCGCCAGACGCGCGACCGCGGGCTGCTGTGAAGTCGCCGCGCCGCCCGGGGCCGCCCGAGCAGGGCAGTCAGATCAGGATCGAAGCTGGGCCGCGTCAGGTCGCGCGCGCGGTGATGACACCCCAGCCGGCCAGCCGGTCGAGCAGGCCGGCGGCCGACAGGTCGTAGACGACGGCCAGCGCCCGCAGGTCGTCCTGGCGCATGGACAGCACCCGCCCGTTGTAGTCCCCGCGCTGGCGCTGGATCGCCTTGGCGTATCTCACGAGGGGGGCGACCTCCTCGGCCGGCAGCTTGGCCAGCGCCTCGAGATCCAGGACGACCTTGCCAGTGCCCTCGAGCGTGCCCGGCGAGGGATCCTCGGGCAGCAGCTCGGCGATCGGCACATCGTAGAAGGCGGCCAACTGGGCCAGCCGGGCCACCGTCACCGCCCGGTCGCCGCGCTCGTAGGAACCGACCACGACGGCCTTCCAGCGGCCTTTCGACTTCTCCTCGACGGCCTGCAGCGAGAGGTTCTGCTGCTGGCGGATCGAGCGCAGGCGCCCACCGAGTGACTTGCCGTAGTCCGCCATCGAATGCTCCTGCGACCGAGGGTGACGGACTCGGCGTGATCAGGGCCCGTCGATTACCGTGCGTGACGGTACGGGGGGGCGGCGAGTCGGTCAAGCCGAACCTCGGTTCGCTGTTACGGTTCACCTGTTCGACATCCTTTAACGACCCGTCCGGTGAGGCGGGGAAGGAGGTCCCATCGGTGACGACTGTCCCGGGGCCGGGCGCAGGGCCGGACGGCCCGCCCGATCAGCTGCATCCCGCCCGGTCGATCCAGCTCCGGCCGATACTCCAGGCCGCGGACGTCGCGCGGATCATCGACCGGATCGCGCATCAGATCCTGGAGAAGACCGACGGTGCCCGTGATGCGGTGGTCCTCGGCATCCCCACGCGCGGTGCCCACCTGGCCCGGCGCCTGGTGGGTCGGATCCGTACCTTCGAAGACGTCGACCTGCCGGTCGGCTCGCTCGATGTGACGCTCTACCGGGACGACCTGCGACTGCGCGGCGTGCGCGCCCTGGAGGAGACCCAGCTGCCCGATGTCGGCATCGACGGGCGGCTCGTGGTTCTCGTCGACGACGTGCTGTTCTCGGGGCGCACGGTGCGCGCCGCGCTCGATGCCCTCGGCGACATCGGCCGGCCGAGGGCGGTGCAACTGGCGGTCTTGGTCGACAGGGGCCACCGGGAGCTGCCGATCCGCGCCGACTACGTCGGCAAGAACATTCCCACCTCACTGGCCGAGTCCGTCCGCGTACGCCTTGCCGAGTCCGACGGCCGCGACTGCGTCGAACTCGACCCCCAGGGGGACCCACGATGATCAAGCATCTGCTCTCCGCCGCGGACCTCGACCTCGCGACCGCGACGCTCATCCTCGACACCGCCGAGCAGATGGACCTTGCCCTGGCCGGCCGCGAGGTCAAGAAGCTGCCTACGCTGCGCGGGCGAACCGTGGTCAACCTCTTCTTCGAGGACTCCACCCGCACGCGCACCTCGTTCGAACTGGCGGCCAAGCGGCTGTCCGCCGACGTCGTCACCTTCTCGGCCAAGGGCTCCAGCGTGTCCAAGGGCGAGAGCCTCAAGGACACCGCGTTGACCCTGGAGGCCATGGGGGCCGACGCGGTGGTCTGCCGGCACTCGATGTCGGGTGCGCCGCACCGACTGGCCGGGTGGCTCCGGGGCAGCGTCGTCAACGCCGGGGACGGCACCCACGAGCACCCGACGCAGGCGTTGCTCGACGCCTTCACCATGCGCCGGCGGCTGGGCCGGCTCGACGGCCTGCGGGTCGTCATCGTCGGCGATGTACTGCACAGCCGGGTGGCCCGCTCCAACGTGCTGCTGCTGCACATCCTCGGCGCGGAGGTCACCTTGGTGGCACCGCCGACGCTGCTGCCGGTAGGCGTCGAGGACTGGCCGGTTGCGCTCTCCTACGACCTGGACGGGGTGCTGGCCAAGGCCGACGCGGTGATGATGCTGCGGGTGCAGCGCGAGCGGATGAACGCCTCGTTCTTCCCGACCCAGCGGGAGTACAGCCGCCGTTACGGCCTCGACCGCGAACGCATGGCGGCGCTCGGCGACGACGCGATCGTCATGCATCCCGGGCCGATGAACCGCGGCATGGAGATCGCCGCCGAGGTCGCCGACTCGGTGCGCTCGACCATCGTCGAGCAGGTCAGCAACGGCGTGAGCGTACGGATGGCCGTCCTGTACCTGCTGCTAGGCGGGAGTGAAGCAGCATGAGATTCCTGATCAGGGGCGCCCGCGTGGAGGGCGGCGAGCCGACCGACCTGCTGATCCGCGAGGGCGTCGTCGCCGAAGTGGGGCGTGGGCTGGACGTGACCGGTGCCGAGGTGGTCGACGCCCGCGGGCTGATCGCGCTGCCGGGGCTGGTGGATCTGCACACCCACCTGCGCGAGCCCGGGCGGGAGGACGCCGAGACGGTGCAGACCGGCTCCCGCGCTGCCGCGCTGGGCGGGTTCACCGCCGTGCACGCCATGGCCAACACCGAGCCGGTCGCCGACACGGCTGGGGTCGTCGAGCAGGTGTGGCGGCTCGGGCGGGAGGCCGGCCTGTGTGACGTGCAACCGGTGGGTGCCGTCACGGTGGGCCTGAACGGGCAGCGGTTGGCCGAGCTCGGGGCGATGCACGCATCGGCCGCCCGTGTGCGGATCTTCTCCGACGACGGCAACTGCGTCGCGGACCCCGCGCTCATGCGCCGCGCGCTGGAGTACGTCAAGGCCTTCGACGGGGTGATCGCCCAGCACGCCGAGGAGCCCCGACTGACCGAGGGCGCGCAGATGAACGAAGGAGTGTTCTCGGCGCGGCTCGGCCTGGCCGGTTGGCCGGCCGCCGCCGAGGAGGCGATCATCGCCCGCGACGTCCTGCTGGCCGGTCACGTGGGTTCGCGGCTGCACGTCTGCCATGTCTCGACGGCCGGCTCGGTGGAGCTGCTGCGCTGGGCCAAGGGCAAGGGCTGGCGGGTCACCGCCGAGGTGACCCCGCACCACCTGCTACTCACCGACGAGCGGGCCACTACCTACGACCCGGTCTACAAGGTAAACCCCCCGCTGCGCACCGCCGAGGACGTCGAGGCGCTGCGCACCGGCCTGGCCGACGGCACCATCGACTGCGTGGCCACGGACCATGCGCCGCATGCCCTGGAGGACAAGGAGACGGAGTGGGCGGCCGCCCGGCCCGGCATGTTGGGGCTGGAGACCGCCCTGTCGGTGGTTGCCGAGTCGATGGTGGGCACCGGGCTGCTCGACTGGGCGGGAGTGGCGCAGCGGTTGTCGCGCGCGCCGGCCGCCATCGGCGGTCTGGCGGGGCACGGCGGAAGGCTGTCGGCGGGGGAGCCGGCCAACCTGGTGCTGCTCGACCCGGCCGCCCGCTGGACGGTCGACCCGGCGCAGTCGGCCAGCCGTAGCCGCAACAACCCCTACGCCGGCCTCGAACTGCCCGTCCGGGTCATCGCGACCTTCCTGCGCGGCCGGGCCACCGTCCTGGACGGCAAGGCTCAGGCATGAGCCGTCACCTCGACCCCCCTCCCGCGACGACCATGACGTTCGCCCTCCTTATCCGGGCGTTATTCGCCCGTTGCACGCGGCAAACGTCATGATCAGCGGGCCCGCCCCCCGGACGGCCCTGCTGGTTCTGGAGGACGGCCGGACCTTCCGGGGCGAGGCCTACGGTGCCGCCGGCGAGACGTTCGGCGAGGCGGTGTTCGCCACCGGGATGACCGGCTACCAGGAGACACTGACCGATCCGTCCTACCATCGCCAGGTGCTGGTCCAGACCGCGCCGCACATCGGCAACACCGGCGTGAACGACGACGACGCGGAGTCCGGCCGGATATGGGTGTCCGGGTATGTCGTGCGTGAGCCGGCCCGCATCCCCTCGTCCTGGCGGGCCACCCGGTCCCTCGCCGACGAACTGGAGGCGCACGGCGTGGTCGGGATCAGCGGCGTGGACACCCGGGCGCTCACCCGGCATCTGCGCGAGCGGGGGGCCATGCGGGTGGGCCTGTCCGGCATCGACTCGGACGCGCGCGAACTCCTGGCGCGGGTCCGGGCCCAACCTTGCATGGTGGGCGCCGACCTCTGTGCTGAGGTCACGACACCGGAGCCCTACGTCGTGCCGGCGATCGGGCCGGCCCGGCTGCGGGTGGCGGCCATCGACCTCGGCATCAAGCGCATGACGCCGCGCCGGATCGCCGAGCGGGGCATCGAGGTGCACGTGTTGCCGGCCACCAGCACTATCGGCGATATCGAAGCGGTCGACCCTGATGGCGCCTTTCTCAGCAACGGCCCCGGCGATCCGGGCACGGCCGACACCGCCGTCGCGCTCACCAAGGAGCTCCTGGAGCGACGCCTCCCGACCTTCGGCATTTGCTTCGGCCACCAGGTGCTCGGCCGGGCGCTGGGCTTCGACACCTACAAGTTGACCTACGGTCACCGGGGCATCAACCAACCGGTGCAGGACCGGGTGACCGGTCGGGTCGAGGTGACCGCGCACAACCACGGCTTCGCGGTGCGCGCGCCGCTCGACGGGCCGGTGGACACCCCCTACGGCCGGGTCGAGGTCAGTCACGTGTGCCTCAACGACGGGGTGGTCGAGGGTCTGCGCTGCCTCGATGCGCCGGCCTTCTCGGTGCAGTACCACCCCGAGGCCGCGGCCGGCCCGCACGACGCTGGCTACCTGTTCGACCGGTTTGTCGAGGTGATGGCCTGTGCCCAAGCGCGATGACATCACGTCTGTGCTGGTCATCGGCTCCGGCCCGATCGTCATCGGCCAGGCCTGCGAGTTCGACTACTCCGGCACCCAGGCCTGCCGGGTCCTGCGCGAGGAGGGCATCCGGGTCAGCCTGGTCAACAGCAACCCGGCAACGATCATGACCGACCCGCAGTTCGCCGACGCCACCTACATCGAGCCGGTGACACCGGAGTTCGTCACCCGGGTCATCGCCCGCGAGCGGCCGGACGCCCTGCTGGCGACGCTCGGCGGTCAGACCGCCCTCAACGTGGCAGTCACGCTGCACGAGCGCGGCGTGCTGGAGGACTACGGTGTCGAGCTCATCGGCGCCGACATCGCCGCCATCAAGCGTGGGGAGGACCGGCAGGCCTTCAAGGAGGTCGTGCGCTCCGTCGGAGGGGATGTGCCCCGCAGCGCGGCGTGCCGCTCCATCCCCGAAGTTCTCTCGACGGTGGCCGAACTGGGCTACCCGGTCGTACTGCGGCCGTCTTACACGATGGGCGGCGCCGGTTCCGGCATGGCCCACGACGCGGCGCAACTGCACCGGCTGGGCACCGCCGGGCTAGCGGCCAGCCCGACGCACGAGCTGCTGGTCGAGGAGAGCGTGCGGGGCTGGAAGGAGTACGAACTCGAGCTCATGCGCGACCGCCGCGACAACGTGGTAGTGGTGTGCTCCATCGAGAACCTCGACCCGATGGGCGTGCACACCGGTGACAGCGTCACGGTGGCCCCGGCGATGACGCTGACCGACCGGGAGTACCAGGCGATGCGCGACCTGGCGATCGCCGTACTCCGGGAGGTGGGGGTGGACACCGGTGGGTGCAACATCCAGTTCGCCGTGCATCCGGGCACCGGCCGGCTGGTGGTCATCGAGATGAATCCCCGGGTGTCGCGGTCCTCGGCACTGGCGAGCAAGGCCACCGGCTTCCCGATCGCCAAGATCGCCGCGAAACTGGCCATCGGGTACACCTTGGACGAGATCCCGAACGACATCACTCGGGTCACCCCGGCCTGCTTCGAGCCGGCGCTGGACTACGTGGTGGTCAAGGTGCCGAGGTTCGCCTTCGAGAAGTTCCCCGGAGCCGATCCCGAGTTGACTACGACGATGAAGTCCGTCGGTGAGGCGATGGCGTTGGGCCGGTCGTTCCCCGAGGCGCTGCAGAAGGCGCTGCGCTCGATGGAGACCGCCGCGGCCGGCTTCTGGACCGAGCCGGTGACTGCCGGCGAGACACGCAAGGAGTTGCTCGGCGCGCTCACTGTGCCGCACGACGGCCGTCTCTACGCCGTCGAGCGTGCCCTGCGAGCCGGTGCCACGGTCGCCGAGGTGAGCAGCGCCAGCGGCATCGACCCGTGGTTCGTCGACCAGGTCCTCGGCCTGGTCGAGCTCCGGGCGCAGATCGAGCAGGCACCGGTGCTCGACGCCGCCCTGCTGCGCCGGGCCAAGCGGGCCGGTTGCTCCGACCGGCAACTGGCCGCCCTGCGCCCCGAGCTGGCCGGTGAGGACGGCGTGCGTGCGTTGCGGCAGCGCATCGGCGTCCACCCGGTGTTCAAGACCGTCGACACCTGCGCGGGGGAGTTTGCCGCGGCCACGCCCTACCACTACTCCTGCTACGAGATCGACGGCGAGGACGAGGTGGCGCCGCAGACCGAGCGGCCCAAGGTGATCGTGCTGGGCTCGGGACCGAACCGGATCGGGCAGGGGATCGAGTTCGACTACTCCTGCGTGCACGCCGCGATGGCGCTGCGCGACGCCGGCTTCGAGACGGTGATGGTCAACTGCAATCCCGAGACCGTCTCCACCGACTACGACACCTCCGACCGGCTCTACTTCGAGCCGCTCACCTTCGAAGACGTGCTCGAGGTGGTGCACGCCGAGCAGCGGTCGGGCACGGTGGCCGGCGTGATCGTGCAACTCGGCGGGCAGACCCCGCTGCGGCTGGCCCAACGGCTCGCCGACGCCGGGGTGCCGGTGGTCGGCACGACCCCCGAGGCGATCCACCTGGCCGAGGAACGGGGGGCCTTCGGGCGGGTGCTGGCGCGGGCCGGCCTGCCGGCGCCCGAGCACGGGGTCGCCACCTCCTACGCCGAGGCCAAGGCGGTCGCCGACCGGATCGGCTATCCGGTCCTGGTCCGGCCGTCCTACGTCCTGGGCGGGCGCGGGATGGAGATCGTCTACGACGACGAGCACCTGGCCTCCTACATCGGCCGGGCCACCGAGGTGACACCCGAGCACCCGGTGCTCGTCGACCGCTTCCTCGACGACGCCATCGAGATCGACGTCGACGCCCTGTGCGACGGCACCGAGGTCTACCTCGGGGGCGTGATGGAGCACATCGAGGAGGCGGGCATCCACTCGGGTGACTCCTCGTGCACGCTGCCGCCGATCACTCTGGGCCGCGGCGACCTGGCCACGGTGCGCACGTCGACGGAGGCGATCGCCCACGGCGTCGGGGTGCGCGGCCTGCTCAACGTGCAGTACGCGCTCAAGGACGACGTCCTCTACGTCCTCGAGGCCAACCCGCGGGCGTCGCGCACGGTGCCGTTCGTGTCCAAGGCGACCGCGGTGCCGCTGGCGAAGGCAGCCGCCCGGATCATGTTGGGCGCAACCATCGCCCAGTTGCGGGTCGAGGGCATGCTCCCGGACGAGGGTGACGGCGGCACGTTGCCGCTGGACGCCCCGGTCTCGGTCAAGGAGGCGGTGCTGCCCTTCAAGCGCTTCGCCAACGCCGAGGGCCACGGCGTGGACAGCCTGCTGGGGCCCGAGATGAAGTCCACCGGCGAGGTGATGGGCATCGACACGGTGTTCGGCAAGGCCTTCGCCAAGTCGCAGGCCGCTGCCTACGGATCGCTGCCGGTCAAGGGCCGGGTGTTCGTCAGCGTCGCCAACCGCGACAAGCGGGCCATGATCTTCCCGGTCAA
>JBDUBV010000145.1:0-6799 GCA_040003795.1 Pseudonocardiales bacterium | reverse complement strand
CGGGGTACTCGTCGACGTAGCCGTAGCCGCCGTGCACCTGCACGCAGGCGTTGGCTGCGCGTACGGAGGCCTCGGAGGCGAACAGTTTGGCCTTGGCGGCGGCCAGGGAGTAGGACTCCCCGCGGGCCTTGAGGTCGACCACCTGCCAGGTGAGCAGGCGCGCGCAGTCGACGTCGACAGCGGTGTCGGCGATCATCTCCTGCACCAGTTGGTGCCCGGCAATGGGCTTGCCGAACTGCTCTCGCTGGCCGGCATAAACCAGCATGGAGTCGAGGGCGGCCTGGGCGATGCCGGTGCACGACGCGCTGAGGGAGAGCCGGCCGTCGTCCAGCGCCGACAGGGCAACCCTGATACCCGTCCCCTCGGCACCGCCGAGCAGTGCATCGCGGTCGACCCGGACGTCGTCGAGCACGATCTCGGCGGTGTCGCACGAGCGCAGCCCGAGCTTGCCGTGCAGCGGCACCGACGAGACGCCCGGTGTGTCGGAGGGCACCAGGAAGGCTGACACGCCGCGGGCGCCCGGACCGCCAGTGCGCGCCATGACTAGTGCGACTCCGGCGATCGAGCCATTGGTGATGAAGACCTTGCGGCCGGTGATCCGGTAGCCCTCGCCGTCGCGTACCGCGGTGGCCCGCAAGCTGGCCGGGTCGCTGCCCTGGTCGGGCTCGGTCAGTGCGAAGCAGCCGAGCGTCTGCCCGGTCGCCATGGCCGGCAGCCACCGACTGCGCTGCTCGGCAGTACCCCATCGGGCGATGGCACCGGCAACCAGCCCGAGATGCACCGACACGATGGAGCGCACGTTGGCGTCGGCCCGGCCGAGCTCCTCGATGAGCAGGGCATAAGCCAGCGGGTCGGCGGCGCTGCCGCCGTACTCCTCTGCAATCGTCACGCCCAGGTAGCCGTTGGCGCGCAGCCCGGCCAGGGCCTCCGCCGGGAAGCGCTCGGCTCTGTCATTGGACAGGGCCAGCGGGGTGACGACGGCCTCCGCCCATGCCCGCACCGACCCCCGGAACGCCTGGTGCTCGTCGGACAGCCGCAGGTCCATCAGGACTCCCCGGCGCCGGTGACGTCGCGCAGCCGACGTAGCTGGGCGGCCCGCTCGGCGGCCTGCTGCTCGGGGTAGGGCCGGGCCGCTGCTGCGCTGATCAGGGCCTTGGTCTCCGTCACGGCCGCCCGTGGCGGGGCCAGCAGCGCGGCTACGAGGTCGGCGACGGCGGTGCCGAGCTCACCGGCGGGCACGACCAGGGTGGCCAGGCCGATCCGCAATGCTTCCGCGGCACCCACCCGACGGCCGGTGAGGCAGATCTCCAGGGCACGGGAACGCCCTACGAGGCAGACCAGCGCCTTGGTACCGCCGAGGTCCGGGACCAGCCCGAGCGTGGTCTCCGCCATGCACAGCTGGGCATCGTCGGCCAGCACACGCAGGTCGCAGGCCAGGGCCAGCTGGAAGCCGGCGCCGATTGCATGCCCCTGCACAGCGGCGACCGTGACCAGGCTGTCGCGGCGCAGCCAGGCGAATGCCTCCTGGTATCCCGCGATCAGCGCGTCAGCCTCGTCAGGTGGCAGCCGGGCCAGTTCGACTGCACTTCGGGCGCCCGGCACGCCCTCCTGGCTGAACATCCGCCGGTCCATGCCCGCCGAGAACGCCCTGCCCTCGCCGCGGACCACCACCACACGGACGTCGGCGGGCAGGGCGCGACCGGCCTCTCGGAGCGCGTGCCAGGTGTGGGGGGTCTGGGCGTTGAGCGCGTCCGGGCGGCCAAGGGTGACCGTTGCCAACGGTCCGGTGGCCTCCCATCGAACCCCCGGGTCGCTCACTTGGCCTTACGAGTGGCTCCGCCTCGACCACGCAGTGCGGCGCCTGACTCGCCCAGGATCCGGTGCACGAAGCCGTACGACCGGCCCGACGAGGACGCCAAAGCACGGATGCTGGTGCCTGCCTCGTACTTCTTGCGCAGGTCGGCCGCGAGCTTGTCGCGACCGGCACCGGTGATGCGCTTTCCCTTGGCCGCCCCGCTCACTAGCGTCTCCCTTCATCGAGACTCGTCGGCCGACAAACGCCGTGTCCCATGATCGCGCTGGAGGCCCCACGCCGCCACTCAACCAGCCAACTCAGCTACTACGGTCATCGCATGCCTGCGCCCGCGGTCCGCGGCCGATCGGGGGGTCCGGAGGCCGCCGATCTGGCTCGCTGGATCTCCCTTGCCGCCATCGGCCTCGGATTGACCGCGCTGGCGGTGCACTCGGGGACGCGGCTGGGCACGGCAAGCGCGCCGTTCCTCGGCCGCTACCGCTTCAAGGCCGACCTCGGAACTCTCCTGGCGCCGGCGATTGCGGCCATGGTCCTCGCGGCTACGGCACGCGGGGCCCTCGCGCGGATGCACTGGCGCTGGCTGCTGCTGGCCGGCTACCTGTGCGCGCTGGCCTGGGCACTCGCCCTCGCGGCCGTCGACGGAGGCAACGGACTGGCGGCCCCGGTCACCAACCCGGGGGAGTACCTCGCAGACGTCCCTGCCGTGGGACACCGGCCGGGACAATTCCTCGCGACGTTCGTCGCGAGCAGCGCAGAGCACGCTACGGCAACTCGGCAGCACCCGCCCGGCCCGGTCCTGCTGCTGTGGGCACTGCAACGGCTGGGGCTGCACAGCCCGGTGGCGATCGGCCTGCTCATCACAGCGGTCGGCTGCCTCACCGTGCCGCTGGTCCTGGTCGCGGTGCGCTCACTGTGCGGCGAGAGTGCCGCCCACCGCCTCGCGCCCCTGCTTGTCCTGGCGCCGTACGCCGTCTGGGTCGCCGTGAGCATGGACGCGGTCACCGCGACGCTGTGCGCGGCGATGGTCACCGCCGGGGTGCTCGCCAGTGGGCGGCGCCGCCGCGGACCCCCTGCGGTGGCCTGGGCGGTGGCGAGCGGTCTGCTGCTCGGCTTGGCGGCGCTGTTCTCCTACGCCGCCCCGTGGCTTGCCCTGTCGGTGATCTGCGTCTACTTCGTGCGTCGCCGGGCGCTGCTCAACGCGGTGACGGGCGCGGCGGCGCTGGTGCCGCTCGTGCTGGCTCAGATGGCCGGCTTCACGTGGACCGATGGCCTCACCGTGGCGCAGGCCGACTTCTCCGTCCGGGTCGAACCGATGCACTCCGCCGTGGTGTGGGGCCTGCTCAGCGCGGTAGTCCTCGTGCTGGCCTGCGGCCCGGGGATCGTGGCCTCGGCCCGCAAGATCCGGCGTACCCCGGGCTGGCCCTTCCTCGTGGGAGCGGTGGTCGCGGTCGGCTTCGCCGTGACGGCCGGGCTGGCCCGTGGCGAGATGGAGCACGCCTGGCTGCCCTACTTCCCCTGGCTGCTGGTCGCAGCCGCTGCGCCGGAGCAGCGCGGCGGCGAGCCGGCACGGACGCCACTCTTGCTGGCCGGCGCCGGCGCCCTCGGCGCGGTGCTGATCGGTGCTGTCCTGCGCACCGCCTGGTGAACCCGCACGACCGGGGCGCACCCCGCCTCGTGCCAGAGTTCAGGTCATGAGCACGAACCCACGATCAGGCGGCCCGGCACCCGTGCCCCACGAAGGGGCTCAGGCCTCCCTGCGGCGGATCCGGTTCGCCGTGGTCGCGATCACCTTGGTCGTCATCGGGGGCTCGGCCGGCTATCTGGCACTCGGGTTCACCCCACTCGAGGCGATCTATCAGACGGTGACCACGGTGACCACCGTGGGATTCCGGGAGGTCCGCCCGCTGTCGGGGCCGGGGCAGGTCTACACCATTGCGCTG
The DNA here is from genome assembly GCA_040003795.1 of Pseudonocardiales bacterium. Lineage (GTDB taxonomy): Bacteria > Actinomycetota > Actinomycetes > Mycobacteriales > QHCA01 > QHCA01. Next base: position 3,046 of record JBDUBV010000145.1, on the reverse strand, counting down.
ATCCTCATCGGAGTCGGCACGGCACTGTATGCATTCGGGGTCATCCTCGAAGCCCTGGTCGAGGGTCACCTGCGGCAACTGCTCGGGAGGCGCCGGATGGAACGCCAGATCGACCGGATGGACGGTCACGTGATCATCTGTGGATGGGGCCGGGTCGGCCGCGCGATCGCCCGCGCCGTCGACCGCGCAGGAGACGACCTGGTGGTCGTCGACCGCGAGCCGCAACGGCTGGCCGGCATCGACCATCCCAGCGTGCTCGGTGACATCTCCGACGACGAGGTGCTGCATCGGGCCGGCATCAGCCGGGCGCGGGTCTTCGTGGCGGCCCTGGAGACCGACGCGGACAACCTCTTCGCCACGGTCAGCGCCCGCGCCCTGCGCGGCCCGGACCTGTTGATCGTCGCCCGGGCACGCACCGAGGCATCGGAGCCCAAGCTGTTGCGAGCCGGCGCCGACCGGGTCGTCAACCCGCAACGACTGGGTGGGGAGCGCATGGCCGCCTTCGCACTGCAGCCGCACGTGGTGGACTTCCTCGAGGTGGTGATGCACGACGCGTCACTGGAGATCCGGCTCGAGGAGGCCGCCGTCACGGCGGGTTCGGGGCTGGCCGGCCAGACGATCGGCGAGGCGCAGATCCAGGGCAGGACCGGTGCCCTCCTGCTGGCGATTCGCGAGTCCGACGGCGCCTTTACCTCCAACCCCCCACCGGCCACCGTGCTGCGTCCCGGCCAGGTGCTCATCGCCGTCGGCTCGCCGGAGCAGTTGAGCGCCCTACGATTGACCGCTACCGGGTAGGTCAGGCCAGGGCCACCAGGTCGCTGAGGTCGGCACTCCAGGCGTCCTCGACACCGTCCGGCAGCAGGATCACCTTCTCCGGATTCAGGGCAACGACTGCTCCCTCGTCGTGGGTGACCAGGATGATGGCGCCCCGGAAGGTGCCCAGCGCGTCGAGCACCTGCTGGCGCGAGGCCGGGTCGAGGTTATTGGTCGGCTCGTCGAGCAGCAGGACATTGGCCGAGGAGCACACCAACCCGGCCAGGGCCAGCCGCGTCTTCTCCCCCCCGGAGAGCGTCCCCGCCGGCTGGTCGGCCACGCCGCCGCTGAACAGGAAGGCCCCGAGGATGCGCCGAAGCTCGCCGTCAGTGGCGTCCGGGGCGGTGGCGCGCATATTCTCCAGGACCGAGCGCTGGGTATCCAGCGTCTCGTGCTCTTGGGCGTAGTAGCCCAGCCGCAGGCCATGTCCAGGCACGACCACGCCGGTGTCGGGCCGCTCCAGGCCGGTCAGGATCCGCAGCAGGGTCGTCTTGCCGGCCCCGTTGAGACCGAGGATGACGACCCGGGCGCCCCGGTCGACGGCGAGGTCGACATCGGTGAACACCTCCAGCGACCCGTAGGACTTCGACAGCCCCTCGGCGGTCAGCGGGGTCCGCCCGCACGGGGCGGGGGACGGGAAGCGCACCCTGGCGACCTTGTCGGCAACCCGCACGTCGGCCAGTCCCGTGGCCAGTCGCTCCGCCCGCCGTTGCATCGAGTGCGCGGCCCTGGCCTTGGTGGCCTTGGCGCGCATCTTGTCCGCCTGCGACATCAGGGCGCTGATCTTCTTCTCGGCGTTGGCCCGCTCGCGGCGGCGGCGCCGCTCGTCGGTCTCCCGCTGCTGCAGGTAGGTATGCCACCCCATGTTGTAGACGTCGATCTCGGCCCGGTTGGCGTCGAGGTGCCACACCTTGTTGACCACGGCGTCGAGGAGGTCGGCGTCGTGGCTGATCGCCACCAGGCCGCCCTTGTGTCCTTTGAGGAAGTCGCGCAACCAGGCGATTGAGTCGGCGTCGAGATGGTTGGTCGGCTCGTCCAGCAGCAGCGTCGCCGCGTCGCTGAACAGGATCCGGGCCAGTTCGACCCGCCGGCGCTGCCCGCCGGACAGGGTGCGCAGTGGCTGCCCGAGCACTCGGTCGGCCAAGCCGAGGTTGGCACAGATCCGCGCTGCCTCGCTCTCGGCGGCATACCCGCCCATCGAGGAGAACTCCTCCTCCAGGCGGCCGTACCGACGGACCACCTTGTCGCGGGCCGCGTCGTCGACGACCTCGCCCATCGCGATCTGTGCCTTGGCCATCTCGTGCAGCAGCACGTCGAGACCGCGGGCGGACAGCACCCGGTCGCGGGCAGTGACGTCGAGGTCTCCGGTACGCGGGTCCTGCGGGAGGTAGCCGACCTCGCCGCGCCGCTCGACCGTGCCGGAGTGTGGTTCGGCGTCGCCAGCAAACACCCGTAGCGTGGTCGTCTTGCCCGCGCCGTTGCGCCCGACCAGCCCGATGCGGTCGCCCGGCTGCACGCGCAGAGTGGCACCGGCGATGAGGATGCGCGAGCCTGCGCGTAGCTGCATGGCGGATGCGCTGATCACGAGGACTCCGTTCGAGGATGCGGACACAGGCCATTGCCCGCCGCATGCGGCGGGTACGGAGCAGGCATCAGCTCGTACGGGTCACGTGTGTCAGGGTACCAGCGACGGGCACACCCACCCGGCCGGCCGAACCGAGCACAAGGTGGTGCGAATGAGCTTCAACGACAACGCTTCCCTGGACACTTCCCAGGTCGAGGATGCGCGGGGCCGCTTCGGCGGCATCCCCGGCGGTGGTCTCACCGTCGGCGGCGGCGGCTTGGGCGTCGTGGGCCTCATCATCGCCCTACTCCTCGGGGTCAATCCCCTTGGCGGCGGCAACGGCACCTCCGGCGCGGCGCCGCGGACAGACCTGGCCACCCGGTGTCGCACCGGTGCCGATGCCAACCGCGACGAGGACTGCCGCATCGTCGGGGTGGTCAACAGTGTGCAGAAGTACTGGCAGGGGGCCTTGCGCGGCTACCGGCCGGCGCCGACTGAGTTCTTCACACAGGCCGTACAGACCGGCTGCGGCAACGCCACCTCGGCCGTTGGCCCCTTTTACTGCCCCGCCGACGACCACGTCTACATCGACCTGGGCTTCTACGACGAGCTGCGCTCGAAGTTCGGCGCCCGCGGTGGGCCGTTCGCCGAGGCCTACGTCATCGCCCA
>JBDUBV010000025.1:0-22926 GCA_040003795.1 Pseudonocardiales bacterium | reverse complement strand
TCGGCCTCGTCGGTTTTGAAGACCGCGGGGGCCACCAGGCGCCCTCACGCCTCCGCGCGGCACGCTACACGTACGGAGCTGTTACCGGCCCCTGCCCGGAGGCTTCCGCGGAGGTGGGCAGGTGCGAAGATTGCACGCGACGCGCGATCAAGTCGGCGTGTCTGTTCAGAGGTCGTCGGGGGGCCACACGTCGGCGCCACAAGGGACGCGGACCGCTCGGGTCAGGCAACGGGCACGGCGTAGACGATGACGTTGTCGCTGTAGTTCCGGGTAGCCGCGTTGAAGGTGCCACCACAGGTGATCAACGCCAGTTGCGCAGGCCCGGTCGCACGGAACAGATCCTGCTGGCCGAGTGCCGATTTCACCAGCTCGCGCCGGCCGACCAGCCGGAAGGCCCGCACCGAGCCGTCGGCCCGGCGGACTCGGACGATGGCACCGGCCGGCAGGCTCCGCAGGTGGGTGAAGGGTCCCTTGCTGCCCTGGTAGGAAACGTGCGCTGCGAGCACCGCGGTGCCGCTCGGCTCCCCGGGCATCGTGCCGCCGCCCCACCAGGCCACCGTTCGGGCGTTCTTCGGCAGGTCGAGACCGCGCGTGACCGGGTCGGCGGTGAATGCCTGGACCGGGGAGAAGCCGGGATAGCCGGGCACCTGCACCGCGACCGGCCGCCGCGCCGCCTCGGCTCGCGCGGCCGCCAGTGTGGCCGAGTGCGATCCGAGCAGTCCGGCCGACGGAGAGCTGCTCGGAGCGGTCGATGCGGAAGCACCGGCACCCGCGCGCGCCGCGGGGCTTTCGGCCGAGCACCCGCCCACCATCAAAGCGGCACCGGCGGCGCACAGGGAGATCAGGTGAGCCGAGCGGTGACGCACCTGATCATCCGAACGACAGCGACCCGTGGCGCCGGCGGAGCAGCCGGACGCTGCCGGCAGCCAGAACCAGGACGGCGAGACCGGCAAGGACGATCAGCCGCCAGCCGGGACCATCGGGCGCTGGAGGGCCGACGCCGGTCTGCACCGTCTGCGGCGCCGCGCCGGAGCCCGGCACCAGCGACTGGGCGACCCAGCCGAGACTGTTGTCCTTCGCGGACCCGATGAGATAGAGCACCATCGCGCGGCCGGCCACGGCGGTGACGTTCTGGCTCGGCAGTAGCGGGCTCGTCCCGGAGACCGGCAGCACCGCGACTGCGTGCGAGCCGGGGGCGATGGTGGCGGCCTGCTGCTGCGGCGCCTGGATGCCGGCAGCCAGCACGGTCGAGTCCAGCGTGACGCGTACGGGGGGTGCGGCGGCAATGTCTCGTACGGCGACCATGGTGGTGCTGGCCCCCGCCCCCGCCAGCTGGTCGTTGAAGACGGTGATCTGCGGTGCGCCCTGACTGTCGAGGCCGACCCCAAGGGTGACGCGGGCGCCGGCGGTCACCGGGATCATCACGTCGAGGACCGGCTTGGACGAGGCAGCCACGCCGGCCGGCCAGATCTGCACGTGGTGGGGGCCGGCGGGCAGGGGGAGCGGGTCGGTCACGCGTTCCGGTGCGAAGCCGCTGAGGATCAGTTGACCGTCGACCCGGACGTCGGCCACCAGCCCTCGTACCCCGTGCACAACGGTAACCTGGGCTGGAGCCGCGACGGTCGCCGTCGCCGTCGCCGCAGCCGGCGCGATCGGGCACAGCAGAGCACTGAGCGCCACTACCGTCAGTAGCCGCACACTGCGCACAGGCATCGTCATTTTTGCCTCCCACCCCCGTGGAACTTGGCAGCGCTTTCGAGTGCTGGGGAACGCTACGCGTCGCCGAAGGCAATCACCACCATTATCACGCAAAACGACTCGGACAAGAACAGAGTGTCAACGGCATTGGCCATTTCGTTAACACATAGTAATCGGGACGCATTGAACAAGTTAGATTCGCCAGGCGGGGCCGCAGGCGCAGGTAGCGTCAAATCTGAGGCATGATGACCAGGTCCCCGGCAGCCAAGATGGGCCCCGCGCTCACCGTAGGTGCGCTCGCGGTCGCTGTCCTGATGCCCATCACCGCCTCGGCGACTGAGGCACCAGGAGCATCCTCGTTGCGCCTTGCCGCTATCGAGTATCCGGGCCTGACCACGGAGATCGTCGTCGCCGTCCCGGCGGGTCTGGCAGCACAGCCCCTGCCCACCTCGGCCTTCCAGGTGACCCAGGCCGGCAGCACGCTGCCGCTGACCGTGCAGCGTGTCGCAGACGCTGGCCTCGAGGTGTACATCGTCCTCGACACCGCGGTCGCAAAGCCCACGCTCGCCGCGGAACAGTCGGCAGCGTCGGAGCTGCTGCGCAAGCTGCCGCCCGCAGTGCGCACCGCCGCCGTCGGGTCAGGTGCGGGGTACGTGGTGCCGAGCGCCCAGCCGGGCAACGTCACCGCGCTGCACGACCTCTCCGTGATCACCCCGCGGCCCACGACGTCGCTCAACCCGACGCTGACCGCGATCGCCACTTTGCACACCGACGGCCGGCGCCGGGTGATCGTCCTGATGACCGACTGCCATGCGACCGGCGCTGCCCACCTCCGGTCGTTCGGTGCGGCGCTCGGCCACGCCGGCAGCGACCAGCAGCTCGATGTCGTCGCTCCCGGATCGGACTGCGCCCGGGAGCTGCCTTCACTTGCCGCCAGGTCGGGCGGTCTGTCGGTGCTCGGCCAGTCGCTGGCGCGCCTCGACCAGGCAGTGGACACCCTGCTGCTGGACCTGCTCGGTCAGTACCGCCTGTCCGTCCTGGCCGCAGCGCGGGGACCGGCCTTGACCGTGACCGTCGACCAGGGTGGCGTGCGCGCGTCCACCGTGGTCGCGGCGGCCTCGGCCCGGCGGCGTATTCCCGCGCCTGCGCCGGCCCACAAGGGCGGCGGCGCGTCGCGGGTGCTGCTCGCGACTCTCGTGGTGCTCGTCCTGATCGTCGCCATCGCCGTGGTCGCGATCGTGAGCCGGCGATTCCGCCGCCGCCCGCCCGCGAGGGCGCAGGTGCCGTGGGTCGCGGTCCAGCCAGCACGGGAAGGGGCCGGACCGCCGCCGCCCCGGCCGGTTGTACCAGAAGGGTCTCCGACGCCCACCGAGCGCGCGCCGAAACAGCCCTTCAGGTGGTCCCCGGCTGCCCTGCCAGGGTTTGTGTCGACGGGAGTGACCGATCGGACCGTCAGACTCCGCCTTCCCGAGATCGGCGACGCGCCGGCGCTGCAGGCCTACGCCGAGCATGCCGACGGCACGGCCGACGGGTGGGTACCGGTGCCCGGCGACGACGACGACGACTGGATAGCCCTGCTGGATGACTGGTTGCAGACCTGGCGCGCGGAGCCGGGCGACCGCAGCCTGAGCCTGCTGGTCGAGCGGTGTCAGGACCGCCGAGTCGTGGGGTACGTCGGTCTTCGGGTGAGCCCGTGCGCCGTCGACATCTCCTACGGAACAGCGCCGCCGTGGCGCAGACGTGGCTACGCCACCAGGGCTCTCAAGCTGATCGCGAACTGGCTCACCGACAACAACCCTGGGCGCCCGGTCCAAGCGGTCATTCCGCAGGAGCACGAAGCGAGCTGCAACGTCGCCCGCCGGGCCGGCTTCGATCCCCGGGGTGTCAACCGGACCTTCGTACCGGAGACGGGCGAGGTCGAGCTCAACCTGCTATTCGTGTTCCGGCCCGGTGCCGGCGGCGGCCCACCGCCGTAGGGCACGCGCGCGTACCTTGCTGACATGACGACGACCGGCCAGCGGATCCGCCTGACGCAGTACGCGCACGGCGGTGGCTGCGCCTGCAAGATCCCACCCGGCGAGCTCGAGGAAATGGTTGCCGGCCTGATCCGTCAGCCGCCCGGCCCGGCTGCCACCGGCGAGTTGATCGTCGGCCTGGACGACGGTGACGACGCGGCGGTCGTACGCATCGACAGCGGCGTAGCCCTGATCGCCACCGCGGACTTCTTCACACCGGTCGTCGACGACCCCTACGACTGGGGCCGGATCGCCGCAGCCAACGCGCTGTCGGACGTCTACGCAATGGGCGGCCGCCCAGTGGTGGCCATCAACCTGCTCGGCTGGCCGCGCGACCTGCTGCCGATCGAGATCGCCACCGAGGTGCTCCGGGGCGGGTTGCAGGTGGCCACGTCGGCCGGCTGCCACGTCGCCGGCGGACACAGCGTCGACGATCCTGAGCCCAAGTACGGCATGGCGGTCACGGGGATCGGCGACCCCGACCGCCTCCTGCGCAACGACGCCGGCCGCGCCGGGATGCCGATCAGCCTGACCAAGCCGCTGGGCATCGGGGTTCTGAATACCCGGCACAAGGCGACAGGTGAAGTGTTCGCGCAGGCGATCGAGGTGATGACCACGCTCAACCGCGGTGCCGCGACGGCCGCCCTCACGGCCGGCATCGCCTGCGCCACGGACATCACGGGGTTCGGCCTGCTCGGTCACCTGTACAAGCTGGCCCGAGCCTCCGGCGTGAGCGCGGTGATCGACGCAGCGGCGGTGCCCTACGTCGACGGCGCCCACGCGGCGCTGCGTGACGGTTTCGTCAGCGGCGGCACCCGGCGCAACCTCGATTGGGTACGGCCCCACCTCGACAGCACAGTCACCGAGGAGGAGCTCCTCCTGCTCGCTGATGCCCAGACCTCCGGCGGCCTGCTGGTGGCCGGCGAGGTGCCCGATGCGCCCGTCATCGGAGAGCTCCGCCGGGCCGGCAACGCAGTACTGGTGGTTCGGTGAGCTCGCGGGGCATCCTTCGGCGCCGATCATGGAAATCGGTGGGCCGTACCGGCGTGTCACCCACCAAAGTTCCATGATCACCGGGAAGAGGAGGGCCTCGTGGGTCGGGTGACCGGTCGACACCGGATCGTGCGCATCGACGGTGCCACCTCAACAGAGCGCATGGACACCCTCGCCGTCGAGGAGCCCCTGGAGATCCGGGTCGCCGGCCGGCCGCTGTCGGTCACCATGCGCACGCCCGGCGACGACTTCGACCTGGTGGCGGGCTTCCTCACCACCGAGGGCGTGACGGCAGGCACCGGCGACCTGGCGGCGATGCGCTATTGCGCCGGCGCCAACGTGGAGGGCGAGAACACCTACAACGTCATCGACGCCGCGTTGGCCGCAGGTGTACCGCCGCCGGCCGCGACCCTGGAGCGCAACTTCTACACCACCTCCTCCTGCGGGGTGTGCGGCAAGGCCTCGATCGAGGCGATCCGTACGGTCACCCGCTGGCCGGTGGACGCTGACCCGTTACGAGTACTGCGATCCGTGCTGACCGGGCTGCCGGACGCCCTGCGGGCCGGGCAGGCGGTGTTCGACAAGACCGGCGGCCTGCACGCGGCCGGGCTGTTCGACGCCGGCGGCGGGCTGCTATGCCTGCGCGAGGACGTCGGGCGCCACAACGCCGTGGACAAGGTGATCGGGTGGGCGGCGCGCGAGGATGCGTTGCCCCTTCGGGGGCGGGTGCTGATGGTCAGCGGCCGGGCCTCCTTCGAGCTGGCCCAGAAGGCGCTGATGGCGGGCATCCCGGTGCTGGCCGCCGTCTCCGCGCCCTCCACGCTGGCCGTCGATCTAGCACAGGATGCCGGCATGACTCTGGTGGGATTCCTGCGCGGTCAAACGATGAACGTCTACGCCGGCCCGGAGCGGGTGACCGGCCCCCCGGCCAGCTAGGTCAACGAGATCGTCTTGCGCCACACGTCGATCTCCAGGGTGGGTCGCATGCCGACCGACTCGTAGAGCCCGAGGGCACCTGTGGAGTTGCCGGTGTCGACGCCGAGGAGGGCACCGGTGCGACCGCGGCGGGCCATCTCGGCGAACGCCGTCCGCAGCAGCAGCTTGGCCACCCCCCGGCCTCGGGCCCGCGGGTGCACGCCGAGATTATGGACATAGCCGGCGTTGTCCGTCTCGACGAAGGAGTCCGTCGCCATCAGCATGCCGGCCGGCTCGTCATCGAGCTCTGCCAGCCACACCTGGGACCAGTCCGTGCCGGATCGTGCCGCGTAGTGGTCGTGCCACTCCTCGTAGGTCTGCGGCACCGTGCCGAAGTGGCCGCGGAAGGAGATCTCCTTCACCCCATGTACGGCGCGCAGCAGCTCCTCGTCGGCCCCGCAGACCAGCACCCGGACGCCGGAGGGCACCGGTGGGTCCGGCAGGGCGGCGGGAAGGTCCACGCTCATCCGGTGGAACGTCGTCGCCACCGTGTAACCGCGCTCCGCCAGCAGCGCCGCCTCGTCGAGCGCTGACCGGTAGCAGCCGGTGAGAGTGCGGACGTTGGCGTGGCCGAGTTCACGGCCGATCTCGGCGCCGCGCTGCTCGACCAGGGTGAGCAGGCACGACGCCAGGCTCGGTTCGCCGCCCGGGTGGGTGTAGAACTCGATGTCGACATCGGCTGAGGTGCCTCTGCGGCTGGCCCAGGCGAAGCCGACGACTCCCCCTCCTGGGTCAGTGGCCAGCCAGCCATCGGCCGCCGGGTCGAAGCCGGGCATCGTGAACAGGTCCCGCACGTCGTCCTCGGTCACGTCGGGATAGCCGATCAAAGCGGTGTCGTGGTCGGCCAGCAGCCGGTGGATCCCTGGCAGGTCGGCGATCAACGGCCGCCGCAGCGGGTAACCCGCAGGATGCTCCGTGACGGTCACAGTGGCTCAGCATGACAAGGCCGGTACGGCAGTGTCGAGCACTTTGCGTTCCAGCCTGCAACGAGCAGCGCGGTGGCCGGGTCAGCCGCCTCGGGCAGGTCGCCGGCGTCGGACGGCAGCGGCGCCGGCCGACCCACGTGATAGCCCTGGGCGAGGTCGACCGGGGCCCGGTCCGGTCCGGCTCGGTCGACAACGGGTAACCGGACTGCGAGGCCGTATCTGACCGGGAGTCTGGCTCGGTTACGACGGACCTCGCCTCCATCCGCCTGACTTCGAAACGTTCTCGGCGAGACTGTAGATGGCTACCGAATGCTCCGACGCCGCAGCAACAGGACTGCGACGAGCGGGCAGAGCGCCTGGGCGCCGGCCACTGCCCGCTCGGACAGGCCGATCAGGCCGCCTTTGCCGGACAACTCGACGGCGAACCACACCAGGTCGGCCGTCAGCAGGGCGGAGGCGCCCAGCGCCGGGATGTTGCGCCACGCCAGTGCCGGCCACAGCGAAAGTGTCACAAAGCCCGTGGCAGCGGCCCAGAAGTGAGCGGTGGACGCGCCATCCTCGGGTTGCGGGAAGGCGGCGACGAGCGCCGTCGCGACGCCGCCCGCGCCCAGCACCAAGCGGCCAGGCCATGCCGCCGAGCGCAGCCCGAGCGCGGTGACGACGTGGCAGGCGCCGAGACCGGCCAGCCCCCCGGTCATGATCCACCGGTCGGTAGCACCGTGTGCCGCCAGCGCGCTGATCGTCTCGGTCACCGGGTCGAAGCCGCCGGTCTGTCGGGAGGCAGCCACCGTCCATCCACCGATCAGGGACACCGGGGCGCAGGCTGCCGAGAGCACCCCCCACCACGGCACTGGTCGCATGCCCCCACCGTACGGCCGAACGACACACCGCTGGTCTACGTTCGTCGCGTGCCGTCGACCTTTCAAGCCCTCGCGGTCCTGATCCTCGCGTTGCTGCCGGGTGCCCTCTACACCTGGGCCTTCGAGCGCCAGGCCGGGGCGTGGACGATCAAGACCTCCGATCGAGTGCTGCGCTTCGTCGGTGCCTCCGCGCTGCTGCAGGTGCTGGCCACCCCGGTGATCTATCAGCTCTACCGCAAGTTCGTGGTCACCGGCTGGCTGCGCGAGGGCCGGCCCCTGCCGTGGTGGGTGTGGCTTTTCGTCGCCGCCTTCGTCGGGGTGCCCGTGGCCCTCGGCCGGCTGGTCGGGACTGCTGCCCACAACCGCACGCGGTGGGGTCGGTGGTTTGCCGGCGAGCACCCGGCCCCGCGCGCCTGGGACAACCTGTTCAGCACCGAGGACCTGACGGGTTGGGTAAGGCTGAGGATGAAGTCTGAGGCGACCTGGATCCTCGGGGCCTACGGCAGCGCCTCCGATGGGTCACTGCGCAGCTACGCCGCCGGCTATCCCCACCCGCAGGATCTCTACCTCGTCGACACCGCCGAGGCCGACGCCGACGGCCAATTCGTCGTCGACGACGACGGCAATGTCCGGATGCGCGGCGTCGGCGTCCTCGTGCGATGGAAGGAGGTCGAGTATCTTGAGTTCATCGAGACCTAGCTGGAGGGGGCCCGGTGAGCAACAGCAACGTCAACCACAACGGTGACCGTCGCGTGCTGACCGGCGCCTGGCTGGACCGGCGCGGCGGTTACGCCGCGGGGGACAAGACGGCTGCCGAGTTCAAGCGGCCCCCGGCGTCGGTGACCGCACCGTCACCCGACGGCCGGGCCAGCACCGCTTCCCAACCCGCCTGACCGCTACCCCGCCCAATGCTCTATCGGCTGCGCACCCGCGGGTCGATGACGCCGTAGAGCAGGTCGACGACGAGGTTGGCGGCGATGATGAAGAACGCCGCGAACATCGTGACACCGAGCACCTTGGGCAGGTCGTTCTCCGTGATCGCGAGCACGGCGTACTGCCCCAGGCCCGGTAACGAGAAGGTGCTCTCGGTCAGGATCGCGCCGCCGAGCAGCAGGCCCAGGTCGAGGCCGAAGATCGTGGTGATCGGCGTGAGCGCCGCCCGCAGGCCGTGCCGCAGCACCACGGTGTGCTCGGGCAGGCCCTTGGCCCGGGCCGTGCGGATGTAGTCCTCCCCCATCGTCTCCAACATCCCTGAGCGGGTCAGTCGGGCGTAGGCAGCCGCGAACAGGAACGCCAGCGTGATCCAGGGCAGCAGCAGGTCGTATGCCCACTGCGCCGGGTTGGCCGCCTCCATCGGGTTGGTCCCACCGGGTGCTGCCCAGCCCATCGCATAGCTGAAGACCGACAGCGACAGCAGGCCGGTGAAGAAGATCGGCAGGGAGACGCCCGCCAACGCAACCCCCATCGCCGAGCGGTCGAAAACGCTGCCGCGCTTCAAGGCCGACAGGACGCCGGTCGCCACGCCGGCGAGCAGCCAGATGACTGCTGCACCGGAGGCCAGGGACAGGGTGACCGGCAGCCGGTCGAGGAGGTCGGGCAGCACCGGCGTCTGCCGCAAAAAGGAGTAGCCCAGACACGGCGCCGGACAGTGCACAGTGGACGGACCGGTGTCGTAGTCCGCCCCGACGAGGATGCCCTTCACGAAGCGGCCGTACTGCAGGTAGAGCGGGTCGGTGAAGCCGAGGTGCACCGCGGTCTGATGGATCTGGGCCGCTCCGGCGCTCTTGCCGACGTAGCGGGCTGCCATGTCGTCAGAGCTCGCGCCGGCGATGCGTGGGACCACGAAGAAGATGGCGAAGGCGACTGCGCTGACGATGAACAGCAGCAGTACGGAGACGATCAGCCGCCGGATGACGTATGCGCGCACGCTGTCGGCTTTCCGGCCGGCGGCCCTGCGACACCCTCGTCGCGGACCGCCGGCCGACTACGCCTTCACCTACCTCGGGGTCGTGTCGTGACCTACTTCTTGCCCATGACTGTGTAGTCGTACATCCCGAAGCCGTTGTTGACGAACACGTTGGTCAACGTCGGGGGGCGGTAGAGCAGGCCCTTGGCCCAGATGCCTGGCAGGGCTGCCGCATTCTCCATCACGACCTGGTCGATCTGGCCCCAGATCTTCTCGCGATCGCCCTTGTCGGTCGTCTGCAGAGCCTTGTCGAGCAGGGAGTCGGCCTCGGGCACCTTGATCCCGAGGTTGGTGTTGCCGCCGGTGGCCCGGATCACCCGGCTGTCGACGATCTGGTCGAGGAAGCCGAAGCCGTCCGGCCAGTCAGCACCCCAGCCGTAGATCTTGATGCCGAGCTGGTGGGACTTGGCGTAGTCGGGTTTGCCGGCATAGAGCGCGGCGTAGTCGCCCTTCGGGAAGCCCTTGATCGTGAGCTTGATGCCGACCCTTGCAAGGGATGCCTGCAAGGCCTCAGCGGTCGCCTTCTCCTTGGGCCGCTCGACGCGGTAGGAGATGTTGGTGGAGAAGCCGCTCGGCTGCCCACACTGCTTGAGTTCGTCCTTCGCCTTGCTGACGTCACCGTCGGGCTTCGAACCGAACTCGTAGAGGTCGGTCTTCTTGTAGCCGGGGATCAGCGGCGGCATGAGGCTCGTGGCGATGGTCCCGCCCGTCGAGCCGCCGTAGGCCCGCTGATAACCGGTCTTGTCCGCGGCGTAGAGCACCGCCTTGCGGCAGTGCACGTTGTCAAAGGGAGCTACATCGGTGTCGAACACGGCGAACCAGGTCCGCGCGATGTCCGCGGAGTCGGCCTTGGCCTTCAGCGCCGGGTCGCTGAGCACCTTGCCCTGCGTGGCGGCGCCGACGCCGGTGCCCTCGATGGAGACGTCGAGGTCACCGGCCAGCAGGCGGTTGTCGATGTCGTCGCTGTTGACGTTGAGCGCGACCTCCATCCGGTCGACCAGCGGCTTGCGGCCGGACGCGGGGTCCGTCGCTGGGTCGTAAGAGGTGTTGCGCACCATCGTGAAGTTCTTGCCGAGGTTGTTCTGGTCGAACTTGTACGGACCGCTCGAGACCACATGCTCCTTGTACTTGCTGCCGGTGTCCTTCGCGACCGGGACCGGAATGGTCGACGGGAGCTGGGCGAAGTAGTCGAAGCCGGAGAAGGATTGCTTGAGGTGGAAGATGATCGTGCTGTCGTCGGGGGTCTCGATGGCCTTCAGACCGAGCTTGCTGGGATCGGAGTCCTTGTAGGGGCTGGTGTAGCCCTGCAGGTCCAGGAAGTCGTTGAAGTAGGTCGGGCCGTCGGGGAAGACCGTCTTGTCCAGCGAGCGCTCGACGGCGTACTTGACGTCCTTGGACGTCACGGTCGTGCCGTCTTCGAACTTGACGCCCTTGCGGATCTTGTAGGTCCACGTTTTGGCGTCGTCGCTGGGCTTGCCGAGTGTCTCGGCAAGGTCGGGGGCGAGTTGGGTGCCACCCGCGCCGGGAGCGGACTTGAAGACCACAAGTGACCGGCCGTAATTGCGGACGAAGTTCCACGAGAAGCCGTAGTAGGTGTCGGCCGGGTCAAGGCTGTCCCAGTCGCCGGAGTTGGCGAACTTCAGCGTCCCGCCCTTCTTGTCAGACGGCTGGAAGATCTTGCCGACTGCCGCGTTGAACCCCGCCTTGCTGGTGCTCTTGGTCGAGGTCTTGGCCTTGCTGTTGCAGCCGGCCAGGACCATGGTGACGGCCGCACACACGGCGACTGCCGCGACGCTGCGTCTGTTCTTCATGTGTTGCCACCCTCTCTGTTGGGCTAACCGTTTGCCGAGCTAGTGCGAGCGTGGGTCGAGTGCATCGCGCAGGCCGTCGCCGAACAGGTTGAACGCCAGGACGGTGACGAAGATCGCCAGTCCCGGCGGCAACATGAACCACGGGTCGGTCTGGTACCAGTGCGTGGCGTCGTTGAGCATGCCGCCCCAGCTGGCCTGGGGCGGGCGCACACCGACGCCGAGGAACGACAGGGCCGCCTCGAACAGGATGTTGGTCGGGATCAGCAGCGTCGTGTAGACCAGGATCGGCGCCACGAGGTTGGGCAGCACCTCCTTGTAGAGGATGTACGGGCTTCGGGCGCCGAGGCTGATCGCCGAGTCGACGAAGTCGCGCTGCCGCAGCGACAGGGTCTGCCCGCGGACCACCCGGCCGATGTAGGGCCAGTTCACGACGCCGACGATGAAGATGATCAAAGCGATACGCAGGGCGTCGCCGCTGAGACCGAAGGCGGTGTCCGGGACGACCCCGACCAGCGCGAGAGAGAACAGCAGGATCGGGAAGGCGAGGAAGATGTCCATCAGCCGACTGATCAGCGCATCGACCCACCCGCCGAAGTAGCCGGCGATGATGCCGGTCACCGTGCCGATGACCATGGACAACATCGTGGCCAGGAACGCGATCAGCAGGGAGATCCGGGCGCCGTACACGATCCGGCTGAACAGGTCCCGGCCGTTGATCGGCTCCACGCCGAACAGGAAGTCCCTGCTGATGCCGCCGCGGGCACCGATGGGTGTCTGGGTGTCGGCGCTGACCTGCTTGTAGTGGAACTCGTTGGGTGGGTGACCCGCCAGGGAGACGATCACCGGCGCGAGGATCGCCACCACGATGAGCAGGATCACCACCCCCGCTCCGACCATGGCGACCTTGTCGCGCTTGAGGCGGGTCCACGCGATGCGGCCGAGCGAGCGGCCCTCGATCCTGGGCTGACCCTGCAGCACCGCCTCGGGAGCCGCTTGGGCTTCGGCGGGGCTGACCTCGAGGGGCGCCGTCATCCTTGCGCCACCTCCCTCGCGGTCCGTCGTTGCGTGGCCGGCCCATGTTGGCGTGTCCGGCGACAGCGCGGTGACGATGTGACTCGATTGTGACCGGGTTGGCGCTTCAGCGGAACCCGCTCTGCGGCCGGCTCAAGTCCGCAGGCCGTCCCACGACCAGTGCGGCATGGCGACGCCAGCCGGCACCACGGCACCCTGCGGTGAATAGGCCAGCACGGCGTCGACTGCCCACGTCATATAGGCGCGCAAGGCAGCCCTGAACTCCGGGTCAGCGGGCAGGCGCGCATCGTCTGTGGCCTGCACGAAGCAGTCGAGGAACCTGCGGCCCAGGTCGCCCATGTCGCCGTTGCCCGCGTGCATCTGCAGGACGGCAGCCTCGTCGCCGTAAGACCGGGAGTAGTGCGGTGGTCCGCCCAGCACCTCTGCCCAGTAGGCCGCCAACCGAGTGATGTGCGCCGGGTGCCCGCCGGGGGCGGTGAACGGGTGATTCAGCTCAGGATCGGCCAGGCAGCGGGCATGGTGGGCGGTGGCGAGTGCGAGAAACGCCGGCTCACCGCCGGCAAAGTCGTAGAGGGTCGGGCGTGCCTGATGAGTCTCCATGCTCCATACTCTGCCGCGTTGGCCGGGTACCGCCACAATGGGCGCTGATGACGTCGACAGCGCTGACCATTGCCGGCTCCGACTCCGGGGGCGGCGCGGGCATCCAGGCCGACCTCAAGACGTTCCTCGCCTGCGGTGTCCACGGGATGTCTGCCGTCACCGCGGTGACGGTGCAGAACTCCGTGGGCGTCTCCGGCATCTACGAGCTCCCGCCGCACGCAGTGGCGGAGCAGATCGAGTCGGTGGTCACCGACATCGGTGTCGGAGCGACGAAGACCGGCATGCTGGCCTCCGCCGCGATCATCGAAGCGGTCGCCGAGACGGTCGGCCGGCTGGGTGTGAGCCCCCTCGTCGTCGATCCGGTGGCCGCCTCGCAACACGGCGACCTCCTACTGCGCCCCGACGCTCTCTCGGCACTGACGACGCTGATCCTGCCGCTGGCCACGCTCGTGACACCCAACACCGACGAGGTGCGCCTGCTAACCGGCATCGACGTACGCACCGAGGAGGACATGCGCGAGGCAGCTCGGATGCTCTACGGGCTGGGTGCGCAGTGGGTGCTGGTCAAGGGCGGGCACCGGGGCGGCGCCGACTCGACCGATGTGCTCTTCGACGGCACCGAATTCGAGCGGCTGCCTTCGCCGAGGTACGAGACGCCGCACACCCACGGCAGCGGTGACGTCCTGGCAGCGGCCACCTGTGCCGCCCTGGCCCGCGGCCTGGACGTGGCGTCGGCGGTGCGGGCCGGCAAGGCTTACGTGACGGCGGCGGTCACCGGCTCCTATCCCCTGGGCCACGGGCTGGGGCCGGTCGGGCACTTTTGGCGGATCCGCGACTAGCCCGCCAGCCGATCGGCGAAGGCCCGCGCTGCCGCACCGGGGTCGTCCGCCTCGGTGATCGCCCGAACCACGACGACCCGCCGGCCCCCGAGCTCCATCACCTCATCGAGCCGGTGCAGGTCGATGCCGCCGATGGCGAACCAGGGCCGGCTCGTCGCAGAGCGGGCGGCATGCTCGATCAGCCCGAGGCCGGCGGCCGGGCGGCCCGGCTTGGTCGGCGTCCGCCACGTCGGGCCGGCGCACAGGTAGTCGGTGCCCGGCTCGCACAGGGCGGCGTCGAACTGCTCCGGCGAGTGCGTCGATCGGCCGAGGACCACGCGGTCGCCGAGGATTTGCCGGGCCACCGGCACCGGCAGGTCGTCCTGGCCCAGATGCAGCACGGGAGCGGCGGCGGCAAGCGCCACGTCGGCCCGGTCGTTGACCGCGAAGAGCCTGCCGTGCCGCTCGGCAGCGGCCGCGAACACCTCCAGCAGGCGGATCTCCTCGGCCGCCTCCAGCCCCTTCTCGCGCAGCTGCACGATGTCCACGCCGTTCGCCAGCACGGCGTCGAGGAAGTCCGCCAGGTCGCCCTGCCGGCGGCGGGAGTCCGTACACAGGTAGAGCCGGGCGCTGGCGAGGGCCGCTCGGGCATCGCTGGGCACGTCCGCACCGTACGGGTAGCCTCGGTGTTGCACGGGAGCCCGGTGCCACTGGGCTGAGAGGGTGGGCTGGGGAGCCCCCGACCGTAAGTCACCTGATCCGGGTAATGCCGGCGCAGGGAGTCGAGCCCCCCTGTCACGCCGGGAAGGGGCCTGCGTGGTGCGCACCACCGATGTGCTGGTCGTCGGCGCCGGCGTCATCGGGCTGTCCGTCGCCTGGCGGGCCGCCCAGCGCGGGCTGTCGGTGACCGTCGCCGACCCCACGCCGGGCGAGGGTGCCACCCATGCCGCCGCCGGCATGCTCGCGCCGGTCACCGAACTGCACTACGGCGAGACGCCACTGCTCGCACTCAACGTCGAGTCGGCCCGGCGGTATCCGGCCTTCGTCGCCGAGCTGGAGCAGGCCGGCCACCTGCCGGTGGGCTACCGCGCCTGCGGCACCGTGCAGGCTGCGTGGGACGCAGCCGACCTGGCCGCCCTACGTGACCTGCACGCCTTCCACCGCACGCTCGGCCTGCCGTCGGAGCTGGTCAGCGGCGCCGAGCTGCGCCGGCTCGAGCCCGGGCTCGCCGCCGGCCTGCCCGGCGGCCTGGTCGCGGCCGGCGACCACCAGGTGGACAACCGGCTGCTGCACGCCGCCCTGCTGGCCGCGGCGGCCGGTTCCGGCGTGTCCCTGGTGGCCAGTGCCGTGGCGGCCGTGGACATAGACGCAGGCAATGTGATCGGCATACGGCTGGCGACCGGCCAGGTCATCAGCGTTGGGCAGGTCGTGCTGGCCGCTGGGGTCTGGTCGAGGCAGATTGCCGGGCTGCCTGCGGACGCGCTGCCCCCGGTGCGCCCTGTCAAGGGGCAGACGCTGCGCCTGCGAGCCGAGGGCACGCCGTTGCTCAGCCACGTCCTGCGCGGGAGCGTCCGCGGGTCACCGGTCTACCTCGTCCCCCGAGCCGACGGCCGCATTGTGGTAGGGGCGTCGAGCGAGGCGGTCGGCTTCGACCTACGGCCAAGGGCAGGCGCGGTCTATGAGCTGCTGCGCGACGCGCAGGCCCTGCTGCCGGAGATCGGCGAGGCCGAACTCGAGGAGGTCAGCACCGGCCTGCGGCCGGCCACGCCCGACAACGCCCCGCTGATCGGGCAGACAGCCCAGCCCGGCCTGCTGGTGGCTACGGGCCACTACCGCAACGGCCTGCTGCTGGCGCCGGTCACCGCCGATGCCATGGCCGGAGTCCTGGCGGGGGAAGCGATGCCGCTCGGGCTGGCAGCCTTCTCGCCGATGCGGTACGCCGCCGCGGCAGCTGCCCGATGAACGTCACAGTCAACGGCCAGCCCCGTCACCTCAACCCCGGCACCACCGTGGCCGAGCTGGTCGAGCAGGTCGCAGGCACCAGTAGGGGCACCGCTGTCGCCATCGACGGAACGGTCGTCCCCCGCGGGAGCTGGCCCACCCAGCACATCCGGGACGGCGGCGTGGTCGAGCTGGTGATGGCCGTGCAGGGAGGCTGACCGTGGACGACTTCCTGAACATCGCCGGTACGGAGCTCGCCTCGCGGCTGATCCTGGGCACCGGCGGCACACCGAGTCTGCGGGTCCTCGACGAGGCGGTGGCCGCATCCGGCACCGCGATGTGCACGGTGGCGATGCGCCGGCTCGACCCGGGCACCTCCGGATCGGTGCTCGACGTGCTGGAGCGCCACGGCGTCCGCGTGCTCCCCAACACCGCCGGCTGCCGAACCGCCCGCGAGGCGGTGCTCACCGCACGTCTGGCCCGCGAGGCGCTGCAGACCGACTGGGTCAAGCTGGAGGTCGTGGCCGACGAGCACACCCTGCTCCCGGACGGCTCCGAGCTGCTGGCAGCAGCTGCCCAGCTGATCGCCGACGGCTTCACCGTGCTGCCCTATACCAACGACGACCCGGTGCTGGCAAGGCGGCTGCAGCAAGCAGGCTGCGCAGCGGTGATGCCGCTGGGCTCCCCCATCGGCAGCGGCCTGGGGATCGGCAACCCGCGCAACATCGAGCTGATCGTCGCCGAGGCTCAGGTGCCGGTGATCCTCGACGCGGGCATCGGCACGGCCTCCGATGCGGCGCTGGCCATGGAGCTGGGCTGCGACGCCGTGCTGCTGGCCTCGGCGGTCACCCGGGCGCAGGACCCGGCCCGGATGGCGGCGGCGATGGCGGCGGCCGTGCATGCCGGTTGGCTGGCCCGGGGAGCCGGCCGCATCCCCAAGCGGTCGCAGGCACAGGCGTCCTCGGCACAGCACGGAATGGCGGTGCTGTAGCGATGTGTCGTACGTTGAGGCAGCACCGCGGGAGCTCGGATGGGTCCGGGCTGAGAGGGCGACAAGCCGACCGCCGAACCTGCCGGGTAATGCCGGCAAAGGGAGTGAGTTGCGAATGACCGTGTCCGAGGTTCCGATGAGCGTCTCCACCGGCCCGCTGTCGGCCGGTCACAAGATCTACCTGCAGGGCAGCCGCCAAGACATCGCGGTGCCGATGCGCGAGGTGCCGCTGAGCACCGGTGACTCGATGGTGCTCTACGACACCTCGGGCCCGTACACCGAGGCCGGCGCCGACATCGACGTGCGCCGCGGCCTGGCCGCGGTCCGCGCCGACTGGATCGCCGAGCGCGGCGACACGCAGGCCCACGACGGCCGGGCCACCCGCCCCGAGGACGATGGCCGCAAGGGCGGCAGCATGCACAACCTCGACGCGGTGTTCCGCGGCGCGCAGCGCCGCCCGGTTCGCGCAATCGGGCAGGCCGCCGTGACACAACTGGCGTACGCCAGGCGGGGCCTGATCACCCCGGAGATGGAATTCATCGCCATGCGCGAGGGCGTGCCCGCCGAACTGGTCCGGGACGAGGTGGCCGAGGGGCGGGCAGTGATCCCGGCCAACGTCAACCATCCGGAGTCCGAGCCGATGATCATCGGCCGGGCGTTCCTGGTGAAGATCAACGCCAACATCGGCAACAGCGCGGTGACCTCCTCGATCGAGGAGGAGGTCGACAAGATGGTGTGGGCGACCCGCTGGGGCGCTGACACGGTGATGGACCTCTCGACCGGGCGCAACATCCACACCACGCGGGAGTGGATCATCCGCAACGCACCGGTGCCGATCGGCACGGTGCCGATCTACCAGGCGCTGGAGAAGGTCGATGGCAAGGCGGCCGAGCTGAGCTGGGACGTCTACCGCGACACCGTGATCGAGCAGTGCGAGCAGGGCGTGGACTACATGACGGTGCACGCCGGCGTGCTGCTGAGCTACGTGCCGCTGACCGCCAGGCGCAAGACCGGCATCGTCTCGCGCGGCGGGTCGATCATGGCCGCGTGGTGCCTCGCGCACCACGAGGAGAACTTCCTTTACACCCACTTCGTCGAGCTGTGCGAGATTTTGCGGGCCTACGACGTGACCTTCTCCCTCGGCGACGGCCTGCGGCCAGGCTGCGTGGCCGACGCCAACGACGAGTCGCAGCTGGCCGAGCTGCGCACCCTCGGCGAGCTCGGCCGGGTCGCCCGCGAGCACGACGTCCAGGTAATGATCGAGGGGCCCGGCCACGTGCCCATGCACAAGATCCAGGAGAACATGGAGCTGCAGCAGCGGCTCTGCGACGACGCGCCGTTCTACACCCTCGGCCCGCTGACCACCGACATCGCACCCGGCTACGACCACATCACCTCGGCGATCGGCGCGGCGATGATCGGGTGGTACGGCACCGCGATGCTTTGCTACGTCACGCCCAAGGAGCACCTCGGGCTGCCCGACCGCGACGACGTCAAGGCGGGCGTGATCGCCTACAAGATCGCCGCCCACGCCGCCGATGTCGCCAAGGAGCATCCCGGGGCGCAGGCATGGGACGACGCGCTGTCCGACGCGCGGTTCGAGTTCCGGTGGACCGACCAGTTCGACCTGGCCCTCGACCCCGACACGGCCCGGTCCTTCCACGACGAGACGCTGCCAGCCGCGCCTGCCAAGACGGCGCACTTCTGCTCGATGTGCGGGCCGCACTTCTGCGCGATGAAGATCAGCCAGGACGTACGGGAGTATGCCGCGCAGCGTGGCCTCGACGACGCGGCCGCACTGGAGGCGGGCATGGCGGAGAAGTCAGCGGAGTTCGCCGAGCACGGCGGGCGGATCTACCTGCCCATCGCCGACTAATCCTCCGGATAGGGCCAGATGAGTGCCTGACCGGCGACGACATGCTCGCCGTTGTGGGTGAGCGATGGACTGCCATGCAGGACATAGCCCATGTCCAGTGCCTCGCTCACCCGGTGGCAGAAGGTGATGTCGTCGGGCCCGGTGAACAGCCGGTAGCGCGTGAGTCCGTCTGGCGGTGGGGTCATAGCGTCACAATTCCAGCCCGGCCAGCGCTTTGCTACCCGGCCGGCCGGAGGAAGGAGCGGCGGCCGGCCCTGTCGCCCGCGCTGTTAGGGCCTCCGGCGACCCGCCGCGATCTGGTCGAAGCAGTAGTACAAGGCCACGAGGAACTGCACGGCGAGGACCAGCGGTGCCGAGACGAAGGCCAGGCAGATCGTAGCGGCATAGACCAGGCAGCCGATGCCGAAGCGGACGAGGGACCGACGCTCGTCGAGTGCCCCCAGCGGCTCCGAGATGAGCCGCCCGCCGCGCACGCCGTACGCCCAGATGGCCGAGAAGGCCACGGCCGCCAGCAGCAGATTGGCGCTGTAGACGGCAGCGGCCACATGGGAGTCGGGGCCGCCGGCGTCCACGTACCTGGCCAGCAGTGCAGTCGGGAAGGGCAGCAGCGCCGTCCAGAGCAGGAGCAACAGGTTCAGGAACAGCAGGACGCGGTCACACCGGACGAACTGCCGGAACATCGCGTGGTGGTTGACCCACATGACACCGATCACGAAGAAGCTCGTGAGGTAGGCGCCGAAAGAGGGCCACTCCGCGAGGACCGCGTGCCAGAGTTGTCCCTCGCCAACGCCTTGGGGCACCTTGAGCTCGAGGACGAGCAGGGTGATCGCGATGGCGAACACCCCGTCGCTGAATGCCTCGACCCGCGCCGTGGTCTCGACGTCGATGTCCGACGGTGCGGTCATCAGCCTCTCCTTTGCCGGTGCCGCCTGCGAAGCTACCCTCCGGTTTGCACAGCTGGAGCCGGTATTCTGCGGACCCCCGATCGGAAGGACCTCATGACCGACGCCGCCGACCTGGTATCCGCCGTCCAGAAGGGCTACGCCACCGACGGCCCGGCCGTCGAGCTCGGCGCTCTCGTGGTCGACGGTGCGGCACACCCTGATGCACTGGTACGCCTGCCGCTGTCCATGCTGAATCGGCACGGCCTGGTCGCCGGCGCAACCGGCACCGGCAAGACCAAGACGCTGCAGGTGCTCGCCGAGCAGCTCTGCGAGGCAGGGGTGCCGGTGTTCCTCGCCGACATCAAGGGGGACCTGTCCGGCATGGCGACGGCCGGCGTGGCCAACGACCGGATCACCAAGCGGGTCCAGGAGATCGGCCTGAGGTGGGAGCCCGCGGGGTTCCCGGTGGAGTTCCTGGCGCTGGGTGGCGAGGGCACCGGGGTGCCGGTGCGGGCGACGATGACGTCGTTCGGGCCGATCCTGCTCAGCAAAGTCCTCGGCCTCAACGCTGTGCAGTCCTCCTCCCTCGGCCTGGTCTTCCACTACGCCGACAAGGCAGGCCTGCCGCTGCTGGATCTGAAGGACCTGCGTTCGGTGATCCAGTACCTCACCAGCGCCGAGGGTGCGGCCGACCTCGCCGGCCTGGGCGGGCTGTCGAAGGCGACGGCCGGCGTGCTGCTGCGCGACCTGGTCGCCTTCTCCGACCAGGGGGCCGACCGCTTCTTCGGTGAGCCGGAGTTCGACACCCACGACCTGATCCGCACCGCTGCGGACGGCCGCGGGATCGCCACCATCATGGAGCTTCCCAGCCTGCAAGACCGGCCGGTGCTGTTCTCGACCTTCCTGATGTGGCTGCTAGCAGACCTCTTCCACGACCTGCCCGAGGTCGGCGACATCGACAAACCCAAGCTGGTCTTCTTCTTCGACGAGGCGCACCTGCTCTTCGACGACGCCTCGCCTGAGTTCCTCGCCGCGATCGCGCAGACGGTACGCCTGATCCGCTCCAAGGGCGTGGGCGTCTTCTTCGTCACCCAGACCCCCAAGGACGTGCCCGCCGACGTCCTTGGCCAGCTCGGCAACCGGGTGCAGCACGCGCTGCGCGCCTTCACCCCCGACGACGCCAAGGCGCTCAAGGCCACGGTGTCGACGTTCCCCCGATCGCCGTACGACCTCGAAGAGGTGCTCACCCAGCTCGGCATCGGCGAGGCGGTGGTCACCGTGCTCTCGGAGAGCGGAGCGCCCACGCCGGTGGCCTGGACCCGGATGCGGCCGCCCCGCTCGCTCATGGCGCAGCTCGACCCGGCGCAGCAACAGGCGATGGTCACTGCCTCCCCCCTGCAGGCCGAGTACGGTGCGGCGGTCGACCGCGACTCGGCCTACGAGCGGCTGCTAGCGAAGGTGGTCCCTTCCCCAGCGCAAGCGCCGGCACCCCCGCCGGCCCATGCACCACAGGCACCGGCACCGGCAACGCCGGCACCGGCAACGCAGGCACCGGCACCGCAGCAGTCATCGCGCCGTGCGTCGCGGGAGCCGGCGGCGGCAGGCGCGGGTGCCGTCATCGGCGGGATCCTCGGCTCGTCGGTGTTCAGGTCCTTCGCCCGGTCGGCCGCCAGCGCCGCTGGGCGCGAGATCAGCCGCGGCATCTTCGGAACGTCCACTCGCCGGCGCCGCCGGAGATAGCCACAGTGCGACACGTGCCGAGGAGGCTGTCGTAACGCCCGAGGAGGTGGCGAGCCACTGTCAGAGCAAGCCCGGTGCCTGGTCCGACGAGCCGTGGGAGGGTGACACGGTGGCCAAGGTCGGCCCCAAGATCTTGGCGTTCCTCGGGGCAGGCACCTCGGTGGGGCTCAAGTGCGGGCGGACCCGGGAAGAGGCCGACGAGTGGCTGACCAGATTCCCCGACGATGCCGCCGTGATGTCCTACATCGGCCGCTCCGGCTGGAACACCCTGCAGGTCGCCGGGGCGATCTCTGACGAGGAGATCCGCGCCGCGATCGACGCCTCCTACGACGCCGTCGTCAGCAAGCTGGCCAAGAAGGACCGGCCCTGACTATGCAGATTTATGACCCTTTGCCGTCGAGCCGTCTGTCTAGGCACAACGTCCTGCCGTACGCGCAGGGTCATGCGGTACGTGCCGCGCTCGTCCAGGACGTAGTGTCGAAAGGAGGACTGGATTCAACCTGGAGTTCGGTCACTAGCGGGGGCCACAACATGGCTGAACGGATCGATCCCCCAGCAGGCCAGGACAGCCAGACCGCGGCAGGCCCACAGCGCGCTGACTCCGGCGGACTGCTGGCGCTCTACGCGGAGTGCGGAGCCGCCGTGTACACCCTGGCCCTTCACATCACCTCTTCGCCGAGCGTCGCCGCGGAGATCACCTACAACGTGTTCACCGCCGTCTGCGCCGCACCGCACCAACCGAACCTCGCAACCGGCACACCTCGAACGCGATTGGGCGCCCTCACTCACGAGTGGGCCACCCGAGCATCCCGCCGATCGGCAGTGGGCTCCCTATCCACCGAGAACCCTCGGCCGACAGAGGCCAACCTCGACGCGCAACAACTCGCCCGCGGCCTTGCCCTGGCAGCACAGATGGGAGGAGCAGCGGGCACGCTCGACCCGCAGCAACGCTTGGCTTTGGCGGTGACGTACTCGGCAGGCCGGACGGTCGGCGACACGGCGCGAATCCTCGGTCTGAGCCGTTCCACTGTCCTGCGGCAACTCACGGCCGGCCTGCGCCTGCTAGCCGTCGAAGCTGCACCGCCGAGCTCGGACGCTGGCGCTCAGGCGCCACGCCACGCCCGGCGGGCGCCGGTCCGGACAGCCACCGCGACCCTTCGCTCGGTCCTTCGCCTCAGCAGGCCACAGAAGGCTCCCAGCACTGCCCGCCACAGACGGTCCCCGCCCCGAGCCACCGGCTGACTTCTGCGCGCTCCCAGGAGGCAACGACTGCCCGATGTCTCGAGACATTCACATTGGCGGTGGCGGTGGGATTTGAACCCACGGACATCTTGCATCCTCACACGCTTTCGAGGTCTGCTCAGACCTGTCCGGCAGCGTTCGGGAGGGCCTATTGCGCTGCCGGCAGCAACGACGTGAACGGACCGGACCGCCGCGAACCACGGTGAATGAGACGGAAACTGAGACGATGCCTCGGCCCTGCGCCTCCGTCCCTCGCATGCCGCTTGAGCGCGCACATTGGCGGCTCTTCTCAATGAAGCGTGGTGACGCGGTCCTGACCGCATTCCTCGTCTGCGGACACGTCTGGAGCGACTGGTTGGAGAACGACGGGGGAGCTTGCCACGAGTCGGACCGCCGCGCCGGCATCCTGATCCCGCGAGGCAGGCAGGCAACGGCGTTCAGTGCATCGCGGCTGTTCGCCGTCGTCTATCCCGAAGCCGTCCAGATCGCCGCGCTTGTCGCGTCGCCGGCCTGGCGGCGACTGGCCTGCGGTGATGCCGACGACAGCAGCGATTCACG
>JBDUBV010000024.1:0-22958 GCA_040003795.1 Pseudonocardiales bacterium | reverse complement strand
GCAGTGGTTCACGGTCAACGCGATGAAGTCGGCCTTCCTGCCCTTCGACCAGCGGTTGGCCCTGATCAACGACGTGATCAAGCCGAGGTACGCCGACCTGATCGCCGGCTGAGCACCCTGGATTTCGTGATCATGGACATGCGCGGGGCGGTCGGCGTGCCGCCCTGCAAACTTTTGTGATCATCGCGGAGGGAGGGCCCGGGCTGCTCAGTCGCGGAAGTCGATCACCGGGGTGAGCCGGCCGATCACGCCGCGCCAGCCGATCGCCAGTCCGTCACCGTCGCGCTTCTTTAGCCGCCGGCGGGCGAGCAGTCCACCGTCGCGCAGGTCATCGTCGAGGGAGTCCAGGGGCGACCCGGGGCCGAGGGCCGCAAGCACCTCGGCCTGTCCGGCGTACTTCGCCACGTCGCGGGCGGCCTCCCCGGCGAGCACCAGCAACTCGTAGTCCCAGGAATCCGGCCCGGCCCGGAGCATTTCCACGACCAGGTCGAGTTGGTAGATGCCCATCTCGTCGGGGGTCACGTCGATGTCCGCGGTGGCCGCGACCTCGTCCCATCCCTCGAGGTCGGTCAGGTCGTGCTCGGCGCCGCTGCGCAGGAAAGCGACCAGGCCCTCGGTCGTACGGAAGGCGAAAACGACCCCGTCACGGCCGAGGAAAACCGGGTCGGGTCCCTCTGCTGCCTCGCGGTAGTAGCGCAGGGTGTAGCCGGAGTCGGTCGGTAGGCACAGCTGCACCGGCTCCAACTCGACGCCGAGGAACAGGGTGGGCGAGGTCAAGAGGTCAGACTCCCATCGGGTGCCACACGGTCTTGGTCTCCAGGTAGGACGACATGCGGTGCAGCCCGGGCTCGTCGGCCCAATCGGGCTCGCCGCCCAGCGGCGCGCGGATCACCCGCTTGACGTTGTCGGCGGCGCGCCGCTCCAGGTCGGCGTGCAGGTCGTCGGGTGCGCCGCACAGGTCGATGGCGTCGACGTCCATGTGCGCGGCCAGCCACGGCGCGAGCTCGGCGGTCGACCCGGAGAGGATGTTGACCACGCCGCCGGGCAGGTCGCTGGTGGCCAGCACCTCGGCCAGGCTGACCGCCGGCAGTGGCCGATCCTGAGATGTGACGACCACCGCCGTCGACCCGCCGACGATCACCGGCGCGAGCACGCTGATCAGGCCGAGCAGGCAGGAGCGCTGCGGGGCGAGCACGGCGACGACACCGGTCGGCTCGGGGACTGAGAAGTTGAAGTACGGCCCGGCGACGGCGTTGGCACCGCCGAGGACCTGCGCCAGCTTGTCGGCCCAACCGGCGTACCAGACCCAGCGGTCGATGCTGCGCGTCACCTGTTCGTCGGACTGCTTGGCCGACGACCCCTCGCCGGCCGCCACCTCCTGGGCGAACTGCGCTCGCCGTCCCTCCAGCACCTCGGCCACGCGGTAAAGCACCTGACCCCGGTTGTAGGCGGTTGCCGCGGTCCACCCTGGGAAGGCCTTGCGGGCGGCCACCACGGCGTCGCGGGCATCCTTGCGGGAGGCCTGCGCCGCATTGGCGAGGAAGCGCCCCTTGGGGTCGGAGACGGCATAGGACCGCCCGGACTCCGACCGCGGGAACTTCCCGCCGATGTAGAGCTTGTAGGTCTTGAAGACTTCGAGGCGCTCAGGCTCAGTCATGCGCCGCTCCTGTGTCGCCGGCGGAAAGATAGGCCTCCAGGCCCTGCCGGCCGCCCTCACGCCCGAAGCCGGACTCCTTGAACCCGCCGAACGGGCTGGCCGGGTCGAACTTGTTGAACGTGTTGGCCCACACCACGCCGGCCCGCAGCCGCTGGGCCATCCACAGGATCCGCGAGCCCTTGTCGGTCCACACCCCGGCGGACAGGCCGTAGGGCGTGTTGTTGGCCTTCTCGACCGCCTCGTCGGGAGTACGGAAGGTCAGCACGGACAACACCGGGCCGAAGATCTCCTCGCGGGCGATCCGGTGCGCCTGCGAGACGCCGGTGAACAGCGTCGGCGGGAACCAGTATCCGTGCTCGGGCAGCTCGCAGGGAGGTGACCAGCGCGTCGCGCCCTCGGCGTCTCCGACACCTGCTAGCTCGCGGATCTTGGCCAGTTGAGCGGCGGAGTTGATCGCACCGATGTCGGTGTTCTTGTCCAACGGATCGCCGAGCCGCAGCGTGGCCAGCCGGTGCTTTAGCTTGTCGAGGAGCTCCTCGGCGACCGACTCCTGGACCAGCAGCCGCGACCCGGCGCAGCAGACGTGGCCCTGGTTGAAGAAGATCCCGTTGACGATGCCCTCGACGGCCTGGTCGAGGGGTGCGTCGTCAAAGACGATGTTGGCGGCCTTGCCGCCGAGCTCCAGCGTGAGCAACTTGGCGGTGCCGGCCAGCGCGCGGGCGATCTCCTTGCCCACCTCGGTGGAGCCGGTGAACGCCACCTTGTCCACGCCGGGGTGCGTGACGACGGCCCTACCGGTGGCACCCGCTCCGGGCAGCACGTTGACCACACCGGGCGGGAGGCCCGCCTGCTGGCAGATCTCGGCCAGTACGAGCGCGGTCAGGGGGGTCGTCTCCGCCGGCTTGAGCACGCAGGTGTTGCCGGCGGCCAGCGCGGGTGCGAGCTTCCAGGCGGCCATGAGCAGCGGGAAGTTCCACGGGATGACCTGACCGGCGACCCCGAGTGGCCGGGGGTCGGGCCCGAATCCGGCATACCCCAGCTTGTCGGCCCATCCCGCGTAGTAGAAGAAGTGCGCCGCCACGAGCGGGACGTCGACGTCGCGCGCCTCGCGGATCGGCTTGCCGTTGTCGAGGGATTCCAGAACGGCGAGCTCACGCGAGCGCTCTTGCACCATGCGCGCGATCCGGAACAGGTACTTGCCGCGCTCCGCCGGCGGCATCGGCCCCCAGGTCTTGTCGTGCGCCTTGCGAGCCGCGGCGACCGCCCGGTCGACGTCGCCCTGGTCGGCTTCGGCGACCTCGGCGAGCACCTCCTCGGTGGCCGGATTGACGGTCTTGAACGACCCGCCAGTGCCGGAGGAGAACTCCCCGTCGACGAACATGCCGTAGGACGTGCGCAGCCGCGCCAGATCGCGTGACTCCGGCGCCGGCGCGTATTCCCAGGTGGCCACGGTGATCAGTCCAGCGTGAAGTAATCGGGACCGGAGTAGGCACCGGTGCGCTGGGTGGCGCGCTGCATCAGCAGGTCGTTGAGCAGGCTGGAGGCGCCGAAGCGGAACAACTCCGGGGTGAGCCAACGCTCCCCTGCCACCTCGTTGACCAGCACGAGGTAGCGCACCGCGTCCTTGGCCGAGCGGATGCCGCCGGCCACCTTGACCCCCCGGGCCGCACCGGTCGATGCCTCGAAGTCACGCACGGCCTGCAGCATGGTCAGGGCAACGGGCGGCGTGGCCGCGGGTGACACCTTGCCGGTGGATGTCTTGATGAAGTCACCGCCGGCCAGCAGCGCCAGCCACGAGGCACGGCGCACATTGTCCAGAGTGGACAACTCGCCGGTCTCGAGGATCACTTTGAGGTGTGCCCGGTCGCCGCAGGCCGCCTTGACCGCGACGATCTCGTCGTAGACGTCCATCAGCCGGCCGGACAGGAACGCGCCGCGGTCGATCACCATGTCGATCTCGCCGGCTCCGGCCGCGATCGCCTCGGCGACGTCGACCAACTTGGTAGTCAGGGTGGCCCGGCCCGACGGGAACGCGGTGGCCACCGACGCCGTGCGCACGCCGGAGCCGCGTAGCGCCTCGACCGCCACCGCCACCAGGTCGGGATAGACGCAGACGGCCGCGACGGGCGGGGTGGTCGGGTCGCTCGGGTCGGGGCGCCGGGCCTTGGCGCACAGCGCACGCACCTTGCCCGGCGTGTCCTGGCCCTCCAGGGTGGTCAGGTCGATCATCCGGATCGCCTGCTCCAGCGCCCACACCTTCGACGCCTTCTTGATGCTGCGGGTGAACAGCGTGGCGGCCCGGGACTCGGCACCGACCTGATCGACGCCGGGCAGGCCGTGGAGGAACCGCCGCAAGGAGGAGTCGGAGGTGGCGACGTCGCCCAGGCCACCGGATGCCGACGCGCGCACCGCAGGAGGGGCGCTCACGCTGGTGAGTCTACCCGCGCCGCGGATCCTGCCGGCCCGTGCAACGTGGCTGCGGGCGGTGAATCGCGCACTAGGGTCGGCCCATGAAGACGCAGCCTCCCGCCTCGGGCCCCGGCTCCATCGAGCCACCGCTGTCCAGGGATCGCGTCGCCGCCGGGGAGCGGGTGGTGCACTTCCGTCCCCGCTCGATCCTGATCGTCCTCGGGGTGCTGGTCGCCGTCGCCGCTGCTGTGGACTTCATCATCCTGGCGCACTCGGCACTGACGCTCATCGCGATCGCCCTGTTCCTGGCCCTCGCCCTGAACCCGGTGGTGGAGTTCTTCCAGCGCCGGGGGCTGAAGCGGCAATGGGCGGTCATCACCGTCTATGCGCTGGCGTTGATTCTGTTCGCCCTGCTGGTCCTCGTGCTCATCCCACCCGTCGTGTCGCAGTTGGCCAACTTCGCGCAGGCGGTGCCGGGATACGTCACGGACCTGAAAGCGGGTAAGGGGACCTTCGGCTTCCTCGAGCGTAGGTACCACGTCGTCGAGCAGATCCAGAAGTCCGGCAAGGGCGGCGGCCAGGCCAGCCTGACCGGCGTGGCCCTGTCGGGCCTGAGCGTGGCCAAGGGCATTGCCAGCAGCATCGTCGGGCTGCTGATCATCGCCTTCCTGACCCTGTTCATGCTGCTCGAAGGGCCGGCCTGGCGGCAGCGCCTGGTCTCCCTCGTGCCGCGGCAGCATCGCGGCTCGGTCGAGCGGATCGGCAAGGGCGTCTACCGGGCCGTCGGCGGCTTCGTGGCGGGCAACCTGCTGGCCAGCCTGTTGGCCGGAGTCATCGCCACCATCCTGCTGCTGATCGTCGGAGTGCCTTACGCCCTCCCGCTGGGTGTCTTCGTCACCGTGATCGAGCTCATTCCATACATCGGGCCCTTCGTGGTCACCGTCCTGCTCAGCGCGGTGGCCCTGGCCAAGGGGCCCGTGCCGGCGTTGGCCGTGTTCGGTGTGCTGCTGGTCTACCACCTGATCGAGGGGCACACCGTGCGCCCGCTCATCTACGGCCGCACGCTCAAACTGTCGCCCCTTGCCGTGATCGTCTCAATCCTCATCGGCACCGAGGTCGCGGGGATCCTCGGCGCACTCACCGCCATTCCGGTGGCCGGCGCGATCCAGGTGGTCATCGCGGAGGTGATGAGACAACGCGGTGAACGCGGTGCCGCCATCGGCGATCTCGTCTAGGACAGCAGCCCGCTGAGGCCCCCGCGCGATAGCGTGCGCCCGTGCACACTCTCATCATCGACCACCCGCTCGCCGCGGCCCGGCTGACGACGATGCGTGACGAGCGGACCGACCGGGCGAGCTTCCGGGCGGCGCTGCGCGAGCTGACGCTGATGCTCGTGTACGAGGCGACCCGCGACCTGCCGGTGCTGCACGAGCAGGTGCAGACCCCGGTCGCGCCGGCTCAGGGTACCCGGATCGCCCAGCCGCCGCTGCTCGTGCCGGTCCTGCGGGCGGGGCTGGGGATGGCCGAGGCGGCCTTCGGCCTGCTCCCGGAGGCGCAGATGGGGTTCGTGGGGCTGGCGCGCGACGAGCTGACCTTCGCCCCTCGGGCGTACATGGAGTCCCTCCCCCAGGACCTGACCGGCCGGCCGGTGATCGTCCTGGACCCGATGCTGGCCACCGGCGGGTCGCTGGTGCACTGCGTCGGCCTACTCACCAGCCGCGGCGCCACCGACGTGACGGTCATCTGCACCCTGGCCGCTCCCGAGGGCCTGCAGCGACTGGCCGCCAGTGGCCTACCCGTGCGGGTGGTCACCGCGAGTGTCGACGAGCGGCTCAACGACACGGCCTACATCGTGCCCGGGCTCGGCGATGCCGGTGACCGGCAGTTCGGGCCAGTCTGACCCTCAAGTAGGCCCTGCCGGTGCCGATGGGGGAGAGCCTTCGCGGCCTGCGGAGGCAGCAGGGACGCTGTGATCCGGACGGTCCTCACCGACCTGGCGCGAGCCGGGCACGGAGAAATCGGTCGCCTAGACCGCCCGGGGAGCGAGTGGCGAGACCGGCCTGTCTGGCTGCCGTGGCGTGAGCCGCGCTAGCGGATGAGGTGACTCCATGCCCGAGGTCACGGGTAGCACGACCGGTCGGGTTGCCGCGGGGCTGGCCCTCGTGGCGGGCCTCTGCAGCGTCCTGACCGGGTCGGCGTCGGCCACTCCCGGTCCGGCGCAGACGCAGCAGGTGCGGCCGGAGCAGGTGACCGACGTCGCGCGGCAAGGCCGTCCCGCCCCCCCGGCGCGGCCATGGATGCAGCGGCCCTCTCGCCTGGTGCCGCACCGTCAGTACGCGCGCCTCGGCCGTATGCGCAGGTGACGGGCGTGGCACGTGGCCCAGCTGTCGCGGCTGCCGGAATAGCCACGCCGTCCGCTCAGATTGCGGACGCGGTGAAGTACATCCGGTTGCCCGATGGCACGGTGGTCCGGGTCCGTCAGGACCCGGCCCCGGGGTCGCATGAGGGCTCGATCGCCAAGGCGGCTGCCACGGCGGCCCGGACCTCGGCCAGCTGCCCTGCGGCCACTTCCCTGGCGGCGGGCACCCCGGCGGGGCCGTGCTCGCCGGTCTCCACCACGACCTCGAGGTAGGCCTTGAGCTTCGGCTCGGTCCCGCTCGGGCGGATCACCACCCGCACCCCGTCGGCTCGGATCCGCACCACGTCGGCAGCCGGGAGCAGGTCCTCGACCGAGTTGACCGGCCGGCCCAACAGCTCGACCGGTGGAGCGCTGCGGATCTGCGCCATCATCGCCGCGATGGCCGATAGGTCGGCGACCCGAATCGAGAGCTGGTCGGTGGCGTGCAGGCCGAACTCCGCCGCGAGCTCGTCGAGCCGGTCGGTGAGTGAGCGGCCGCGGGCGCTGAGCTCTGCCGTCATCTCGGCGACGAGCAGCGCGGCGCTGATCCCGTCCTTGTCGCGGACAAGGTCCGGCGCCACGGCGTAGCCCAGCGCCTCCTCGTAGCCGTACGCGACGTCGTCGGCGGCCCGCACGATCCACTTGAAGCCGGTCAGGGTCTCGGCGTACGGCACGCCGCGCCGGCCGCACATCACGCCCAGCAGGGACGACGAGACGATCGTGCTGGCGAACGTCGCTCCCGGGCGCGTGCCGCGCGCCATCAGGTGGTCGGCCAGGAGGACTCCGAGCTCGTCCCCGGTGAGCAGCCGCCCACCGCCGATCACGGCGCACCGGTCGGCGTCGGGGTCGTTGGCGATCGCCAGGTCAGCCGCCGTCGCCCGGGCCAGGGCAAGCAGCAGGTCGGTGGCTCCCGGCTCCTCGGGATTGGGAAAGGCCACTGTCGGGAAGCGGGGGTCGGGGTCCTCCTGCTCTGCGACCACGTGCAGGGAGGCAAAACCGGCCTGCCCGAAAACGGCACGGACAACCGCTGCCCCGACGCCGTGCAACGGCGTGTAGGCGATCGTCAAATCAGGGCCGCCCGGTGTGGCCAGCAGCCCGACCACACGGTCGACGTACGCGCCTAGCACATCGTCGCCGAGCACCTGGTAGCCACCGTCGAGCGGGACGTCGGCCGCGGGGCCGACGGCGCCGATCGCCGCCTCGATGTCGCGGTCG
Source organism: Pseudonocardiales bacterium (assembly GCA_040003795.1). Lineage (GTDB taxonomy): Bacteria > Actinomycetota > Actinomycetes > Mycobacteriales > QHCA01 > QHCA01. The sequence continues at coordinate 15,279 of JBDUBV010000024.1, read as the reverse complement.
GCCGGCGGGACGATCTGGCCACCCTGGCCATCCCCGCCGAGGTAGACCTTGTAGCCGTTGTCGCCCGGCGGGTTGTGGCTGGCCGTCACCATGACACCCGCGGCGGCGTGCAGGTGACGGACCGCAAAGGCGAGCACCGGCGTTGGCAGGGCGGCGGGCAGCAACAGCGCGGCTCGACCGGTGGCCTGCAGCACGCCTGCGGTGTCGCGGGCGAAGTCGGCGCTGCCGAAACGCGCGTCGTAACCGATGACGACCGGCCCGCTCCTGCCGCCGCCGTCCAGGTAGGCGGCCAGGCCGGCAGCGGCCCGGCGTACGACAGCACGGTTCATGCCGTTGGGGCCGGCCCGCAGCGGGCCGCGCAGCCCGGCGGTGCCGAAGACCAGCGAGGTGGCGAAGCGCTGCTCGAGGTCAGCCAGCGCCCGCGGCGTCGCCGCGCTGAGCAGCGCATTCAGCTCCGCCCGGGTCGCTGGATCGGGGTCTGCGGCGATCCAGGCGCTCACGCGCGACCGCAGGTCAGCGGCGGCCGTCACAGCCGGACGACCACCTCGGCCAGCAGGTCGCCCATGCGCCGGGCCGCGTCTCGGCCGGCCGCCAGAACCTCGGAGTGATCGAGGGGCGCGCCGGTGATCCCCGCTGCCAGATTGGTGACCAGCGAAAGGGCGAGCACCTCGCAGCCGGCCGCGCGGGCAGCGATCGCCTCCAGGGCAGTGGACATGCCAACCAGGTCGGCGCCCATCGTCCGCAGCATCCGGATCTCGGCCGGAGTCTCGTAGTGCGGCCCGGGCAGCGCGGCGTAGACCCCCTCCGTGAGGGTGGTGTCCACGGTCCGGGCCAGGGACCGTAGGCGCGCGGAATACAGGTCCGTCAGGTCGACGAAGGTCGGCCCGACCAGCGGTGAGCGACCGGTGAGGTTGAGGTGGTCGCTGATCAGCACCGGCTGACCGACGGTGTAGCTCTCCCGCAGGCCGCCGGCGGCGTTGGTGAGCACGACAGCGGCGCAGCCGGCGGCGGCGGCGACGCGCACTGCGTGGACTACCGGGTCGACGCCGAGCCCTTCGTAGAGATGCGTGCGGCCCAGGAAGACCAGCACCCGGCGCTCACCGACGCCGACCGAGCGCACCCGGCCGGCATGCCCAGCCACCGACGGAGTGATGAAGCCGGGCAGATCGGTGAACGGCACCTCGGCATTCGGCTGCCCGAGCCGGTCGGCAGCTGCGACCCATCCGGAACCCAACACGACGGCGACGTCGTGGTGCACGGCGCTGGTCAAGGCGGCCAGCCGGTCGACAGCGGCCCGGGTCTGGGCGTGTGCAAGTGACATCGCGGTGCTACCGCAGCGTGAGGCTGTCGGCGACCGCGGTGAGGATGCCCTTGCTCGACGCGAACTGGTCCTCGCGGGTCGAGAAGTAGAAGGAGTACCACGTGTCGTCGACGACCAGGCTGCGCACGACGACGTGGCGGTTGCCACCCGAGGTGTGGGTGAACTCCCAGTCCCCCGCTGGGCGACCGGCGACCTGCACGGTGGTGATCGAGACCAAGCGATAGCCGCTCAGGGTCCGCTGCGTGTCGCGGTCGTTGGCCTGCAGGAGCGCCTGGACGTCGTGTCCTCCGGCCCTGGTGGCGATAACCCGCAGGAACCGACCGTGGGGAGCCTCCTGGAAATCGACGTAGTTCTTCTGGGGTATCTGCCGCCAATCCTTGGGCACCTTGATGGTGAAGCCGGCCGGATCGGTGTAGGTGACGTACTCGAGCGACGCCGCAGCGGCTGCCGGCTTCGCGGGAGCAGCCGTGTGATGGACGATGTGCGGGTAGGCCAGGAACGCCGCCACGGCGGCAGCCAGCATCAACAGGATGCCCGCTGCGACCAGCACGCCGAGGCGGCGGACGCGGCTCATGGGCGCACCCGCATGGGACAGCGCCGGGTCGACCGGCAGCGCCGCGTGTGCCGGTCCCCAGCCGGCACCAACCGGCGCCGCGGCTGCCCGCGTGGGCTGGGGCCGGCGGGCGCCGCTGCGGGCGCGCGAGGTCAGCTGCTGGGCGGCCGCCTGCTCGGCTGCCCGCTGCGGTGTCACGGCAAGCGCCATCGGGACCGGGATGCGGAGTGTGGCGGCACCGACGGTCTCATGGTCGGCGCTGACGAGTTCTGGCGCAAGGGCAGAAGGCTCGGCTGCCCGCAGTGCCGCGGCCGCCCGGTCGGCGTCCCAGCGCAGGTCGGGATCCTTCTCCAGCAGGCCCGTCAGGACCTCGGTCAGCGGCCCGGCGCGGTGGAAGGGGGCCGGCGGGTCGGTCACGATCGCGGTCAGGGTCGGCAGAGGGTCGCCGAGGTCATAGGGGGGGTGGCCCTCGACCGCCGCGAACAGCGTCGCGCCCAGCGACCACAGGTCGGAGGCAGGCCCGGGCTCGCGCCCTCGAGCCCGCTCCGGGGAGATGTAGCAGGGCGAGCCGAGCAGCAGGCCGGTGCTGGTCAGCGCCGAGTCGCCGGTCGTGCGGGCGACGCCGAAGTCGGTAAGCGTGGCGCGGCCGCCTGCGGCCACCAGGATGTTGCCGGGCTTGACGTCACGGTGCAGGATGCCGGCCCGGTGGGCGGCGGACAGGGCTCCGATGACCTGCACGCCGACGTCGGCCACGGCCTCCGGCGGCAGCGGCCCGTCGGTGCGGATGATCTCGGCGAGGCTGCGTGCCTCCAGCAGTTCCATAACGATCCACGGCCGGTCGTCCTCCTCGACGACGTCGTAGATCGTGACCACCGAGGCGACGTTGAGGGAGGCGGCCGCCTTGGCCTCGCGCAGCGTGCGCTCGCAGAGCATGACCCGCTCGGCCGGCGGCACACCCGGTGGCAGCAGGACCTCCTTGACCGCCACCTCGCGCCGCAGCACCACGTCGAACGCCCGCCAGACCGTCCCCATGCCGCCTGCGCCGATCGTCGACTGCAGCGCGTAGCGCCCGCCGATGGTCCGGCCCGGAGTGGATGTGGGGATGCTCACGCTGGGACTGGCTACCCGTCTTGTCGGCCGGTGGGGACTGGTCGGCGCCGAGAATACTCGCGACCGACCCCGGCAAACGACCGCTGCCTAGACTGACAAGGTGGACGAGCGTACGAACGAGTCCGGGCGGCCGGTCAAGGCCGTCTACGGCCCTGATGACCTCGCGCCCGGTCTCGACGAGCGCGTCGGCCGCCCGGGAGTGTATCCCTACACCCGCGGCGTCTACGAGACGATGTACACGGCCCGGCCGTGGACGATGCGGCAGTACGCCGGCTTCGGCAACGCGCGCGAGTCCAACGCCCGCTACCACCACCTGCTGAAGGCCGGCTCGCACGGGCTGTCGGTGGCCTTCGACCTGCCCACCCAGATGGGCATGGACAGCGATGCCGCCCTAGCCGCCGGCGAGGTGGGCAAGGTGGGCGTGGCCATCGACTCGATCGACGACATGCGGGTGCTCTTCGACGCCATCCCGTTGGGCGAGGTGTCGGTGTCCATGACGATCAACGCGCCGGCGTCGCTGCTGCTGCTGCTCTATCAACTGGTGGCCGAGGAGCAGGGCGTGCGCGGCGAGCGGCTCACCGGCACGGTGCAGAACGACGTGCTAAAGGAGTACATCGCCCGCGGCACCTACATCTACCCACCGGCTCAGTCGCTGCGGCTGGTGACCGACACCTTCGCCTACTGCCATGCCGAGCTCCCGCGGTGGAACACCATCTCGATCTCGGGCTATCACATGGCCGAGGCGGGTGCCACGCCCGCGCAGGAGATTGCCTTCACCCTGGCCAACGGCGTGCAGTACGTCCGCGCCGCACTAGACGCCGGCCTCGCCGTCGACGACTTCGCCCCGCGGCTGGCCTTCTTCTTCGTGGCCCGTACCACCCTGCTCGAAGAGGTGGCCAAGTTCCGGGCCGCGCGGCGCATCTGGGCCCGCGTCATGCGGGAGGAGTTCGGCGCGCGGAACCCCAAATCGATGATGCTGCGCTTCCACACGCAGACGGCCGGCGTGCAGCTGACGGCCCAGCAGCCCGAGGTCAACCTGGTACGGGTGGCCGTGCAGGCCCTCGGCGCCGTCCTGGGCGGCACGCAGTCGTTGCACACCAACTCCTACGACGAGGCGATCGCCCTGCCGACGGAGAAGGCGGCCCGGCTGGCCGTCCGCACCCAACAGGTGCTGGCCTACGAGTCCGACGTGACAGCCACGGTCGACCCGTTCGCGGGGTCGTACGCGATCGAGGCGATGACCGACGACATGGAGAACGCCGCACTGGAGCTGATGGGGCGGGTCGAGGAGTTGGGCGGGGCGGTGCACGCCATCGAGGCCGGCTTCCAGAAGGCCGAGATCGAGCGGGCGGCCTACGAGGTCGCGCTGTCCATCGACGGCGGCTCGCGGGTGATCGTCGGCGTCAACAGGTTTGCGGTCGACGACGAGGAGCGCTACGAGCCACTTCGAGTGGATCCGGCCCTCGAGGCCGCCCAGCGAGAGCGGCTGGCGACGCTTCGGACAGAGCGCGACGGCGCGGCCGTCGAGTCTGCGTTGGCCGACCTGCGCAAGGCGGCCGAGGGCACCGACAACGTGCTGTACCCGATGAAGGAGGCGCTGCGCGCTCGAGCAACGGTAGGCGAGGTCTGCGACACCCTGCGCGGCGTCTGGGGCATCTACCACCCGACGGAGAGGTTCTAGATGGAGATCCCGTTCAACGCCTCCGAGCGCTCGAGCCTCGGCGTGGAGTGGGAGCTGCAACTCATCGACCTCGACACCCGCCAGCTCGCCTCGGCGGCCAGCGAGATCCTTGCTGAGATCAGCCCGGCAGGTGACGGCGTCCATCCCAAGGCCAAGCACGAACTGTTCGAGTCGACCATCGAGGTGATCACCGGGGTCTGCGGCACGGTCGCGCAGGCGCGGGCCGACCTTGCCGCCACGGTTGCCGAGGTGGCAGGTGCAGCGGCCAAGCGCAATCTGGGCCTGCTCTGCGCCGGCAGCCACCCGACCAGCGACTGGGCCACCCAGCGGGTCTCTCCCGACCCGCGATATGGCCGGTTGATCCAGGACAACCAGCTGCTGGCCCGGCAGTTGCAGATCTTCGGCGTGCACTGCCATGTCGGGGTGCGCGACGGGGACAAGGTCATGCCGATCGTCAACGCGCTGACCACCTACCTGCCGCACATCCTGGCCTTGTCGGCGTCCAGCCCGTACTGGCTGGGCGGCGACACCGGGCTCGCGTCCTACCGCACGAAGGTCTTCGAGGCGTTGCCGACGGCCGGCCTGCCCCTGCAGCTGGCCGACTGGGCAGAGTTCGAGGAGTTCATGGGGACCCTCATCCACGCCGGCATCATCGAGACGGTTCGGGAGGTGTGGTGGGACATCCGCCCGCACCCGGACTTCGGCACTGTCGAGCTGCGGATCGCCGACGGCCTGTCGACGTTCGACGAGATCGCTGCGCAGGCTGCGCTGGCCCAGTGCCTGGTCGAACGCTTCGACGGGGAGCTCGACCGGGGCTACACCCTGCCGTGCCCGAAGCCGTGGGTGGTCACCGCCAACAAGTGGCGCGCGGCGCGTTACGGCGTCGACGCCGTGATCGTGGTGGACGAGTTGGGCACCCTCGCGCCGGTCCGCGAGGCGTTGGCCGACCTGGTGGAGGAGCTGGCTCCGGTCGCCCGTAAACTCGACTGTGCCGAAGAGCTGGCCGGCGTCCTACGGATCCTCGAGGTCGGCCCGAGCTACCAGCGCCAGCGCGCCGTCGCCGCCGCCCACGAGGGTGACCTCACTGCGGTCGTCGACAGCCTGCTCGAGGAGATGAGGACGGGACTGCCCAGTGCGCACGCCCGAGCCTGACCGGTCACCCGACCGTCCTGCCCGCCCGCCGACCTGGCTGGACCAATGGCTCAGCCGGCACGGTGGCACGATCGTCGCCCTGCGCCGGCACTTGCACGCCAACCCCGAGCTCGGTCGCCGGGAGTACGAGACGACCAAGCTCATCCGATCCCGGCTCGCCGCAGCTGGTCTGTCCCCCCGCGTCCTGCCGCAAGGTACCGGGGTCGTCTGCGACATCGGCGCCGGAGAGCAGGTCGTTGCGCTGCGGGCCGACATCGATGCGCTGCCGGTGGTCGATGTCAAGGCGGTGCCTTATCGCTCCACCGTCGAAGGTGTGTCGCATGCCTGCGGGCACGACGTGCACACGGCCATCCTGCTGGGGGCCGCTTTGGCGCTCGCCGAGTCACCGGTGGCGTTGCCCGGCCGGGTGCGGCTGGTGTTCCAGCCCGCCGAGGAGCTGACCCCCGGGGGGGCGCTGGACGTGATCGCCGCCGACGGTCTCGACGGTGCCGACTGGGTGTTCTGCCTGCACTGCGACCCCCGGCTGCCGACCGGCGCAATCGGCCTGCGCAGTGGTCCGATCACCGCGGCCGCCGACATGGTCGAGGTCTACCTGTCCGGTCCGGGTGGTCACACCGCCCGGCCGCACCTGACCGCCGACCTGATCTACGGCCTCGGCCGGGTCATCGTCGACGTGCCGGGTCTACTGTCGCGCCTCGTCGACCCGCGGGCCGGGCTGTCACTGGTGTGGGGCGAGGTGCAGGCCGGCCGGGCGGCCAACGCGATCCCGCAGACCGGAGTCCTGCGGGGCACCGTTCGAGTGCTCGACCGCGAGGCCTGGACTGGGGCACCCGAGCTGGTCCGCGAGCTGGTTGCCGACGTCCTGGCCTCGACGGGGGTGAAGGCGGAGGTGGAATACCTCCGCGGTGTTCCGCCGGTCGACAACGACCCGCAGGCGATCGACCTGCTGCGCGCGGCCACGGCCTCAGCGCTCGGCCCGGCGGCCGTTGCCGACACCGCGCAGAGCCTCGGCGGCGAGGACTTCGGGTGGTACTTGGAGAAGGTCCCCGGCGCACTGGCCCGGCTCGGGGTCGCCGGCCCGGCAATGCCGCCGGTCGACCTGCACCAGGGCACCTTCGACATCGACGAACAGGCCATCGAGGTCGGCGTACGCCTGCTGGTCCAGACCGCCTACACGGCCCTGCGCGCGACCTGAGCACATGTCAAAGTCGGCGATCACCGAGCTGCGTGTTCACGGGGTGAGCGGCACCCCACCGGAAGCCATCCTGCTGCGGCCGCACGTCCGCCGTATCGCCGGGGACTCCAGGGCCGGCTTCTTCCGGCCCGGTGACGGGGCCAGCCCCACCGACGGCGAGGGCGGCCCTCGGTTGGAGGCCTACAGCTGGGGCAACCTCACCTCCGGCGCGTCCTCGCGGGCCCTGTGGCTGCTGCTCCTGCCGGCGATGCTGTCCAATCTGGCCCCTTGGATGCGACCCCGCCGCGCCCGCCCGGGCGACCCCCGCAGGGTGGCCGCGGCGGAGGGCACCCTGCTCGGGCTGTGCCGCGTCCTCGCGCTGACCCTGACTGCCACCGTCATGCTGACCGCCGTCGGGCTGGTGATGGACCTGGTCGCCTGGCAGTGCACCGGGCCGGGCCGTGCCTGCGGTGCCCGTCGGTCCTACCTGTCCTGGCTGGGACATGGCTGGTGGTCCGAGCCCGGCCGGCGGCTGGCCGTGGGCGCTGTCGGACCGCTGCTGACGATCGGCCTGCTGTGGTACCTCGGCCACCGCACCTGGCAGCGCTACGAGAGCCGGCCGGCCGCCGAGGGCGTCGGCGCTGCCCTGGCCGATCCGGGCTTCTGGTACGGCCGGCACCTGGTCGGCCGCCTACGACTGCTGCACGTCGTGGTCGCGCTGGCGACCGTCACCGGCTCACTCGTCTGGCCGGTGCTGGCGCAGGACCGGCACAGGGGCGACCCGGCTGCCGGCCGTGCGGTGTTCGGATCGGCGCTGCTCGTCCTGGTCGGCCTGCTGGTGTGCGGCTGCGCGGTCGCCGTCTGGTTGCCGGGAGTGGTGCGCCGGGACGCGGCCGGTCGGGTGGTGGCCCTGCCGGTACTGCGCGCGCTGGCGTTGTTCAGCGTCCCGGCTGCCGTCGGCTACGCGGTGCTGCCGCGTCCGGGCTGGGCCTCGGCCGGTGCTCTCCCGGGTTTCACCGGTTCGGTGATCGCGCTGTTCTCGGCCCAGATGGTGCTGCTGGTGCTGCTCACTGTGGCCACAGCAGTCCTGCGGGGGCGGCGCCTGCCCTACCCCGTCGCCATGGCCGGATTCGGCACCCCCATCGTCGCGGCGATGGCGCTGTTCCTCGCCTCCGCGTTCTCGGCGGGGGCGTCGTTCCGGATTGCCGACTGGCTCGACGGCCGGGCAGTGCCCAGCTCGGCGGCCGCCGGTGCCGCCGCCGAGAGACTGCAGCCGCCGCAGTCCTACGCCTGGGCAGGCTTCGGGTTCTTCTTCGGCTGCGTCGCCCTGGTGATCCTCGGAGTGCTCATACGCTTCTGGCTGCAGCCACGGCTGGTTGCCCGGACCGAGCAGCAGGTCCGCGCCGACTTCGGCCTGGGCCCGCACGATAGTCCCGACCGGGTACGCCAGATCGCTGAGGTGGCCGGCGCGGCGAGCCTGACCGACCGGGGCGGCACCTTGCTCACCCTCGTCTTCGTCCCCGGCGCCCTCGCTGCCCTGGCGGTCACCGTGCTCGTGCTCGTGTGGGGCAAGGGCCCGGTGGACCTCGTGGCAGCGAACAGCCGGCCGGCCATGGTGCTGAGCCTGATCACCAACACCGGTGCCTACCTCATCGGTGTCTTCGCCATCTCCCTCGTCGTCGTCGGTAGGATGGCCTACCGGACGGCTAAGACCCGCCGTCTCGTGGGTATCGCATGGGACCTCGGCACGTTCTGGCCACGCGACGCCCACCCGCTCGCGCCACCCTGCTACGCCGAGCGCTCGGTGCCGGACCTGGTCACCCGGGTGTGCTGGCTGGGCACCGGCGACGGCGAGCAGCCCGGCGTGATCCTCGCGGGGCACAGCCAAGGCTCGGTGCTCGTCGCCGCCACGATGCTGCAACTGCCACCCGATGTGCTGGCCCGGGTGGCCGTGCTCACCTACGGCTCTCCGCTGACCCGGCTCTATGGCGCGTTCTTCCCGGCGTACTTCTGCCCGCCGGAGCTGGCCGGAGTGCGCGACGCCGTCACCGGCGAGGGTCAGGCCCCGCGCTGGACCAACCTGTACTTCGAGACCGACCCGATCGGGGGACCGGTGCTGCCCGAAATCGACCGGCGGCTGCTGCCCACGTCGTCGTTCACCCGGCCGGCGGGTGATACCGCGGATCCCCCGGTGTTCGGCCACTCCGACTATCCGGCCTCGCCGGGGTTCGCCGAGTCGGTCCGGACCCTGGCGGCTGCCCTGCAGCAGGACCGGACACTCGACCTGCCCGGGGGCACCTCAGCCGACGTTGCCGTCGACGGCTGAGCTGAACAGGTGGCGCTGCAGCGCCTTGGGGTTGCCGGCAGCGAAGTAGGGCTTCTGCCAGGCGTCGGTCTCGGCCAGGAAGCTGTGTTGCCGTGCGTCGGTGTCGCCCTTGCGCAGCCGGGCCGCCCAGTACCTCGCGTAGAAGTGGTTGAAGATCCTGGTGAACTCGGTGAAGTAGACATCGGCGACGTCGGTGTCGCCCCGGACGACCAGCATGTTCTCGTCGTTGTCCGTTGTGGAGGCGGGCGAGAAGTTCGCGGAGCCGGTGATGACGGTCGGGTCGGCGCTCAGCGGGTCGATCAGGGCGATCTTGGTGTGCAGGTATGGCACGTGGACATTGAAGCCGGTCAGCCCCTCCTTCGCCCACCGGGTGAGGATGGCGGGCCCACCTTCGGAGCCGACGGCCACGATCACCTTGTGGTCGGCAGACCAGTTGGCCTGGTTGTTGTCGGCCCGGTCGAGCATGACGTAGTGCAGGGCGTTGCCGGAGTAGCCGACAAGCACGTCTTCGAAGATGGCGTTCAGCCCGAAGGCGCCGGTGATCTGCGCGGCGCCGGCCGCCGTACCGAACTGCTGTGCATACCACTGCAGTACTGCCAGGCCGTGCCGCGGCGAGACGAGGGGGTGCACGCCCTGCGTACCCAGTGCCGTGCCGTCGAAGGTGCTGTTGCCGTCAACCCAGTCGCGCAGCGAGCCGGTGTCCGGGTCGTCGGCGAGTTGGCCCCAGTAGTCGAGATAGTGCTGGGCAACAGCCGCGTCGCGCACGGCGTGGCCGACATTGGAGTGCCCGAAGATGCCGCCTTCGGTGAGGTTGGTCGAGCCGGTCCATACCGACACCGGCTGCAGCGCCCCGGCGGCAGACGTGCGGCACAGCACGATGAACTTGTTGTGCGCGATCTTTGCCTTGGTTCGGGGGTGCAAGATCGACGGATCCAGGCCCTCATCGGCGATCGCCTCGCGGTTGGCATCGCCGGTGTCGTCGGCCCGGGCGTGATAGACGATCTCGACGTCGGCACCGGCCTCCTTCGCCTGGCGGAAGGCGGCGAGGACGTCGGGGTGGGTGAACTCGTAGACGGCGGCGCGCAGGGCGAACTTCGCGGACGTGGCCTGGCCGATGAACGCGATGACGGCCTCGAAGAGCCCGCGGGACAGCCAGGTCATCGCCTCGGCTCGCTTCGCGGGGGCCAGCTTGCCCGGTGACGCCCCGAATTTGTTCTCGTACGCCTGACTGGCCGCGACACCGCGGTTGAAGTAGATGCCGTGGGCGCCGTTTGCCGGGTCGCCCGTCGTGATATCGATGGTGGCCTCGGTGCCGGGCTTGTCGACGAGGTTCTTCGGCGCGGAGTAGCGCGGCACGATCCGGTAGGTATAGCGGTGACCGGGCTTGACCGTGTAGTCGCCCCAGTAGAAGGACTGCACCGGATGGTCCCTCGAGCTGTAGAACGCCGCCGGGCTCGGCACGGGCACTACCGATTCGAAGGTCTTGAAGCCTGACAGCCAGTACTGCTCCTTTTCCGTGTGGTCCTCGCGATGGATGGCGAAGCCGAGGCACTGGGCGCGTGCCTGCGCCGACAGGTCGAGGCCGAAGAAGACGGCATGGGTCCCGGCGATCGCCTGTACGGTGACGCCGCCGCCGGTCACCCGCTTGCGCATGTCAGCCTCCGACGTGTCGTTCTGAGCGGTGCACGCAGCGTAGTAGGAGAGGATGGGTGTGTGACGCGAATTGTCGTGATCGGCGGCGGTCCGGCGGGCTACGAGGCGGCGCTGGTGGCTGCCCAGGTCGGCGCCGAGGTGATCGTCGTCGAGGCGGAGGGGCTCGGCGGGGCCTGCGTGCTGTACGACTGCGTGCCGTCCAAGACCTTCATCGCCAGCAGCGACGCGATGACCGCCTTCGCCACCGCCGACCGCCTCGGCATCGACGCCGGCAAGCCCGAGGATATCCGGGTCGACGCTCCGGCCGTGTACAACCGGGTGCGCTCGCTGGCGCAGGCGCAGTCGGTCGACGTGGCCCGGCAGCTGGCCGGGGCCGCCGTGCAGGTGGTCGCCGGCCAGGCGCGACTGGCCGACTCGGGCGCCGGTCGAGCGCACCGGGTCGAGGTGGGTGGTGAGGGCATCGAGGCCGACATCGTCCTGGTAGCCACCGGCGCCAGCCCTCGGATCCTGCCCGGTGCGGTACCCGACGGCGAGCGGATCCTCAACTGGCGGCAGGTTTATGACCTGCCCGCGCTGCCCGAGCACCTGGTCGTCGTCGGCTCGGGGGTCACCGGCGCGGAGTTCGCCAGCGCCTACCTCGCCCTCGGCGTCGAGGTGACCCTGGTCTCCAGTCGCGACCGCGTGCTGCCCGGCGAGGACTCCGATGCAGCGGCCCTGATCGAGGATGTGTTCACCCGCCGGGGCATGACCATCCTGCCGCGGTCGCGGGCCGCCGAGGTCCGGCGCACGGGCAGCGGGGTGGCGGTCGAGCTGACGGACGGGCGCACCGTGGAGGGCAGCCACGCACTGATGGCGGTCGGCTCGGAGCCCAACACCGCCGGGCTCGAGCTCGAAACCGCGGGGGTCGCGCTCGGCCCGGGCGCGTACATTGCCGTCGACCGGGTATCCCGCACCGGCGTGCCCGGCATCTACGCCGCCGGTGACGTGACCGGCGTGCTGATGCTGGCCTCCGTCGCCGCCATGCAGGGCCGCATCGCGATGTGGCACGCCCTCGGCGAGGCTGTGACGCCGCTGCAGCTGCGCACCGTCGCGGCCAACGTCTTCACCGCCCCCGAGATCGCCACAGTGGGCGTCGGTCAGGCCACTGTGGACAGTGGACAGGTGCTCGCGCGCACGGTCAAGTTGCCGCTGGCCACCAATGCTCGGGCCAAGATGCAGGGGATCACCGACGGCTTCGTCAAGCTGTTCTGCCGGCCCTCGTCCGGCCTGGTCATCGGCGGTGTGGTCGTGGCACCACGTGCCTCCGAGCTGATCCTGCCGATTTCCCTGGCGATCCAGAACCATCTCTCGGTCGACCAGATCGCCCACACCATCTCGATCTACCCGTCGCTGTCGGGCTCGCTGACCGAGACCGCACGCCAGTTGATGCAGCACGAGTTCGACTAGCCGGCCGCGCCCGGCCGGTCCGACCGGCCCCCCGGATTCCAACCCTTGAACAGAGAAGCTGAGGGACGGACCGCCGCGTTCAGCTGGCGTCGACGATCTCGCAGACGGTCGCACCGGCGGTGATCGCCGAGCCCACTTCTGCGCTGAGCCCCTTGACGGTGCCCGCCTTGTGCGAGGCCAGGGGCTGCTCCATCTTCATCGCTTCCAGGACGACGACCAGGTCGCCGGCGGCCACCGTGTCACCGTCGGCGACGGCTACCTTGACGATCGTGCCGGTCATCGGGCTGATCAGCGCCGCGCCCGTCGCTGCCGTGGCCGCCTTGCGCCCGGCACCGCGACCGGGCGGCTTGGCCCGCGCGCTCGCCGTACCGCCGGACGCCGCTCGGCCGAGCCGAGCCGGCAGCGAGACCTCCAGCCGCCGGCCACCGACCTCGACCACCACCGTCTCGCGTTCCTCGTCGTCGGCTTCGGCAAGGGCAGCGGCGGAGTAGGACTCGATGCGGTTGTCGAACTCCGTCTCGATCCACCGGGTGTGCACGCGGAACGGCTCGTCGGTGAATGCCGGGTCGTCGACGACCGCGCGGTGGAAGGGCAGGGCGGTCGCCATCCCCTCGACGACCAGCTCGGCCAGCGCGCGCCGCGACCGCTCGAGCGCCTCGGCCCGGCTCGACCCGGTGACGATCACCTTGGCCAGCAGCGAGTCGAAGGCGCCGCCGATGACGGTGCCGGTCTCCACGCCACTGTCGACGCGGACGCCGGGGCCCTCCGGGGACACCCACCGGGTCACCGTCCCGGGTGCGGGCAGGAACCCGCGCCCCGGGTCCTCCCCGTTGATCCGGAACTCGAAGGCGTGCCCGCGCGGCTCGGGGTCGGCGTCCAGCGCCAGGGTGTCGCCGTCGGCGATGCGGAACTGCGCTCGCACCAGGTCGATCCCGGTGGTCTCCTCCGTGACGGGGTGCTCGACCTGCAGGCGGGTGTTGACCTCGAGGAAACTCACGGTGCCGTCGGCTCCGACGAGGAACTCCACGGTGCCGGCGCCGGTGTAGCCGGCCTCGTGGCAGATCGCCCGGGCCGATTCGTGGATGGTGCGTCGCTGATGGTCGGTGAGGAACGGCGCCGGCGCCTCCTCGACCAGCTTCTGGTGCCGTCTCTGCAGCGAGCAGTCGCGGGTGCCGACAACGATCACGGTGCCGTGCTGGTCGGCCAGCACCTGCGCCTCCACGTGCCGGGGCTGGTCGAGGTAGCGCTCGACGAAGCACTCGCCGCGGCCGAACGCGGCCTCGGCCTCCCGGACGGCGCTGGCATAGAGCTCAGGGATCTCCTCGGTGGTACGTGCGACCTTGAGCCCGCGGCCCCCGCCGCCGAATGCTGCCTTGATCGCCACCGGCAGGCCGTGTTCCGCGGCGAAGGAGACGATCTCGTCCGGGCCGGACACCGGGTCCTTGGTGCCGGGGACCAGTGGCGCGCCGGCCTTCGTCGCGATGTGGCGGGCCTGGACCTTGTCTCCCAGGGCCCGGATGGCACTGGCCGGCGGCCCGATCCAGATCAGGCCGGCGTCCGTCACGGCTTTGGCGAAGTCGGCGTTCTCGGACAGGAAGCCGTATCCGGGGTGCACCGCATCAGCGCCCGAGCGCGCGGCGATCTCGATCAGCTTGTCGATGCGCAGGTAGGACTCTCCCGGTGTGGCGCCGCCGAGGGCGAAGGCTTCGTCGGCCACCCGGACGTGCAGGGCTTCGCGGTCAGGTTCGGCGTAGACCGCGACGCTTCCGATGCCGGCGTCCCGGCAGGCCCGGGCCACCCTGACCGCGATCTCACCGCGGTTGGCGATCAGGACCTTGCGCATGGCCGGAGTCTAGGGTGGGGCCGCCATCGGGATAGGGAAAGGACGCGATCATGCGGGTGCTCGTCACCGGCGGCGCGGGATACATCGGCAGCGTCACCGCCGCCCTGCTGCTCAGCCGGGGCCACCAGGTCGTGGTGCTGGACAGCCTGGCGACCGGGCACTCCGACGCGGTCCCTCCAGGTGCGGGGTTCGTGCCGGCCGACCTGCTCGACACCGCCGCTCTCGGCCGGGTATTCGAGGCGCCCTTCGACAGCGTGCTGCACTTCGCGGCACGAGCGCTGGTCGGAGAGTCCGTCGAGCACCCGGACCTGTACTTCCGGACCAATATCGGCGGGACGCTCAACCTGCTCGACGCCATGCGGACTCACGGGGTGGGCCGGATCGTGTTCTCGTCGTCTGCGGCTACCTACGGCGAGCCGGATGAAGTGCCCATCGTCGAGGACGCGCCCACCCGGCCGACCAACCCGTACGGCGCCTCCAAGCTGGCAGCCGACCAGGTCCTCACCGCGTACGCCGGCGCCTACGGCGTTGCTGCGACGAGCCTGCGCTATTTCAACGTGGCCGGGGCCTACGGCAGGCAGCGCGAGCGGCACGACCCCGAGACGCACCTCATCCCCAACCTGCTGACCGCGGCTCGGGGCGGCGCCGCCGCCTTCACCCTGCACGGCACCGACTACCCGACGCCTGACGGCACCTGCATCCGCGACTACGTGCACGTCGAGGACCTGGCGGAGGCGCACCTGCTCGCACTCGAGGCGGCGGTCGCGGGCGAGCACCGCATCTACAACCTCGGCAGCGGGTCGGGCTACTCGGTTCGCGAGGTGCTCGCCGAGGTGGAGCGCGTCACCGGGCGACCCGTGGAGGTCGTCGAGGGTCCTCGGCGCTCCGGTGACCCGGCTCGGCTGGTCGCCTCCAGCGCGCGCATCGAGCGCGACCTCGGCTGGCAGCGCCGCCGCACCCTGGCGGACATGATCCGCGACGCCTGGGCGGCCCTGCCCTGACCCGCCTCGCCCCCACCCC
>JBDUBV010000144.1:0-6933 GCA_040003795.1 Pseudonocardiales bacterium | reverse complement strand
CTCTACAACCAGAGCTGCATCAGCTGCCACGGCCGCAACCTGCAGGGCGTGCCCTCACGAGGACCGAGCCTGGTCGGAGTGGGCGGGGCAGCTGTCGACTTCCAGGTGACCACCGGACGGATGCCGGTCGCCGCGCAGAGCGCCCAGGTGCCCCGTCGCAAGCCGCGGTTCGACCACGAGCAGGCCCGTCAGATGGCAGCCTACGTCCAGTCCCTGGGCGGCGGGCCGGACATCCCGTCGGGTTCGCTGGCCGACGGCGAGCTGGCCCGCGGGGGCAGGCTGTTCCGGCTCAACTGCGCGTCCTGTCACAACTTCGTGGGCCAGGGCGGCGCGCTCTCCAGCGGCAAGTACGCACCGTCGTTGCACAAGGCGACCCCCACGCAGGTTTACGAGGCCATGCTCACCGGACCGCAGAGCATGCCGGTGTTCGGCGACAACCAGCTCACCCCACAGGAGAAGCTCGACATCATCAGCTACGTCGAGTCCCTGAAGCGGGAGCGCGACCCGGGCGGGTTGGCCATCGGCCGGGTAGGGCCGGTGCCCGAGGGCATGGTGATCTGGATCGTCGGCATCGGGCTCACGATCATCGCAACACTATGGATCGGAGTGAAGGCATGACCACGGGCCCCCCCCGCGGCCGGTCGCCTGAGCCGCTGCCCGAGCCCACACAGCTGGACCGGGTCCGGGAGGGCGCCGCCCGTGACGGCGTCGAGATCGCGCACTACCAGCATCATTTCGTCGTACCGGGGACCAAGCTCGAGCGCCGCGCCGAGCGCAAAGTGGCCTTCTGGTTGTTCATGGCCTTTGTCGGCGGCATCGGCTACCTGCTGGTGTCGATGTTCTGGCCCTGGCGTTTCGAGGCCGACCGCGGGTTGAACTTCCTGTTCACTCCGCTGCTCGGGGTGTGCATGGCACTCGGGCTCGGTGGCCTCGGCATCGCAGTCATCGGTTATGCCAAGTGGCTGATGCCCCATGAGGAGGCGGTCCAGCAACGCCACGACGGCCGGTCAGACGAGGTCGACCGGACGACGACGGCGGCTTCCTTCGCCGAGATGGCGACCGGGGCCCAACTCGGTCGCCGGGGCCTGATCAAGCGCACGCTGGGATTGTCAGTCCTCGGCCTGACCGGCCTCGCGGTGGCCCCGCTCATCGGGCTGTTCAAGAAACCCGGCCGCCAGTTGTTGACGACGCCCTGGAAGAGCGGCGTCCGCCTGGTCCGCGATGACGGCACGCCGATCAAGCCGGCCGACATGAAGCCGGGCGCCATCCAGACCGTGTTCCCCGACGTCCCGGGCGGCAACGCGGCTGCCGACGCGGCCACCATGCTGATCCGCCTGCGGCCCACCGAGCAGGTCGAGATCCGCAAGGGCCGGGAGAACTACCGCTACGGCGACTACTTCGCGTACTCCAAGATCTGCACCCACGCGGGCTGCCCTGTCAGCCTCTACCAGCAACAGGACAACCTGCTGCTGTGCCCGTGCCACCAGTCGCAGTTCGACGTACTCGATGGCTGCCGGCCGATCTTCGGCCCGGCCAGCCGCTCGCTGCCGCAACTGCCGATCGGTGTGGACGCGCAGGGCTACTTTGTAGCCAAGAGCGATTACACTGAACCAGTGGGGCCGGCATTCTGGGAGCGCCGATGAACATCACCGGAAAGGCATCCAACGCCGTCGACGGCCTCGACGAGAGGTTCGGCGTCGCCGCCCCCGTGCGCCGCACGATGAACAAGGTCTTCCCCACCCACTGGTCGTTCATGATCGGGGAGATCGCCCTCTACTCGTTCATCATCCTGCTGATCACCGGGACCTACCTCACGCTGTTCTTCAATCCCTCGCAGCAGGAGGTCATCTACCAGGGCAGTTACCTTCCCCTGCGCGGCATCACGATGACGAAGGCATACCAGTCGACGCTGGACATCTCCTTCGACGTCCGCGGTGGGCTGATCATGCGCCAGCTGCACCACTGGGCGGCCCTGCTGTTCGTGGCCGCGATCGTCGCTCACATGTTCCGGATCTTTTTCACCGGCGCCTTCCGCAAGCCACGCGAGGTCAACTGGCTGATCGGCGTGACCCTGCTGCTGCTCGGCATCCTCGAGGGGGTCTTCGGATACTCGCTGCCCGACGACCTGCTTTCGGGCACCGGCCTGCGAATCATCGACTCGATCATCTTGTCGATCCCGGTCGTCGGATCCTGGCTGAGCTTCGCCGTCTTCGGCGGAGAGTATCCCGGAGAACTCATTCTCGGGCGCTTCTACATCTTCCACGTGCTGCTCGTGCCGGGCATCCTGGTGGCCCTGATCACCGCGCACATGGCGATCCTGGTACGCCAGAAGCACACGCAGTTCCGTGGCCCGGGCGCGACCGAGAACAACGTGATCGGTGTTCGGATGGTCCCGACCTTCGCGCTGAAGGCCAGCGGCTTCTTCATGCTGGTCTTCGCGGTGATCGCGCTGCTCGGCGGTCTGGTCCAGATCAACCCGATCTGGCTGTACGGCCCCTACAACCCCGCCGTGGTCAGTGCCGGCTCCCAGCCCGACTGGTACGTCGGCTTCCTCGACGGCTCCACCCGGCTATTCCCGGACTGGGAGATCCGGTCCTTCGGCCATACCTTGCCCGCCTTGTTCTGGCCGACGGTGGTGCTGCCGGGCATCCTGTTCACCCTGCTCGCCCTGTATCCCTTCCTCGAAGCCAGGTTCACCAAGGACAGGACCTGGCACAACCTGCTCGAGCGGCCGCGGGACAACCCCGCGCGCACCGGTCTGGGTGCCATGGCCATCGCCTTCTACTCAGTGCTGCTGATCTCCGGCGGCAACGACCTGATCGCGTTCAAGTTCGACATCAGCCTCAACGCGATGACCTGGGGCGGCCGGATCGGGTTGCTGCTCGCCCCGCCGCTGGCCTACTACATCACCCACCGGCTGTGTCTGGGCCTGCAGCAACACGACCGTGAGGTCCTGGCGCACGGCATCGAGACCGGCGTCATCATGCGGCTGCCCACCGGTGAGTTCATCGAGCTCCACCAGCCGCTCGGCGAGAGCGACGGCCACGGCCACGCGGTGGAACTCGAGTACGCGGAGACCCCCGTGCCCAAGCGGCCCAACAAGATCGGGCTGGCCGGCCGGGCGATCCGGGGCTTCTTCACTCCCATCGAGGAGCCCACCGCGGCGCTCACCCACCCGGAGGAGCCGCCGCGGGACGCGCCGGAGCGCCGCCAGCTGACCGGCGTCGACGACTGACCCAGGCCCACTTCGCGATCATGGAACTTTGGTGGGCTGCACCGCCGAACCGGCCCACCAAAGTTCCATCATCACCGGGAGACGGTCGGGCTACTTGGCCGCCGGCGGACGCTACTTGACGTAGTACTCGAAGACCAGGCCGCCGGCAGTCGCCAGGACTGCCACGATGCCGACGGCGACGAGCCAGTAGGACGGCCAGTAGACCAGGCCCAACCCCGCGATTGCGGCAGCACCGGCGATGCCCACCGGCCAGTAACTGCCGGGGCTGAAGAAGCCCAACTCCCCCGCACCATCGGCGATGTCGGCTTCGGCCCGGTCCTCCGGCCGAGGGGCGATCCGCCGTGCCACGAAGGCGAAGTAGGTGCCGCACAGCCCGCATAGGCAGCCCGAGACGATCAGGGCGGTGCCGCCGATCGGATCACGCGACCAGGGGAGGTAGACGGCCGCCGCCACGAACAGGAACGCGGTGACGAACAAGAAGATGCGCGCCTCGGTCCTCACGGCGTCGTCCCCCTTCCGGACTGGGCGAGCTGCCCGCGGCTGTAAGGGAACGGGTGGGTCGTGACTGCGGTCGGCGGCTGACCGATCGATGCCAGCGCGTCGGCCGTGGACATCCCCTTCTTCTTCGCAGCCAGGAAGGCGTCGAAGTCGGCGGGGCTGACCGCACGGACCTCGAAGTTCATCGCCGAGTGATAGGTGCCGCAGAACTCCGAGCAGCGACCGACGAACGAGCCGGTGCGGGTGATGGTGACCTCGAAGGAATTGGTGCGCCCAGGGATGACGTCGCGCTTGAACAGGAACTCCGGGACGAAGAAGGAGTGCACGACATCAGGCGAGGTCTCGGTGAACAGCACCCGCTTGTTGACCGGGAGGACCAGGATCGGGACCTCGTCGGTCGAACCGACGGTCTGCACGAACTTGCCGTTGCGGTCCTGCTGGCCGACGTAGCCGAACTGCCAGTTCCACTTGAAGGCCAGGACGCTGACCTGCAGGTCGGGCTGCTTGCTCTCCTTGTTGACATAGTTCTCGTCGACCGCTGTGTAGAAGAAGAGCACCGCGACGATCAGGAAAGGGATGACGGTGTAGAGGATCTCGATCGGGAGGTTGTAGCCGAGTTGCGCCGGCAACTCCTCGCCCCCGGCCCGCTTGCGGTAACGCACGGCGACCCAGAACATCAGGCCCCAGACGAAGCCGCCCACTACCAGGGCGGCGATCGTGGAGGTTGACCACAGGGTGAGGATCCGGTCGGACTCCTGGGTCACCCCGCGCGGGAAGCCGAAGCGCGGCAGGTCGTCGACGGTGCATCCGGAGAGCACGGGCAGCCCGCCCAGCAGCAGCACAACGATCCGTGCGCGCCGCAACGCTGGACGGTCGATCCGCGATGGACTCCGAACCACCTGCCCCGCCTCCTGACCCGCGCAATGGTCGGCCGTCGAAAGACTATCCGGATGTCTGTTGCGCTCCCGCCGGGGGTGGCTCATCCCGGCAGATGCCGACGGATCTCGTCGGCAGCGTCCTCGCCGTAGGCGGCGGTGAAACGCTCGAGGAAATCCGTCGGCTTGATCTGGTACTCCTGGGTGCCAACGGTCTCGATCACATTGGTCGCCACCAGGCTGCCGACCTGCGCCGCCCGCTCGAGGCCCAGCCGCCAGGACAATCCGGCGAAGAAGCCGGCCCGGAAGCCGTCACCCACTCCGGTCGGGTCGTGCTTGGCCAGCTCCTGGGCGACGGGCACGCGAATGATTGCCCCCACCCCGCGGCCGTCGATGCGCACGCCGTCGCTGCCCAGCGTGGTCACCCGCACCTGGACGCGCTCGAGGACCTGCTCGTCGGTGAGTCCCGTCTTGGACTCGAGCAACTTCTTCTCGTACTCGTTGGTGAGCAGGTAGTCAGCGCCGTCGACCAGCGCTGCGATGTCCTCGCCGGACATCCTGGCCAGCTGTTGTGAGGGGTCGGCGGCGAAGGGGTAACCCCTCTCGCGGCACTCCTCGGTGTGACGCAGCATGCCGGCCGGGTCGTTCGCACCGACGATGACGAGGTCGAAGCCGCCCGACCGTTCGGCGATGGGTGCGAGCTCGATGTTGCGTGCCTCGCTCATCGCACCGGCGTAGAACGATGCGATCTGGCACATGTCGTCGTCCGTCGTGCAGACGAAACGCGCGGTGTGGGCCAACTCACTGACGTAGACCGACTCGCAGTCGACGTTGTGCCGCTCGAGCCAGGACCGGTATTCGGCGAAGTCGGCGCCGACCGCACCTATCAGCACGGGGCGCAGGCCCAGCTGCCCCATGCCGAAGGCGATGTTGGCCGCCACGCCCCCTCGGCGGACCACCAGCTCGTCGACGAGGAAGGACAAGGAGACCCGGTCGAGCTCTCCGGGCAACAGCTGGGTCGCGAAGCGGCCCGGGAAGTGCATCAGGTGGTCGGTGGCGATAGAGCCGGTCACGGCGATGCGCACGGGCAGACTTCCTGATTCGTACGACAGCGGGAAGGGTCCAGACTAGTCGGCCGGCGAGCTTACCGTCCGGTAGTGGTATTGCGGGAAGTCGCCCGCACCTAGTGTGCAGGTTATGACCAATCCCGCGATGGTCGACCCGCTCGCCGGGCTGATCGCGGATGCCCACATGATCCCTGCCGAGTTCCAGCCACGTCCTCCGCGGGAGCCCACCGCCGGCGCGCCCGCAGCCGACGAACCTGCGCCGGCGGCAGAGCCATCGGCCACGCAGGCTGAGCGGAACCGATAGCTGGCCCGGTGCGTCTCACCGGCATGCATCCCGAAGGCGCCGACCGCACCGCTACCCGCCTGCTGGCTCCGGTTGCAGTCGCCGCACTCGTGGTCGCCGTCGTCGCAGGCGCGACGGTGGCGATCCGGACCAGCCATCGCTCGTCGCAGAGTGCCGGCACGAAGGCGCCGCTGCTGCGCCTGACCTCCGGCAGCGGCACGCCGGCCACGCCGGGGCCGATCCGCGGAGGCAATTTCCGGCGCTATGTGCTGGCCGGGCCGCTGCCCTCCGTCCCGCCCGCCGCGGCACCGGTCTACCGGTTCGATCCAGCCAGCGCGCCGCTCGACTCGGTACGAAGGCTCGCCAGCGCACTTGGCCTGACCGGCACGCCGCAGCACACTCCCGACGGCTGGCATCTACGTTCCGGGGCACGGCAGTTGACCGTCCAGGACGGCGCCGGGTGGCCGTGGCAACTGATCGACCTTGTCGAGGTCAGCAGCCCCCGCCTGGTGCACCCGTCAGAACCGATCGACCCGGTGCCGGGCTTGCACGCGCCGAGCACGTCCTCGGCGGAGCACGCCGCCGCCACGTTGCTGCAAGCTCTCGGCCTGGGTGCCCAGGATCTGCTGATCAACGAGTACGGCGGCGTGGTGGAGGTGAGGGCGCCGCGCCGGGTGGACGCCAAGCCGGCCGCCGGCTTCGACACCCACATCGTGATCGGGACCGGGGACCGGGTGCGCTACGGAAGCGGATGGCTCGGCCACCCCGGCGCCACCGGGTCCTACCCCTTGATCACCGCGAAGGAGGCGTTCGAGCGGCTGCAGGCGCAGTCGTCGCCGCTGATGCTCAGCTGCTGCCGGGCGCCGGGCATCGCTTCACGGGCGATGACGCTGACCGTCACCGGAGCACGGGTCGGCCTGATGGTCGCCACTGACGAGCAGGGCTCGCTGCTCGTACCCGCCTGGTTGTTCGCCG
>JBDUBV010000023.1:0-23155 GCA_040003795.1 Pseudonocardiales bacterium | reverse complement strand
CAACCCAAGTCGTCTCCATGCGCCAGCTCCTCGAGAGCGGCGTCCACTTCGGGCATCAAACCCGGCGGTGGAACCCCAAAATGAAGCGCTTCATCTTCACCGAACGCAACGGCATCTATATCATCGACCTCCAGCAGACGCTGACCTACATTGACAAGGCCTACGAGTTCGTGCGGGAGACGGTCGCCCACGGCGGGACGATCCTGTTCGTCGGGACCAAGAAGCAGGCCCAGGAGGCGGTGGCAGAACAGGCCCAGCGGGTCGGCATGCCGTATGTGAACCAGCGCTGGCTCGGTGGGATGCTCACGAACTTCCAGACCGTGTTCAAGCGCCTGCAGCGGCTCAAGGAGCTCGAGATCATCGAGCAGACGGGCGGCGAGACGGTCCGTACCAAGAAGGAGTCGCTGGTCCTCGAGCGCGAGCGGATCAAGCTCGACCGCACGCTCGGCGGGATTCGCGACATGGTGCGCGTGCCCAGCGCCGTCTGGATCGTCGACACCAAGAAGGAGCACATCGCCGTCGGGGAGGCGCACAAGCTGGGCATCCCGGTAGTCGCGATCCTCGACACCAACTGCGACCCCGACGAGGTCGACTACAAGATCCCCGGCAACGACGACGCTATCCGCAGCGCCGCCTTGCTCACCCGGGTGATCGCCGACGCGGTCGCCGACGGGCTCATGGCCCGCGCCAGTGCACGCAGCGCCGGCGAGGAGGACGGGACCGACAAGCCCGATCCCGGTCAGCTGGCAACCGATGAGCCGCTGCCGGAGTGGGAGCGCGACCTGCTGCTGGGGCAGGCCCAACCAGAGCCTGCCCTCGAAGGGGCGGGCGTCGACACCACAGCCGGCAGCGAGCCCATCACCGAACCGAAAGAAAGCAGCAATGGCTAAATACACCGCCACAGACATCAAGGCGCTCCGCGAGCTCACCGGCGCGGGCATGTTGGACTGCAAGAAGGCCCTCGACGAGTCCGACGGTGAGATGCAGCGCGCTGTGGAGATCCTGCGCGTAAAGGGTGCCAAGGACGTTGGCAAGCGCACGCAGCGCACCGCGTCCAACGGCCTGGTCACCGCCCGGTTGCAAGGCACCGTCGAAGGGGTCCTGCTCGAGGTCAACTGCGAGACTGACTTCGTCGCCAAGACGGCCGGCTTCCAGAGCCTGGCCGACGGCCTGGTCGAGACGATCGCGCAGGCCGGACCCGCCGACGTCGAGGCGTTACTGGACGTGGCATTCGCGGCCGAGCCCCGCCGCACGGTGCGCGAGGTGATCGAGTCGACCGGCGCGTCGCTGGGAGAGAAGATCGAGGTACGCCGGTTCGTCCGGTTCGATGACGGCTACGTGGCTGCCTACCTCCACAAGTCCAGCCCCGACCTGCCGCCCACCGTGGGCGTGCTGGTCGAGCTCGACCAGGAGCAGCCGGAGGTGGCCAAGGACCTGGCCCAGCACATCGCGGCGATGTCGCCCAAGTACGTCAGCCGCGACGACGTCCCGGATGAGACCGTCGACAGCGAGCGGCGGATCGCCGAGGCGACCGCCCGTCAGGAGGGCAAGCCCGAGCAGGCCCTCGCCAAGATCATCGACGGGCGGGTCAACGGCTTCTTCAAGGACTTCACGCTGCTGGAGCAGCCTTTCGTCAAGGACAACAAGAAGACGATCAGGCAGGTCCTCGACGGCGCCGGCGTGTCGGTACGGCGTTTCGCACGATTCAAGGTGGGTCAGGCCTGATCGTTGCACCGGTGGCCCCTGCAGCAAGGGTCACCCGAGCGGACCGAGGAGGCCGACTGTGACCGAACGTGTGACGTCCGACGGTGTGGGCTGGCCCCGGGTCCTGCTGAAGCTGTCCGGGCAGGCATTCGCCGGCGCGGGCAAGCTCGGGGTTGACCCGGTCGTGGTCCGCGATATCGCGCTGCAGATCGCCGAGGTCGTGCTTACCGGAGTGCAGGTCGCCGTGGTCGTCGGGGGCGGCAACTACTTCCGCGGGGCGGAGTTGTCGCAACTGGGGATGGACCGCGGCCGGGCCGACTACATGGGCATGCTCGGTACGGTGATGAACTGCCTTGCTTTGCAGGACTTTTGTGACAAGGAGGGCATCGACACCCGGGTACAGACTGCTATCACGATGGGCCAGGTGGCCGAGCCCTACATCCCGCGCCGGGCGATCCGGCACCTGGAGAAGGGCCGTGTCGTCATCTTCGGCGCCGGTCTGGGGGTGCCGTTCTTCTCCACCGACACCTGCGCGGCCCAGCGGGCACTGGAGATCGGTGCTCAGGTCATGTGCAAGGGCACCCGGGTGGACGGCGTCTACGACGCCGACCCGCGCAAGCATCCTGAGGCAGTGATGTTCGACGAACTCAGCTACTCGGAGTTCCTGGGCCGCGGCCTGCGCGTGATGGACGCGACTGCGGTGAGCCTGTGCATGGACAACGGACTGCCCATCGTGGTGTTCAACCTGGAGGACGAGGGCAACATCGCGCGCGTGCTCGAAGGTGAGAAGATCGGCACATTGGTCACCGCCGGCTGAGCGTGCGACACAGGAGGCAGGGAGCGTGATCGAGGAAGCCCTCTTCGAGGCCGAGGAGAAGATGGACAAGGCCGTCGAGCACTCCAAGGAGGACCTCGGCGCGATCCGGACCGGCCGGGCATCGCCCGGCATGTTCGCCAAGATCACCCCCGCGTACTTCGGCACCCCCACGCCGGTCAACCAGATGGCCTCCATCTCGGTGCCCGAGGCGCGGATGGCGATCATCAAGCCGTTCGACCCCGGCTCGCTCAATGCGATCGAGAAGGCCATCCGCGACAGCGACCTCGGCGTCAACCCGACCAACGACGGCACGATCATCCGGGTGATCATCCCGCAGCTCACCGAGGAGCGGCGCCGCGACCTGATCAAGGTGGCGCGCTCGCGCGGCGAGGACGCCAAGGTCGCGTTGCGCAACATCCGCCGGCATGCCAAGGACTCCCTCGAGCGCATTCACAAGGACGGCGAGGCCGGCGAGGACGACGTGCGTCGGGCGGAGAAGGAGCTCGACGAGACCACCGCGCGGTACGTCCACGTCGTCGATGAGCTGATGCGGCACAAGGAAGCCGAGCTTCTCGAGATCTGATGCGATCCGATGGCTGAACTAGACGATCGCCCCCCTGGGCCCGGTCCAGGAATCCGAGCCGCTCCGGAGCGGGCTGCCGCGCCCGTCCAGGACCGGGCCGTTCGCAGGGCGACCGGACAACAGTCCGCGTCGGCAGCCCGGCACCGGGCAGGCGCCAAGGCCGGGCGCAACCTGCCGGCCGCCATCGCCGTGGGGCTGGGCCTCGGTGCGCTAGTCGTCGTGCCGCTGTTCACGGTGCGCCCGGTGTTCCTCGCTGTCGCGGTGCTCGCTGTCGCGCTCGGGACCTGGGAGATGGTTCACTCCGTGGAGCGCGAGCACGCCCGCCCGCCGCTGCTGCCGCTGGTCGTCGGTGGCACGGGCATGCTCATTGCAGCGTGGTACGCCGGGCCCGATGCCCTGCTGGTGGGGCTGCTGCTCACCGCGGTCGCCGTGTCGCTGTGGCGGCTGGCCGAGGGCCCGGACGATTACCTGCGCGACGTGCGCACGGGGGTGCTCGTCGCCGCGTATGTGCCCTTCCTGGCGGGTTTCTGCATCCTGCTGGCAGCGCCGGAAGACGGTGCCCGGCGGGTGGTGACGTTCATCGCGGCGGTGGTGTGCAGTGACGTCGGCGGCTACGCCATGGGCGTGCTGATCGGCCGGCACCCGATGGCGCCGACGGTCAGCCCCAAGAAGTCCTGGGAGGGCTTCGCCGGGTCCCTGATCGCCTGCCTCGTCTGCGGCGTGGGCTTGCTGACCCAGCTCTACCACGGCCGGGGCACCTGGTGGGAGGGTGTGCTGTTCGGCTTGGCGATAGCCGTGGCGGCGACCCTGGGCGATCTCGGCGAGTCGATGATCAAGCGCGACCTGTCGCTCAAGGACATGGGCAGCCTGTTGCCGGGCCACGGCGGGATCATGGACCGGCTCGACTCGCTGCTGATCGCCGCCCCGGTCGCCTACCTGCTCCTGCGGGCCTTCGTACCCCCGTCATGACTCCGTCCGAGATCGTCTTCGCCGAGCCGCGCCGGGGCCAGCCGCCGCGCCACCTGTCCGACCTCGACCCGGCGGCCCAGCGTGCGGCTGTGCTCGCGCTCGGCGAGCCGGCTTACCGCGCCGAGCAACTCTCGCGGCACTACTACGGCCGGCTCGACGACGACCCCGCCGCGATGACCGACCTGCCGGCTGCCGCGCGGGACCGGCTAGGAGAGGCGTTCCTGCCGCGGCTCCTGACGCCGGTGCGCCACGTCACGTGCGACGCAGGCATGACCCGCAAGACGCTCTGGCGCGCGTTCGACGCCACGCTGGTCGAGTCCGTCCTGATGCGCTACCCGGGCCGCGTCACCCTGTGCGTGTCCAGCCAGGCCGGTTGCGGCATGGCCTGTCCGTTCTGCGCCACGGGGCAGGCGGGGCTGACCCGTAACCTGTCCACCGGTGAGATCGTCGAGCAGGTTGTGGCCGCCGCGCGGGCTCTGGCCAGCGGCGAGGTGACCGGTGGTCCCGGCCGGATCTCCAACGTCGTATTCATGGGCATGGGTGAGCCGTTGGCCAACTACGCCCGGGTGCTGGCCGCCGTACGCCGGCTCACCGACCCCGCACCGGACGGCCTGGGCCTCTCGCAGCGAGGTATCACCGTCTCGACGGTGGGCCTGGTGCCCGCCATGCGCATGCTCACCGACGAGGCGCTGAACGTCACACTCGCCGTATCCCTGCACGCCCCCGATGACGAGTTGCGCGACACGCTCGTACCGGTGAACACCCGGTGGCCCGTCGCCGAGGTGCTGACGGCGGCTTGGGCCTACGCCGACCGGACCGGCCGCCGGGTCTCCATTGAGTACGCCATGATCCGGGGCGTCAACGACCAGCCGGCACGCGCCGAACATCTGGCCGAGCTGCTCCAGGGCCGGTTGGCCCACGTCAACCTGATCCCGCTCAACCCGACGCCGGGCAGCGAGTGGGATGCCAGCGACCCTGCAGTCCAGCGGGAGTTCGTCCGGCGGCTGCGCGCTCGCGGGGTGGCAACGACAGTACGGGACACGCGTGGTCGCGAGATCGACGGCGCCTGCGGCCAGCTTGCCGCACTCGGCTCCGTCGGGCGGCCGTCCCTCTGACAGAATGGCACCGTGGTCACCTCACCTGATCAGCACCAGCCAGGCCATGCAAAGGCCGCGCGGATCCTGGGTCTGGGTGCGGCTGTCGTCCTGCTCCTGTTCCTGTTCGGCAACCACCGCAGTCGGATCGAGAACGTCTGGCTGGTCGGGCTGGCGGCGACGCTGGTGCTCATTTTCGCCGCCGACTGGCTGCTGCGCCGCAACGGGCTGCGCCGATAGGCCGTCGGCCTCCGCCGAGGTGGCATAGAGGAGAGAGGACAGCCGTGTCCCATCACGCCGACCTGCTCGCCCGGCACCGCAGTGTGATGCCCGCGTGGCTGAGTCTCTACTACGACCAGCCGATCGAGATCGCCGGCGGCCGGGGCTGCCGGGTGACCGACGCCGAGGGCGTCGAATACCTCGACTTCTTCGCCGGCATCCTTACCAACATGCTCGGTTATGACGTGCCCGAGGTGCGTGCCGCGATCAGCGAGCAGCTCGAGACCGGGGTCGTGCACACCTCGACGCTCTACCTGATCGGCAAGCAGGTAGCCCTCGCCGAACGCATTGCGGAACTCTCCGGCATCCCCGACGCCAAGGTCTTCTTCACCACCTCGGGCAGCGAGGCGGTCGAGCTGGCCCTGATGCTGTGCTCGCAGTACCGCCGCAGCAACTCCGTACTGGCCCTGCGCAACAGCTACCACGGGCGCTCGTACGCCGCGATGGCCGTCACCGGCAACCGTAACTGGTCGGCGTCCTCCTTCACCCCGCTGAACGTGTCCTACGCCCAAAGCGGCTACCGCTACCGCAGCGCCTTCGGCCACCTCGACGATGACGCCTACATCGCGGCCTGCACCGCCGACCTGCGCGACGTTATCGACACGACGACATCGGGGGACGTCGCCTGCCTGATCGCCGAGCCGATCCAGGGCGTCGGTGGTTTCACGGTGCCTCCGGACGGGCTTTTCGGCGCCTACCGCGAGGTGCTCGACGAGCACGGCATCCTCTACGTCTCCGACGAGGTGCAGACCGGCTGGGGCCGCACGGGGGAGAACTTCTGGGGCTACCAGGCACACGGCGTGCTGCCCGATGCGCTGACCTTCGCCAAGGGGCTGGGCAACGGCCTGACCATCGCCGGCGTGGTCGCCCGCGCTGACCTGATGGACTGCCTGGGGGCAAACTCCATCTCGACCTTCGGCGGCAACCCGCTGTCCGCTGCTGCCGGGCTAGCCACGCTGGACTACGTGGTGGAACACGACCTTCAGTCGAACGCCCACAAAGTGGGCAGCCAACTGCTCGACGGCCTGCGCGCCGTCGCGCAGCAGACGCCGGGCGTGGGAGAGGTGCGCGGCAAGGGTCTGATGATGGGTGTGGAGATGATCCAACCGGGCACCAAGGCGCCCGACGCGGCGGCCGCCGGCCGGGTGATGGAGACCACCAAGGCGGCCGGCCTGCTGGTCGGCAAGGGCGGGCTCTACGGCAACGTGCTGCGGATCGCGCCGCCCCTGATGCTCACCGAGGCCGAGGCCGGCGAGGGCCTGCGGATCCTGCGGGAGTGCCTCACCTGACCGGTGCTGCCCGGCGGACGAGCGCCGTCATGTCACGAACAGGATGATCGCGACTGCGGTGCCGACGACGACGATCGTCCACCGCAGTGCGGCGTCCGGGATTCGCCGCCCGATCCGTGCCCCCAGAAGCGCACCGGCCACCGAGCCCAGGGCGAGCAACCCCGCGGGCTGCCACGCGATGTGCGTGAGGCAGATGAACAGCACGGCGGCCACACCGTTGACGGTGGCGGCGAGGACGTTCTTCAGGGCATTGATCCGCTGCATGTCGTCATCGACCACCAGACCGAGCAGAGCGACAAGGATGACCCCCTGCGCGGCGCCAAAGTAGCCGCCGTAGATCCCGGCGAGGTACACGCCGGCCAGGCCGGCGACCAGCCGCCGCCGGGTGGGTGCACCTGAGCCGGCAGGTCGTTTCAACCGGGGCTGCAGTGCGATCAGTAGGCAGGCCAGCAGGATCAGTGCGGGCACGACTGTCGCAAAAACCTTGCCCGGCAGGTTCAGCAGCAGTAGACCGCCGGTCAGGCCGCCTGCTGCCGAGCAGGCGCCGAACACCAGGCATCGCCGGCCCTGCCCGGCGAGTTCCGGCCGGTAACCGACCGCGCCGCTCACCGACCCGGGAACCAGGCCGACGGTATTGCTCACGTTGGCCAGCACGGAGGGATAGCCCACGGCGAGCAGGGTGGGGAACGACACCAGCGACCCGGAGCCGACAATCGTGTTGACGGTGCCGGCCACGACTCCCGCGGCAAGCACCGCCAGCGCGGCCAGTGGGCTCATCGCAGCAGCGTACGGAGCCCGGTTCCTCGCCGGAGGCGTGTGGTGCCACAGTAGGACGATGCTGCGAGTGGTGATCGTCGGTTCCGGGCCGGCCGGTATCTATGCAGCCGACGCGCTGGCCCAGCAGGCGGGGGGTCACGAACCCTGGGCCGTCGACATCATCGACCGGCTGCCGGCCCCGTACGGGCTGGTTCGCTACGGGGTGGCACCTGACCACCTGAAGATCAAATCGATCATCAACGCCCTCCGCGCAGTGCTCGAGCAGCCCGGTGTGCGCTTCCTCGGCAACATCGAGGTGGGCCATGACGTGCGCCTCGACGAGCTGCACCGCTTCTACGATGTGATCCTCTTCGCAAACGGGGCCGCCGTCGACCGACCCATCGGAATTCCCGGCGAGGCCCTGCCCGGCAGTGCCTCCGCGAGGGAGTTCGTGGCCTGGTACAGCGGGCATCCCGACGCGGAGCTGGACCGGTTCACCCTCGAGGCGCATAGCGTGGCAGTGGTCGGGGTCGGCAATGTTGCGGTGGATGTCGCACGGGTGCTGGCCAAGACGGCCGCAGAACTTCGGAGCACGGATCTGCCTGATCATGTGCTCGCGGTCCTTGAGCGCAGCCAGGTGCGCGATGTCCACATGTTCGGCCGGCGCGGTCCGGCGCAGGCGAAATTCACCACCAAGGAACTGCGCGAGCTCGGCGAGCTGGCCAACGCCGACGTGATCGTCGACCCCGCCGAGCTCCAGCTTGACGCGGCCAGCGAGACCGCCGCCGCCGCCACCGCCGCGGTACGGCGCAACGTCGAGACGCTGCAGGATTGGGCGCAGCGTGACCCGGCCGGCCGGCCCCGACGCCTGCACCTGCGGTTCCTGTTGCGCCCGGTCGAGGTGCTCGGCCCCGATCGGGTGGCCGGACTGAGACTGGAGCGTTGCCGGCTCGACGGTGAGGGCAACGCGGTCGGCACCGGTGAGCACATCGAGGTGGCCGCACAACTGCTGCTGCGGGCCATCGGGTACCTGGGCTCGTCGGTCCCCGGCCTGCCCTTCGACGAGCGCACCGGGGTGGTACCCAACGCCGGCGGCCGGGTGTTGCGCGACGGCGCGCCGGTGCCGGGGGAGTACGTCGCCGGTTGGATCAAGCGGGGACCGACCGGCGTCATCGGCACCAACAAGGGCGACGCACGGGAAACGGTCGCGGCCATCGTGGCGGACCAGGCGGCAGCCCCGTCCGAACAGGAGCGCGACCCGCAGGGCTTGCTTAGACTGCTCGCCGAGCGGGGTGTGCAGGTCGTGACCTGGGCGGGTTGGCAGGCGATCGATCTTGCCGAGGTCGACCTCGGTCGGGGTCAGGGCCGCGACCGCGTGAAGATCGCCGACCGGGGGCAGCTGCTACGGGCCGCTGCCGACCTCTGAGGCCGTGGTGTCCGGCGACTCGTACTCGTCGCTGATCCCTAGCATCGTGCTGAGCTGGCGCAACTCGGTCTCGAACAGCGGCCCGCCCTCCGGCACGGCCCACCGGACCTGGCCGAAGACCTCCATCGCCACCGCGCCGTAGATGCGCACCCAGCAGGCCAGGAAGACGTAGCCGGCGGAGGGCGGCAGGGGGACACCGCTGGTGCGCGCGTACCGCTCGAGCTGTGTCACCAGTCGCGGGTCGATCGAGCCCTCTTCCGGCAGCGGGAATGGGGATCGGGCCCACAGCTGGGTGAACAGGCCGCGGAAGACCTGGCCGAACCGCGCACCGGCTTCTTCCCGGGGGCCTTGCGGTGGGCGGGCATACCGTGGCAGCGGGGCGCCGAAGATCAGGCCGAACTCCACGGGATGCTGCACCGACCAGCTGCGGAAGGCGCGGGAGGCCGCATGCAGGCGGCCGCCGACGTTGTCGACGGGCAGCGCGTCCCGCGCGGCCTCCAGCGCCCCGAGCAACTCGCCGTAGTAATCCACGATCAGCGCGGTGATCAGGTCGTCCAGGCTGGCGTAGTAGCGATAGAGGCCCGGTGCGGTCATCCCCATCTCGCGGGCGATGGCACGCAGGGCGATGCCGCCCGGGCCCTGCTCGGCCAGCTGCCGGCGGGCGATCTCCTTGATCTCCTGGTATGTCTCCTCGCGGTGCCGATCCCGCCGGGAGGTCGGCTGGACCGATCGGCTCTTCACTTGCCTCCTTGACAGCACTAACGTCGTATGCTTTGTTATCAACGTTCACCTAGTGGTCGACGATAACAGCTTATCGCTGCGGAGCGGGGAGCAACCGATGTTCGATGCACTCGGCGGGTTCGCTTACCGCCGCCGCCGCCTGGTCCTGGGCGCCGCCGGGTTGTTCCTGGCCTTCGCTGCCCTCTGGGGCACCGGCGTCTTCGGGGCGCTGTCCAGCGGCGGCTTTGACGACCCCAAGTCGGAGTCCTACCGCGGCCAGCAGCTGCTCGAGCAGCGCTTCGGCCGCGACGGGGGGGATGTCGTGGCGCTGTACACGAGCAAGAATGCGACGGTGGACGACGCGACAGTCGGGGCGGCAATCAGCAAGACCCTCGGCGGCCTGCCGCGCGACAAGGTGGGATCGGTGGCCTCGTACTACTCCACGCACGCGCCGGCGTTCGTCTCCGCGGACCGGCACTCCACCTGCGCGGTGATCGTGCTCAGGGGTGCCACTGACGACGTACGCCAAACCCAGCTCGACGCTATCCGCGATGATCTGCAGGTGCCGGGGCTGACGACCCGACTGGGTGGGTCCACCGCGGTCGGCGCCGACATCGGCGGGCAGGTCGGCAAGGACATCGGCAAGGCCGAGGGCCTGTCCACGCCCATCGTGCTCGTCCTCATGCTGTTCATCTTCGGCAGCCTGGCAGCTGCCTCGCTGCCGTTGGCAATCGGCGGGCTGGCCGTGCTCGGCGCCTTTACCATGCTTCGCGTACTGACCCTGTTCACCGACGTGTCGGTTTTCTCGGTCAACATCGTGACCCTGCTCGGTCTGGGCCTGGCCATCGACTACGCGCTGTTCATAGTGAGCAGGTTCCGGGAGGAGTTGCCGAAGGCGCACGGCGACGTGGAAGCCGCCCTGCGCGCCACCATGGCCACCGCGGGGCGCACCGTTGCCTTCTCCGGCCTGACGGTCGGCATCTCGCTGGGCAGCCTGCTGATCTTCCCCCAGATCTTCCTGCGTTCGATGGGGTTCGGCGGGATGGCAGCGGTGCTTGTCGCCATGGTCGGGGCGCTCACCGTGCTGCCGGCGCTGCTGGCCGTGCTCGGCCGGCGGGTCAACTCCCTGTCGGTCCGCCCGCTCCTGCGGCGCCTCCTGCGCCGGCCGAGCCCGGCCCCGAGGGCGGCAACCGACGGCGTGTGGACTCGCATCGCCGGGTCCGTTATGCGCCGCCCGGTGGTCTACGCAGTGGTGATCGTCGTCGGCCTGCTGACCCTCGGCACGCCGTTCACCCACGTCAAGTGGGGTGGCATCGACGAGCGGGCGCTGCCGGCGAAGACTGAAAGCCGGGTCGTGGCGGAGGCGCTCAAGGGCCAATTCGCGTCGAACGGGACGGCCCCGGAGGACGTGGCGGTGGTCTTCGATGGCCCGGCCGACAAGGCTGCGCTGGCGGCGTACGCGGCTCAGTTGGGCACGGTGCCCGGCGTGCGCGGCGCCCAGGTCAGCGGCATCCGGTACGAGGTGGGCCGGGTGAGCGTGCGCTACGCCGGCGACCCACTCTCCTCGGCGGCGCGCAGGACCACGGGCTTGATCCGCGCCGTCGCCCCGCCGGCCGGCGCCGAGGCTTTGGTGACAGGGCAGAGCACCGCCCTGGTCGACCTGTTGTCGAGCCTGGGATCGCGGCTGCCCTGGATGGCCCTCATCGTCGGCCTGGTGACGCTGGTCCTGCTGTTCCTCGCCTTCGGCTCCGTGGTGCTCCCGATCAAGGCCCTGGTGATGAATGTCCTCTCGCTTTCGGCAACGTTCGGCGCGCTGGTGTGGGTCTTCCAGTACGGGCACCTGGCGAGCTGGCTGGGCTTCACCCCCACCGGGACGATCGAGGCCACGCAGCCGATCCTGGTCCTGGCCATCGCCTTCGGCCTGTCGATGGACTACGAGGTGTTCCTGCTCTCGCGGATCAAGGAGCACTGGGACGCAACCGGGGACAACGTCGCGGCCGTGACCGCCGGGTTGCAGCGCAGTGGCTCGATCATCACCAGTGCGGCGCTGCTGCTGGTGATCGTGATCGGGGCGTTCTCCACGTCGGGTATCACCTTCATCAAGCTCATCGGTGTCGGCATGATCGTCGCGATCACCGTCGATGCGACCGTCGTACGTGCCCTGCTCGTCCCGGCCACCATGCGACTGATGGGTACGGCCAACTGGTGGGCGCCCAGCCCGCTGCGCCGGGTTTATGCCCGCTACGGCATCCGGGAGGCCTGATCCCGCGCCGCAGCCCCTCGTTCGGCGGGGGCCGGGGGTGGCTGCGCGGGTGAGGGATGATGGGGGGGTGACGACGCGAGAGGTGGTGCTCCTGGGCTCCACCGGTTCGGTGGGCCGGCAGGCGATCGACGTCGCCACGCACCACCCGGACCGGCTGCGCGTCGTGGCGATCGCCGCGGGGGGCGGCAACGTCACACTGCTCGCCCAGCAGGCGCTCACCCTGGGGGTCGAGGCGGTCGCGGTGGCACATGCCTCTGCTGCGCAGGACCTCCAACTCGCCTTCTACGCTGCTGCTCAGGCCCAGGGTTATGCCGCGGGTGAGTTCGCGCTGCCCAAGATAGTGGCCGGCCCGGACGCCGCGAGCGAGCTGGCCGGGTGGCCGTGCGACGTGGTCCTCAACGCCATCACCGGCTCGATCGGACTCGCCCCGACGCTAGCCGCCCTCGACGCCGGCCGAGTCGTCGCCCTGGCCAACAAGGAGTCGCTCGTCGCCGGGGGGCCGCTGGTCCGCCAGCGGGCGAGGCCGGGGCAGATCGTGCCGGTCGACTCCGAGCACTCAGCCCTGGCCCAGTGCCTGCGCGGTGGGCGGGCCGAGGAGGTTCGCCGGTTGATCCTCACCGCCAGCGGCGGTCCCTTCCGGGGTCGCACCCGGCCGGACCTCGCCGACGTCACCCCGGCGCAGGCGATGGCGCACCCGACCTGGGACATGGGTCCGGTGATCACCGTCAACTGCGCCACGCTCGTCAACAAGGGCCTGGAGATCATCGAGACGCACGAACTCTTCGGGGTGGACTACGCAGCCATCGACGTCGTGGTGCACCCGCAGTCCCTCGTCCACTCGATGGTGGAGTTCGCCGACGGCTCGACGCTGGTCCAGGCCAGCCCGCCCGACATGCGGTTGCCCATCTCGCTGGCACTGGCCTGGCCGGACCGCCTGGCCGATGCGGCTCCGGCCGTGGACTGGTCGACCGCTCACGACTGGCACTTCGAGCCGCTGGACACCGAGGCATTCCCCGCCGTGGCCCTCGCTCGCTCCGCCGGGTCGGCAGGCGGATGCCTGCCCGCTATCCTCAATGCCGCCAACGAGGAGTGCGTGGCCGCGTTCCTTGCCGGCCAATTGCCCTTCCTGGGCATCGTGGACACTGTGACCGACATTCTCGACGACGCTCCGGACTTCGGGAACCCCCGGTCTGTCGCCGATGTTGTTGCTGCAGAGACGTGGGCACGCACCCGGGCCGGGGAGCTCACCGAGATCCGATCGCAGGGGGAACACGGAATGACCCGCGGATGAGCTACACGCTGGGTGTCGTGCTGTTCGCCGTGGCCATCCTGCTCTCCGTCGCCCTGCACGAGGCCGGCCACATGCTCACTGCAAAGCGCTTCGGGATGAAGGTAACCCAGTATTTCGTCGGCTTCGGCCCGACCCTGTGGTCCTTCCGGCGGGGAGAGACCGAGTACGGCCTGAAGGCCATCCCTGCCGGCGGCTTCTGCAAGATCGTCGGGATGACCCCGCTGGAGGAGTCGGAGGAGGGGGCAACCGAGAAGGACGAGCAGCGGGCCTTCTGGCGGGCGCCCGTCCGGCGCCGCACTGTCGTGCTCTCGGCCGGCTCCCTGACGCACTTCGCGGTCGGTCTCGTGGTGCTCTACATCTGCGCCCTCACCGCCGGTCTGCCGGTCGATCCCGACAGCCAGCCGGCCAAGATCGACGCCGTCTCCTCGTGCGTCGTCACCCACTATGAGACTGACGCCAAAGGCAACCTGCGGCCTTGCCGGGCGAGCGATCCGGCCGGCCCGGCAAGGACCGCGGGCCTGCACCAGGGGGATCGGATCGTGGCGGTGGGCGGCAAGCCGACGCCGACTCAGCACGACGCCCTGAAGGTCGTGCGGGCCACCCCTGCCGGCCCCGCCCGCTTCGACATCATCCGCGACGGCCGCCGGATGGCGGTGACCATCGACCTGGTCGAGACGCAGCGGCCGCCGCTGGACGGCAAGGACCTCAGCAAGCGAGAGAAGGTCTCCGCGATCGGCGTGGCTTTCGCCAGGTCGGTCACCCGCACGTACGGCCCGGTCGCCGCGATCGGGCAGAGCGCGACCTACGCCGGACGGATGTTCACCGGCACGTTCACCGCCCTGGGCCATTTCCCGTCGAAGATTCCCAACCTGATCAACGCCTTGTCGGGCAAGAAGCGCGACGCCGGCGGCCCGATCAGCGTGGTCGGCGCCAGCCGGGTGGGCGGTGAGGCGGTCTCCACCGGCGGCGTTGCCGGGGCGGTGACCTTCCTGCTCATGCTGGCGGCCCTGAACATCTTCATCGGCATCTTCAACCTGTTCCCCCTCCTGCCGCTCGACGGGGGGCACATCGCGATCATCTGGTACGAGAAACTGCGCTCGTGGCTGGCGACTCGGCGCGGCCGGCCCGATCCGGGGCGGGTCGACTATGCCAAGCTGCTGCCCGCGACGTATCTGGTGATCGCAATCTTCGGCGGCATCTCGCTGCTGACGATCGCCGCCGACATCGTCAACCCGATCAGGTTGTTCCCGTGAGCATCGACCTCGGCCTGCCGATGCCGCCCCTGCCGCAGCTCGCGGCGCGCCGCAAGAGCCGGCAGATCAGGGTGGGCAGCGTCCTCGTCGGTGGCGACGCCCCGGTCTCCGTCCAGTCGATGACGACCACCAAGACCGCCGACGTCAACGCCACGCTTCAGCAGATCGCCGAGCTGACGGCGACCGGCTGCCAGATCGTGCGGGTCGCCGTCCCCGACACCGACGACGTCGAAGCGCTGCCCGAGATCGCGAAGCACTCGCAGATCCCGGTGATAGCCGACATCCACTTCCAGCCGCGCTACGTCTTCGCCGCGATCGACGCCGGCTGCGCCGCAGTACGGGTCAATCCCGGCAACATCAAGAAGTTCGACGACAAGGTCGGCGAGATCGCTCGGGCCGCCTCGGCCGCAGGTATCCCGATCCGCATCGGCGTCAACGCCGGGTCCCTGGACAAGCGGCTGATGGAGAAGTACGGCCGGGCCACCGCGGAGGCCATGGTCGAGTCGGCGCTGTGGGAGTGCTCGCTGTTCGAGGAGCACGGCTTCCGCGACATCAAGATCTCGGTGAAGCACAACGACCCGGTGGTCATGATCAACGCCTACCGCCAGCTGGCCCTGCAGTGCGACTACCCGCTGCACCTGGGGGTGACCGAGGCCGGGCCCGCGTTCCAGGGCACCATCAAGTCGTCGGTCGCATTCGGTGCCCTGCTCGCAGAGGGCATCGGCGACACCATCCGGGTCTCGCTCTCGGCCCCTCCCGTCGAGGAGGTCAAAGTCGGCAACCAGATCCTGGAGTCCCTCGGGCTGCGCCAGCGCGGGCTGGAGATCGTGTCCTGCCCCTCGTGCGGCCGGGCTCAGGTCGACGTCTACAAGCTCGCCGAGGAGGTCAGTGCCGGCCTCGAGGGGCTAGCGGTGCCGCTGCGGGTCGCCGTCATGGGCTGTGTCGTCAACGGGCCCGGCGAGGCGCGGGAGGCCGACCTCGGGGTGGCATCGGGCAACGGCAAGGGCCAGATCTTCGTCAAGGGCCAGGTGGTCAAGACGGTGCCCGAGGATCAGATCGTCGAGACGCTGATCCATGAGGCCATGCGCATCGCCGAGGAGATGACCGGTGAGGGCAGCCCACAGGTGACGGTCTCCTAGGCTGC
Organism: Pseudonocardiales bacterium; assembly: GCA_040003795.1. Classification (GTDB taxonomy): domain Bacteria; phylum Actinomycetota; class Actinomycetes; order Mycobacteriales; family QHCA01; genus QHCA01. The sequence goes on along the minus strand of JBDUBV010000023.1, from coordinate 7,567 downwards.
CCAGCGTGAGCGTGCTGCGGACGGGGACCGTACGGCTGCTCGACGCAGATGACGCCGGCGCGGTGTGGGAGGTCCTTGATCGCGACCCGGTCGGCAACGTGTTCGTCGCCTCCCGCCTGCGGGCAACCGGCTTCGAGCACTGGCGCCTCGGCGCGCAGCTCTGGGGATATGTCATCCCCGAAGGCCTTGAGTCCTTGTGCTTCTACGGCGCCAATATCATTCCGATGTGCGCCACGCCGGCTGCCGTTGGGGCGTTCGCCGAAAGAGCCCTCCGCAGTCGGCGGATCTGCTCGTCGATCGTCGGCCGTGAGGAGTCCGTCGGGCCGCTGTGGCAGGTCCTGAGCTCCGAGTGGTCCCCGCCCAGGGACGTCCGCACCGGTCAGCCGCTGCTCGTGACGTCTGCACCGCCGGCCGTGCCGGCCGATCCTGGCGTGCGCCGGGTGCGGCTCAGCGAGTTCGACACGCTGATGCCGGCCTGCGTGGCGATGTACACCGAGGAGGTCGGCGTCTCACCCCTCGGTCGCGACAACGGAGCCGGCTACCGGGCGCGGGTCAGCGAGCTCGTGGCCGGCGGGCACTCCTTCGCCCGGATCGAGGGTGGCGAGGTGCTGTTCAAGGCCGAGATCGGTGCCACCACCGGGCACACCTGCCAGGTGCAGGGGGTGTGGGTGACGCCCCGGATGCGCGGTCGCGGGCTGGGCAGCGCGGGAACGGCGGCGGTGGTCGCGGAGGCGCTGCGCAGCGTCGCACCGGTTGTCAGCCTGTACGTGAACTCGCACAACACCGCGGCCCGCCGCGCCTACGAACGGGTGGGTTTCACCCGGGCTGGCACCAACATGTCAGTGCTGTTCTGAGCCGCCGCAGAAACCCTTGCAAGGAGGGGAGCTTCCCCGGATACGCTGACCGGCGCGCGTTCACCGGAGAGGGAGATGGCTGTGCTGCTGCGGATGTCGACGTTGTTCCTGCGTTCCTTGCGCGAGGACCCGGCCGATGCCGAGGTGCCGAGTCACCGCCTGCTGGTACGGGCGGGATACATCCGGCGGGTGGCGCCGGGTATCTACTCCTGGCTGCCCCTGGGCTACCTGGTCCTGCGCAACATCGAGCGGGTGGTCCGCGAGGAGATGGAGCGCATCGGCGGGCAGGAGGTGCACTTCCCTGCCCTCATCCCGCGGGAGATCTTCGAGGCCAGCGGGCGCTGGGCGGACTACGGCGACGGGCTGTTCCGACTGGCCGACCGCAAGGGCGCCGACTACCTGCTCGCGCCGACCCACGAGGAACTGTTCACCCTGCTCGTCAAGGGGGAGTACACCTCCTACAAGGACTACCCGCTGGTGCTGTTCCAGATCCAGAACAAGTATCGCGACGAGGCCCGGCCGCGCGCGGGCATCCTGCGGGGGCGGGAGTTCGTCATGAAGGACTCCTACTCCTTCGACCTCGATGATGCGGGGCTGCAGGCCTCCTACGACCTGCACCGGGAGGCCTACATCCGCACGTTCGAGCGGCTGGGATTCGACTACCGCATCGTGTTCGCTGTCTCCGGTGCGATGGGCGGCTCGTCGTCGGAGGAGTTCCTGGCGCCGACCGAGTACGGCGAGGACACGTTCGTGCAGTGCAGCGGCTGCGACTATGCGGCCAACACCGAGGCGGTCGAGATCGCCGTGCCCTCGCCGCAGGACCCGGCCGACCAGCCGGCGGTGAAGGTGCTGGACACGCCGGACACGCCGACGATCGCGACCCTGGTGGCCTCGCTCGCCGAGCAGGGACTGGCCCGCGCCGACGGCGGGGAACTCACTGCCGCCGACACCCTCAAGAACGTCGTGCTCAAGACCCGCCGGCCCGGCACGAGCGAGTGGGAATTGCTCGTGGTCGGCGTGCCCGGTGACCGGGAGATCGACCTCAAGCGACTCGGCGGGCAACTCGAGCCGGTCCTGGTGGCCCAGGCGGAGCCGGCCGACCTGGCGCGCGAGCCCCGGCTGGTCAAGGGCTACATCGGGCCGCAGTCGCTCGGCGACATCGGAGTGCGCTATCTGGTCGACCCCCTGGTCGTGCCGGGCAGCGCCTGGGTGACCGGCGCCAACGAGGCGGACCGGCATGCGGCGTTCGTCGTGCGCGGGCGCGACTTCACCCCCGACGGCGAGATCGGGGCGGTCGAGATCCGTGACGGAGACAGGTGCGCCCGCTGCGGCGGCGCGCTGGTCATCGCCCGGGGCATCGAGATCGGGCACATTTTCCAGCTCGGCCGCAAGTTCGCCGACGCCTTCGGCCTGGACGCGCTCGGGCCCGACGGCAGGCCGATCCGGATCACCATGGGGTCCTACGGTATCGGCGTTTCCCGAGCTGTGGCGGCGCTGGCCGAGCAGCACCACGACGAACAGGGCCTGTGCTGGCCACGCGAGATCGCCCCGGCCGACGTGCATCTCGTGGCCGCCGGCAAGAGCGAGCAGATCGAGGCCGCGTTGCGGCTGGCCGAGCAGATGCAGGCAGCCGGGCTGAGGGTTCTGGTGGACGACCGGGCAGGGATGTCGCCCGGGGTGAAGTTCACCGATGCCGAGCTGATCGGGACTCCGACGATCGTTGTGGTGGGCCGGCGTCTCGGCGAGGGCATCGTCGAGGTACGTGACCGGGCGGCCGGCGAGCGCGAGGACGTCGCACTGACCGACGTCGTGGGATGGCTGACCCGCTGAAGGGCATCGAGGCGGTCATCTTCGACTGGGGCGGCACCCTGACGCCCTGGCACAGCATCGACCCGCTCGACTTGTGGCGGGCTTATTCGCGCGTCTACGACCCGAGCCGGGCCGAAGCCCTCGCCGAGGACTTGACCGCCGCTGGTGACCGGGCCTGGCGGCGGGCCGAGGAGCACCACGGCAGCGGCACTCTCGACGACCTCTTGCGCGAGGCCGGCGTGGACCTCTCGGCACCCAGTCATGGCGACGCGATGCGCGCCTACCTGCAGGCATGGGACCCCCACACCTATCTCGACCCGGACGCGCTGCCCCTCATCACGGCCCTACGGCAGCGCAATATCAGGGTCGGCGTGCTGTCCAACACACTCTGGCCACGGGAGCACCACGAGGCGGTGTTCGCGCGTGACGGGGTACTGCACCTCATCGACGGTGCGGTGTATTCCAGCGAGATCGCCTACACCAAGCCGCATCCCGGGGCGTTCCAGGCCGCCATGCGCGCTGTCGGCGTAGCGGAACCGGCGAGAGTGGTGTTCGTCGGTGACCGGCCGATCGACGACATCAGCGGTGCCAAGGCTGTTGGCATGCGAGCCGTGCTCGTCCCGCACAGCGAGGTGCCATCACACGATGTCGAGCCCGACGCGACGATCCAGCGTCTGGCAGACCTGCTGCCGCTCGTGCGCTCCTGGCCCTGACCGTCCTCTCGCGCGGCTCGACGCCCGCTCGGCTGGGCCTCTGCGCTGGGAGGGCGAGCGGCGCGCGCCCCGCAGGTCAGCCGGAGATTTCGACCGCCTCACGCCGTACAGCATGTTGCCGCCTAGGCTCCGCCACGGGGCGGCGGGGTGATCGTTGACGGACTGGCAGCGTGCACGGTGCTGACGTAGTCCCGACCGTTGGGCGCCAGAGCGTAGACGGTGACGCTCTCCCGGGTGACCGGTGCGGCCACACCCGGGTGGTTAAGCCATTTCCGTTGCCCGCGCCACTGCAGGCCGGGCCAAAGTCAGGACAGCCATAGACGAACGGCGACTACCATGAGCCGCTCACGTGCCGGGAAAGGGAACGGTCGAGACCTCGCCGGGGACGGTCAGCCGCCATTGCAGGGCACGGATCGCGGCGTCCGTCAACGCCGTGACTGCCAGGTGGCGTAACTCGGCGACAGGCAGCACCGCCAGGGCGGCGTGCCAGGCGGCTGCCGTGCCCTGCTCCAGGTGCGCGGCCAGGCGCCGCGCCGACAGGGCGTCGGCAACCGGGAACGGCAGGTCGTAGTCGGGGGCCGCGGCGACCGGTGTGGCGAATCGCGCGGCCAGCAGTGCGCTGAGGGTGTCGCGCCGGCGGCGATGCGCCTGGTCGGCCTGGCGGGCCGGGTCCTGGGCCGTCGCGGGGAGGTGGCCGCCCACGACGCCGTAACCCCACACAGCCGCATGCTCGGCTGCAAGGACGCCCTGCAGCGCTGCTGTCTCAACGCGGGTCATCGCAGCAGCACCAGGTGCGCCGACTCGCACGCGGCAATGCTGCCCAGCAAAGTTGCCCGCCCTGCCGGCGCTGCGAGGCAGGCCGCGGTCGTGCGCGCGGCGGCGGACACCTCGGCGGCGCGAAGGGCGGCAACCGCGCCGGCAACGGTGCCCGGCGCTCTCACTGCGGCCGGAGGGGAGGCCGCCGGTGCGTGCGACAGCGCGCGGAGGGCGGCGACGTGCGCCGCGTGGTCGGCTCGGATCGCAGCGGCCGCACGGACCAGCGGGAAGGCGGCGAGGATGGCGTCGTACTGCCCGAGCAGGGCCTCCTCGGCCGCGACCAGGCCCAGTAGCGGATCCGGAGCGGGCGGCCGATGGGGTCGGGGAGCCGGCCGCGACCGGCCGGGCGGGTCGCAGGCGGTGAGGCCGGCAAGGGCCAATCCACCGCCCACCGCCCGTAGCGACCGGATCAGCAGGCGACGGCGGGTGAGCGGCACACGCAGATCGTAGACAGCAGCAGGCGCCCTCCCTGGACGGAAGGGCGCCTGCTCGCCTGACGGGCGCTCAGCTGACCATGACGGTCCCGGTCATGTACTGGTGCGCCGAGCAGAAGTAGTCGAACTTCCCCGTCTTGGTGAAGGTGAACGAGTACGACTTGCCTTTGCCGAACAGCTTCGAGTCAAATGTCTTGTCCGTTGCCGTTGCCGAGTGCTGCACGTCATCGGCGTTCGTCCACGTGACCACCGTGCCCACCTTGACCGTGATCACTGACGGAACGAACTTGAAACCCTTGATCTCGACGGTGTTCGTCGACTTTGCCGGCCCGCTGCCGCCGGCCTTCTTGGCCCCTCCGCCGGAGCAGCCCGTCAGGGCCACTCCGGCGACCAGGGCCACGGCAACCAACGTCAGGAGCCGCAGCCGCCTACTTGACGCCGGCATCGGTATCCGGTCGCGCCATGTCGAGCGGCACGAACGTGTCCGGCACGGGGTACTCGCCGAGCACGAAGTGCAGGATCGCCGCGTGCTGACGCTCCACCGGAGCGATCGTGGCCACCGCGGACAGCGCATCAGGACTCATCAGCGTGCCCATCTGCTTGGTGTATGTCGCGGCAGCCGTGTTCTCGAGCAACAGCGCCAGTTTCGCCACGCCGGGCACGTCCTTCAGGCCGCCGAAGGCGGTGAGCACGGTCTGCTTCAGCGCGGGGTCGGGATCGGTGAACTCCTTGCCTCCCGCGTTCATGAGGGCAGCGTTGAAGGCCTTTGCGTGGTCGGCGTGCTGCGCCATGGCGTGCTGCGCGAAGCCGGCCACGGCTGCCGGAACCTTGCCGAACTTCCCCGAAGGTGCCGTCTTGAGGACGGAACCGTAGGCGAAGACGGCGAGGTTCTCCAGGCTGGCGTTGGTCGCCAACGCGGCGTTGTCCTTGCCGCCGCCGCTCGAACTCGAGCTCGACGGTGCCGGGGTGCTGCTCGAACTCGTCGTGCCCTTCTTGCTGCTGCACGCGGCGAGGGCCAGCCCGCCCACGGCGACGCCGCTACCCATCAGGAAGCTGCGCCTGGACGATGGTGCCTTGTGGCGCACGGAGGCACCGAAGTCGGCAAGCGCCGCCCGCAGCTGCGGGAAGGTGGCGTTGTGCATCTCGTTCATTTCCTCGGTCATAGCGCGTAGCTGGTGCTCGCTGATCTGCATTTCGGGCTTCTTGGTCATGCAACTGCCCCTTCTTCCGGCGGGCTCGCCTTGTCGGTCTTCTTGAAGGTCTCCGGGATGGCGGCCATACCGGTAGCGGCGGGCAGCTTGTCGGCGTCCGGCGGCAACTTGATCTGTGCCACCAGACCGCCCTTGAGCAGCGCTGACACTGCGTTCAGGGTCGCGAGGTGCATTGACTCCACACCGGCGATCGTGCCGAACAGCACGCGCACCTGCGGGTCGGTCACCGTCTGGACATCCTTGACGTAGGTGGACGTGGCGATGTCCTCGAGCAGCATCGCCAGCCCGACGACGTCGGCCGGACCACCTGCCTTCAGCTTCGGCACCATGCCCATCACTACCGGGGTGTACTTGGGGTTCGGCTTGGTCTGCTCCTTGCCGCCGAGCTCCTTGACCTTGGCGTTGAAGGCCTTGCCGTGCTCGCTGTGCTGCATCATGGTCTTCTCGGCGAACGCCTTGACCACCGCGTTGCCGTTCTTGATGTAGGGCAGCGTTAGCGCGGTCTGGTAGGTCACGACCGCAAGGTTCTCCAGCGAGGCAGCGGTCTGCATCGCCTGGACGTCGACGTTCGCCGCGGCGAAAGCCGGCACCGCTGACGCAGCGATCAGGGCTGCGCCGAAGCCGGCGCCGGCGAGACCGGCAACGGCCACCTTGCGTGTCATGGATGCCCGGTGTGCAGCGTCCTCGGCGGCCAGGTGCTTGTACTCCGAGCTGGCCCTGCGCTCGCGGCCGATCTCCACGATGGACTCGAGCGGCTCCTTGGCCGCCCGCATGGCGTCAACCTGAAGGTCCTCGGACTCCTCGATCAGCTCGAGAAGCCGCTTTTCATCAATGCGGTGTTCCACGAGACCCCCTTCGGGATCAGCGTCGCGAGAGGGCCCGATGCCGCACTCGCAGGTATCAAGCCATTCGCTGCCCGCCCGTGTACCGGATTGCCCGCTGCCCCGGTTGTGCACCCGGGGCTACCCTGTTGATCAGGAGCACAACTACACAGCGACCACGGAGGTGGGCCGATGAGCAGCCGGACCCCGACGGCCGACACGGAGCGGATCACCGCCGTGATCGAGCCTGTGGTCGCCGCTGCCGGGTTCGACCTCGAGCAGGTCCTCATCACCAGCGCCGGCCGCCGTAGCGTGCTGCAGGTGGTCGTCGACACCGACGGCGGTGTTTCCCTCGATGACGTCGCCACCGTCGGTCGGGTCGTCTCGGCGGCGCTCGACGAGGCCGAGCCGACTGCCTTCGCCCAGACCGCCTACACGCTGGAGGTCAGCTCGCCCGGTGTCGACCGGCCGTTGACCGAGCCGAGGCACTGGCGGCGGGCCGTCGGGCGGCTGGTCCGGACCCGCGTCGGTGACACGACGGTGCGGGCCAGAGTGGTCAGCGCCGACGAGGCTGGCGTCACGCTCGACCTGGCGGCCCGGCGGCAGGTCCCGTACGCCGAGCTGGGCCAGGGAACCATTCAGCTGGAGTTCGGACCGCCGTACCAGCAAGGCGGAGGGGAGGACAGCGCATGAATATCGACATGAGCGCCCTGCGGATCATCGAGCGCGAGCGCGACATCGATCTCAACACCATTGTCGAGGCGATCGAGTCGGCGCTGCTCACCGCGTACAAGCACAGCGGCGGGCAACCGCACGGGCGGGTCGAGGTCGACCGCAAGTCAGGTGCGGCGACCGTCTGGGCGCAGGAGGTCGACGAGAGCGGTGCCGTCGTCCGCGAGTGGGACGACA
>JBDUBV010000143.1:0-7014 GCA_040003795.1 Pseudonocardiales bacterium | reverse complement strand
CTAGGGGCCGGGCGCTGCGCAGGCAGGACATGTTCCGAAGACCTCGACGGCGTGGCTGACGTCCACGAAACCGTGCTCAGCGGCAACCCGGCCGGCCCATCGCTCCACTGCGGGGGCGTCGATTTCCACCGTCCGGCCACAGGTGCGGCACACGAGGTGGTGGTGGTGGCCGGTGCTGCAGCGGCGGTAGACCGCCTCACCGTCTCCGGTGCGCAGGACATCGACCTCGCCGGCGTCGGCGAGGGATTGCAGTGTCCTGTAGACGGTGGTGAGGCCGATGCCTTCGCCGCGCTGGCGCAGCATGGCATGCAGGTCCTGGGCGCTGCGGAAGTCGTCGAGTTCGTCGAGGATCGCCGCCACGGCGGCGCGTTGGCGCGTGGAGCGGGTCGGCGTCAGTGTGCGGGCCACCGTGGACTGCTCCTTCCTGAAGGGCTTCATCGGGCCTGTCAGTGCTCGTCGTAGTGGGCGCCGTGGGCGGCGTGGCGATGCCCGTGGTGGAGGTAGTCGAGGTGGTCGTCGTGTTCGAGGCTGGGATGGCCGCAGTCCTCGCCGTGGAGGTGCAGGTGATCCTCGGCCTCGTCATGGGTGCTGCGCCGCAGCCTGCCGCGCACGGCGCTGCCCGTCACGACGAGAGCGAACAATGAGATCGCCAGCAGGACGATGCTGCCACCGGACGGGGCGTTCGCGTAGTAGGAGGAGACGGTTCCGCCGACGCTGACGACCACGCCGATGCCGACGGCCAGTAGCAGCGTTGCCCGGAAGCTGCCGACGAGCAGCTGACTGGTGGCGACGGGCACGACCATCAGCGCGCTGATGAGCAGCAGACCGACGACGCGCATGCTGATGACGACGGTGGTGGCGGTGATGACTGCCAGCAGCAGGTTGATGGCCAGGACGGGCAGGCCGGCGGCACGGGCGTACTCCTCGTCGTTGCTCACCGCAAACAGCCGCGGCGCCAGCCCGACGGTGACGGTGAGGACGACCGCGGCCAGTGCGGTGAACACCGCAAGATCCGCACGTGAAGTGGTGGTGATCGCGCCGAACAGATAGCTGTTGAGGTTGGCCGGTGTGCCGCCCGGGACGCGGCTGATGATGACCACGCCGGCGGCGATCCCGCCGTAGAACATGATGGCCAGTGCAACTTCGCCGCTGGTCCGTCCGCGGGCGCGGACGAGCTCGATGATGACGGCGCCGGCGACGGCGGCCATGAGTGCGGTGAGTACGGGCCGGCCGGTCATGAGGACCCCGACGGCCACCCCGGCCAGCGCGACGTGACCCATTCCGTCGCCGATCAGCGCGAGCCGTCGCTGCACGATGTAAACGCCGACGGATGGGGCGGTCAGCCCCACGAGCAGTGCGGCGAGCAGCGCGCGCTGCATGAACGCGTAGTGCAACAGTTCGAGGGTCATGGTCGGCGGCCGGTCAGTCCGAAGTTGCCAGGTGGCACCGGGGCCTCGCTGTCGTGGTGGTCGCCGTGGTCGCCGCCGCGGACGCCCGGCAGCGGTGGGCCGTCTTGTTGGATCCGCCCGCCGCCCATGACGACCACTCGCCGAACGAGCGGCTCGAGCGGCCCCAGTTCATGCGCCACGATGAGCAACGTGCTGCCGGCTGTCACCAGCCGGCCCAAGGTGGCGGCGAGGATCTCCTGGTTCGCGGCGTCGACACCGGCTGTGGGCTCGTCCATCACGAGCACGTCGGGCTCGGCAGCCAGGGCGCGGGCGATCAGGACGCGGCGTTGCTGGCCGCCGGACAGCTTGGCGACGCTGACGTCAGCACGCGCTGTCAGCCCGACGGTTTCGACCGCCGCTGACACCGCCGCCCGGTCGCGTGTTCCCATCGGCACGAACAAGCGCTTGCGCGCCAGCCGGCCAGAGGAGACGACCTCGCGGACGGTCGAGGGCACGCCGCCGATGATGGTGTGACGCTGGGGGACGTACCCGAGGCGGTAGCGCTGCCGGAACTCGCCGGCCGGAACACCGAACAATTCCAAGCTCCCGGCCATCAGCGGCGCGAGGCCCAGGATGCCCCGGATCAGGGTGGACTTGCCGGCGCCGTTGGGACCCAGCAGTGCCACCACCTCCCCGACGTCGAGGCAGAAATCGATGTCGCGAATCGCCGGACGGTCGCCGTACCCGACGGCGCCGCCGCGCATTCGCACGGCTGGTGTGACGGTCACGGGCAGGGCTGGCCCTTCTTGATGCTGGCCAGGTTACTGCGCATGACCTCCAGGTAGTTGCTCCCTCGGGACTCGCGAGTCAGACCTTCGATCGGGTCGAGGACCGCGGTGGAAGCCCCGGTCTCGGCTGCCACCGCCCGGGCGACCGCCGGGCTGACCAGCGTCTCGTAGTAGATGGTCCGCACGTGATTCGTCCGGACGAATTCTGCGACCATGGCGAGGTCGGCCGGATTCGGCTCTGCCTCGGGGGTCAGTCCGGTGATGCCGACCTGGACCAAGCCATATCGCTGCCCGAGGTAACCGAACGCATTGTGGCTCGTCACCAGGTCCTTGTTGGCGCAGTCTGCCAATCCGGCCCTGAAGTCACCGTCAAGCGCTGTCAGCTTCGCTCTCAGGGTGTCGGCGTTGACCCGGTACGTCGCTGCGTTGCCCGGGTCGAGCTTGGCTAACCGGACGGCGAGGGCGGCGGCGACCGCCCGCAGCCGGATCGGGTCCAGCCAGAAATGCGGGTCGGTAGCGCCCTTGCCCTGCCGGCGGCCGCCTTCGACCGGGTCGTACCTCAGGTTCAGGTCTGCGGCGGGTGACACGTCAAAGCCTCGGCCGCCTGCCTCCTTGCTCACGACAGAATCGACGGCCGCCTGAAAGCCCTTCACGTACACGATCAGATCCGCGGCGGCGACCTTGACCACGTCGCGGGGGGAAAGTTCAAGGTCGTGCGGCTCGGCGCCTGGCTTGGTCAACGACCCGACGGTCGCTCGGGAGCCGGCTACCTGCTGGGCCACCCACTGCAGCGGATAGAAGGACGCGACCAGGTGCAGCTGCCTGACGGCGCGTGGTCCGGAGCCTGAGACGGCGGAGCAACCGGACAGTGCCACCACACCGCCCAGGAGGGCCGCGACCAGGGCGGAGGGCCGAATCGACATGACAACCATTATCGCTTAGGTGGAAACGACTGTCAATGCCGGCTAGTCACCCACGCGGCTCGGCGATGCAGGAGGTCCCGATGCGCTCGAAGCCGACCCGCGCGTACATCCGGGCGACGTCGTCGGAGCCTGCGGAGAGGAAGACCGTGCGCACCCCGCGCCCAACTGCGTCCGCGACGAGGTGCGCCGTCACGGCGGCTGCCAGGCCACGGCGGCGGGCCGAGGGAAGTGTGCCGACGCCCACGATCTCCGTCACCTCGCCGACGGGTTGGTGCGATCCCACGCACACCGCACCCACCCGGTCCTGCTCTGCTACTGCCGTCACGCTGAGACCGTTGCGGATCCGCTGCCGGCCGAACTCCAACCTCGTCACGGGCAACCCGGCGGACGCCGCGTCCCTCTCCTGCACCCCCGCGTCGCCGGCCTGAGTCCCCGGCGCGCCGAAGGCGACCTCAGCGACGGCTGTCGCCGCGGCCAGCCAGGGATCGTCAGCCTGCAGGGTCCGCACCCGCACGCCCTCCGGTGGAGCGGCCACGATCGGCCGGCTGAGCACCATCAGCGGCAGCGCCTCGACGCCCAGCCCGGCCCGCTCGGCGACGGGCAGCAGCGACGGGGTGTTGTCGTTGATCCACTCGAACGCCTCGGGCAGGCCTAGCTCCCTCTGCCGCCGGCGCACGGCGGCCAGGTGGGCGGGGGTCACCTCCTCGCCGGAGCCCAGCGTGGGTCGTGCGTAGTAGGGCCAGCCGGCACCGGTCCGGGTGAACAAGGTCAGCGGCCCGAAGGGCTCCGCCGTGGCCGCGCTGCGCGGCACGGCGTCGAGATAGGTCTCCAACCGGTGGAGCAGGGCTGCTCGGTTCATGACCGTCATAGTCAGCTACCGCCGGCGAGGGCGCCTTCGATATTCGATCTCCCTGCGGGCCGGCTGTATCCTGGACCACGACCCGGGCCGATGTCGTCCCAGCTCCCGATCCACGCTGCCGACCGACGACGAAGGGCCCCTCGCATGACCTTTTCCGCCGTCCCCCCCGCCCAGGGACTCTACGATCCCGCTGCCGAGTCCGACGCCTGCGGTGTGGCTTTCCTCGTCGACGCGCAGGGCCGACGGTCGCACCGGCTGATCGAGCAGGGGCTGACCGCGTTGCGCAACATGGAGCACCGCGGGGCGGCCGGCAGTGATCCGGCTTCGGGTGACGGCGCGGGGCTGCTGGTGCAGGTGCCCGACGCGTTCCTTCGTACGGTGGCCACGGTGCCACTGCCTGCGCCGGCGGAGGACGGCGAGTCGGCCTATGCCGTCGGCAACGTCTTTCTGCCGGCCGACGACCACGAGTGCGACCTCGCGGTGGCACTGGTCGAGCGGGTCGCGGCCGAGGAGGGCGTCGCAGTGCTGGGCTGGCGTGACCTGCCGACCGACCCGGCCGGTGTCGGTGCAGCATCGCTGGCGGTGATGCCGAGGTTCCGCCAGGTGTTCGTCGGCGGGAGCACCGGCATGGCGCTGGAGCGGCTCGCGTACGTGGTGCGCAAGCGGGCCGAGCACGCCGCCCGGGAGGCCAGCCTCGACCTCTACTTCTGCTCGCTGTCCGGCCGGACCCTGGTCTACAAGGGGATGCTGACGACGGGGCAGTTGGCGACGTTCTTCCCCGACCTGGCCGATCCGCAGTTCGAGAGCGCGTTGGTCCTGGTGCACAGCCGGTTCAGCACCAACACCTTTCCCTCCTGGCCACTTGCCCACCCGTACCGGTTCCTCGCGCACAACGGGGAGATCAACACGATCAGGGGCAACCGCAACTGGATGCGGGCCCGCGAGGCACTGGCCGAGACGGCGGCCATCCCGGGCGGGCTGGCCCGGATCTTCCCGGTCTGCACCCCTGACATCAGTGACTCGGCCAGCCTCGACGAGGTGCTGGAACTGCTGCACCTGGCAGGCCGGTCGCTGCCGCACGCGGTGCTGATGATGGTGCCGGAGGCCTGGGAGAACGCCAAGAACATGGATCCCGCCCGGCGCGCCTTCTACCAGTTCCACGCCTCGCTGATGGAGCCCTGGGACGGTCCGGCGTGCGTGACGTTCACCGACGGCACGCTGATCGGCGCGGTGCTCGATCGCAACGGGCTGCGCCCCGCGCGGTGGTGGTGCACGGCGGAGGACCTGGTCGTCTTTGCCAGCGAGGTGGGCGTCCTCGACCTGGACCCGGCCACCGTGGTGACCAAAGGCCGCCTCCAGCCCGGCCGGATGTTTCTGGTCGACACCGCGCTGGGCCGGATCGTGGACGACGAGGAGGTCAAGTCGTCGCTGGCCGCCGAGCATCCCTACGACGACTGGCTGCACGCAGGGCTGATGCACCTCGACGACCTGCCCGACCGCGAGCACGTGGTCTACTCCCACGAGTCGGTGCTGCGCCGGCAGCAGACCTTCGGCTACACCGACGAGGAACTCAAGCTCGTCGTGGCGCCGATGGCCAGTTCGGGCGTGGAGTCGCTGGGGTCGATGGGCACTGACACGCCGGTTGCCGTGCTCTCGCAGCGGCCGCGCCTGCTCTTCGACTACTTCACCCAGTTGTTCGCCCAGGTGACCAACCCGCCGCTGGACGCTATCCGGGAGGAGATCGTCACCTCGGTCGCCAGCACGATCGGGCCCGAGCAGAACCTCCTCGAGCCGGGGCCGGCCTCGTGCCGGCAGATCGTGCTGCCCTTCCCGGTGATCGACAACGACGAACTCGCCAAGATCATTCACGTCGACGGCGACGGCGACATGCCCGGCTTCAAGGCGGTCACGGTCTCCGGGCTCTACCGGGTCGCCGAGGGCGGTGCCGGCCTCGCCCGGCGCCTTGCCGAGATCTGCCGGCACGTCGCGGAGGCCATCGAGGACGGCGTCCGCATCATCGTGCTGTCCGACCGTGATTCGACCGACGTCCTCGCGCCCATCCCGTCGCTGCTGCTCACGGCGGCGGTGCACAGCGTGCTGGTCCGTGACCGCACCCGTACGCAGGTGGGCCTGGTCGTGGAGACCGGCGACTGCCGTGAGGTGCACCACGTCGCCCTGCTGATCGGATACGGCGCCGCCGCGGTCAACCCCTACCTCGCCTTCGAGTCCATCGACGACCTGTGCGCGACCGGCAGCCTGCACGGGGTCGAGCCGGCGACAGCGATCCGCAACTACGTCAAGGCCATGGGCAAGGGCGTGCTGAAGGTGATGTCCAAGATGGGCATCAGTACAGTCGCCTCCTACACCGGCGCGCAGGCGTTCGAGGCGATCGGCCTGGCACCAGGCTTCGTGCAGGACTACTTCCCGGGCACCAACTCCCGGATCGGCGGCGTCGGGGTAGCCGTCGTTGCCGCCGAGGTGGCTGCTCGCCACCGCACCGCCTGGCCGCGCAATCCCACCGACGCCGCCCACCGCCGGCTCGACGTCGGCGGGGAGTACCAATGGCGCCGTGAGGGCGAGGTGCATCTGTTCAACCCCGAGACGGTCTTCCTGCTGCAGCACGCGACGCGGGCCCGGCGCTACGACGTCTTCCAGCGCTATACGGCGGCCGTCGATGCATTGGCGACGGAGTCCGGCAGCCTCCGTGGGTTGTTCGGCTTCGCAGCGGGCGCCCGGCCGGCCGTGGCCCTCGAAGAGGTGGAGCCGGTGTCGGAGATCGTGCGACGGTTCTCCACCGGAGCGATGTCCTACGGCTCCATCTCCGGCGAGGCGCACGAGACGCTGGCCATCGCGATGAACGCCCTCGGTGGCCGCTCCAACACCGGGGAGGGCGGCGAGGACGCCGACCGGCTGCACGACCCGCGGCGGCGCAGCGCGGTCAAGCAGGTGGCCAGTGGCCGATTCGGGGTGACGAGTGAGTACCTCGTCAACGCCGACGACGTCCAGATCAAGATGGCGCAGGGCGCCAAGCCGGGGGAGGGCGGCCAGCTGCCGGG
>JBDUBV010000142.1:0-7046 GCA_040003795.1 Pseudonocardiales bacterium | reverse complement strand
CCCGTACGGGCACCTCTCTTGGCCATGCCTGCGGATCGCCCAGGAAGAACTGGACGGTCTCGACGCCGCGAATTTCAGCTTCTTTGACGGGATTGGCCTGGTCTATGTGGACTCCGATCCGCATAGCGGTTAGCCTAACGACCGCTCACCGACAACAGCAGTCTCTCGACCACGAGGCGCGGAAAATCATGGCTCTTGAACAGCGGCGCGCCGGACAAAGCCTGGCCATTTTGCTCGCCGGTCTCTTCGCGCTGGCAGCATTCTCGCTGCTCACCGCGCGGCCGGGTGACGCCGCTGCCACCTGGGTGGTGACGTTCACCGCGACGGGCGCGTCACCCGGGGTCGTCACCGCGGCCAGGGGCGACACGGTCGTCTTCAAGAACAACCTCCCGCTGACCCCGGCCACGGGGCTGTCGGTGCCGGTGGGCGTCGACTTCGCCGGCCAGAGCTTCAACGTGGGCGGCACCCCGGTGGCCCGCACGGTCGAGCACTCGAGCACTTTCTCGGGCACCTACTCGGTGCTGGGCCTGATTCACTCGACCACCTCCAGTGGCACGGTCAACGTCGCCAACGCAGCTCCTGCCCCGCCGCCCTCGCCGCCCGGTGGTGGCACTGGCCCTGGGGGCCGCGCCACGCCGCCGGCGCACGGCCGCGGCAAGCCCGGTGGCACGACGGCGCACGCCAACCTTCTGGTGACCGCCCGCCGCCCGCACACCCCTGCGGGTGATCGGGACACCGTGCCCGACAGCGGCACAGCCGTCAACCGGCTGCTGGCACAGCCAGGTGCTGCCGGGGCTGCCGCGACCGCGCCCGGACGCTCGGTGACCATCGCGCCGCAGAAGTCCCAGGCCGACAACGCCACCGCCGCGGGAAACCCCCTCATCTCGACGTCCAGCACGCCCTCGAGCGTGTTCGGCCTTGCCGCGCTCACCGGGGTGGTCCTGCTCCTCGGAGTCGGCACCGCCCTGACCCGGGAACTACTGACCGCGCGCACGAGCGCGACCATCAGGGGCGCCTGATCCCTGTGCGCCGACTGGACTACCGCTGGTAAGCCCCCGTACATTCCGACCGTCACCGACCATGTGCGCGATCGTTAGTCCGGTGACCGACGGATCGAGACGAGGTGGCACGACCATGAGCGCTGCGGGGGTGGGTCCTCGCCGGCTGGCCGCCCTGGCCGTCGCGGCGGCCACTTCCACCGGTGCGCTGGGCCTGACGCTGTTGTCGGCGCCGCCGGCCGGCGCGGCAGTGGCACCGACCGCAAGCGTGTCGGCCGCCGACCACCTCGTGGTCTTCGGTTCGGCTACCCCCAACGACTCCTCGGCCCGCGACCTCACGGTCGCCCGCGGTGACACCATCGGCTTTGAAAATCACGTGGCCCTTCCCGACCTCATGCCGGTGCACGTCACCATCGGCACCGACACCTTCGTCGTGGGGGCCGACCCGGTCATCTGGACCGCTGTGAGCACCGTGAGATACCAGGGGTCATACACCGTGCTGCCCGGGCCCTCATACCTGATCACTGTGGCGCAACCCGCTCCGTCGCCCGCGCCACTCCCCGGTGGGGCACAGCCGCCGCCGGCGACCGGTCCGGCCCCTGGTCAGCCGACCGGCCCGGCCGGGCAGCCCGCTTCGCGCCCCGCGCCTGGGACGGTGACCGCCGCGGCCGCTGGTGCACAGCCCGTCGTGCCGAAGGGCCGTCCCGGTGACCCGGGCCACGTGCTGCCGGGGGCCGGCGTGGCACCGATGACCGGGCAACGCGGCAACAGCGGCGTCGCCTTCGACGCCGGCGCTCGATCCGCGCCCTACCCGATCCGCATGGGGGTGGCCCTGTTGGCCGGCCTGATACTGGCCGGTGTCGGCGCCGCTCTCGGCCGGATCCTGTTCCGGGCCTGGCTCAAGGCAGCGCCCTCGACGGGCTGAGCCTCGGGCGGCTCCGGCTCATCAACGGCCAGCTGATTACCGGCCGGTCGCCTGCCGCTGTTACCCTTCCCCAGTCGTGCTGGATAACTGCGCGCGGCATCCTCCTGCTACGGAGAGCCCGTAGCCGCCTAGTCCACAGGAGACGGAGTTCCACCTTGCGGCATTACGAGTTGATGGTGATCCTCGATCCAGACCTCGAGGAGCGCACCATCCAGCCCTCCCTCGATCAGTTCCTCGGTGTCGTCCGCCAGGGGGGTGGCAGCGTCGAGAAGGTCGATGTGTGGGGCCGCCGCCGGCTGTCCTACGAGATCGACAAGCGGGTCGAGGGCATCTACGCGATCATCGAGTTGCAGGCCGAGCCCGCCGCGGTCCAGGAGCTCGACCGTCAGCTCAAGCTCAACGAGTCGGTCCTGCGCACCAAGGTCATCCGGCCCGACCAGCGCTAATCCGGCATCGAGGAGACACACCATGGCAGGCGAGACGATCATCACCGTCGTCGGCAACCTCACCGCCGACCCCGAGTTGCGCTTCACCCCGAGCGGAGCGGCAGTCGCGAACTTCACTGTCGCGTCCACTCCGCGCACCCTCGACAAGGCCACCAACGAGTGGAAGGACGGCGACGCGCTGTTCCTGCGCTGCAGCGTCTGGCGGCAGGCAGCGGAGAACGTCGCCGAGTCCCTCCAGCGCGGCATGCGCGTCGTCGTACAGGGTCGGCTCAAGCAGCGGTCCTACGAGACCAAGGAGGGCGAGAAGCGCACCGTCTACGAGATGGACGTCGACGAGGTGGGCCCGTCCCTCAAGTACGCGACCGCCAAGGTCAACAAGACCACCCGCGGCGGCGGCGGTGGTGGTTACGGCTCCGCAGGAGGCGCGCAGAGCGCGGATGACCCGTGGGCCAGCGCTGCGCCGGCTCCCTCGGGCGGCTTCTCCGACGAGCCTCCCTTCTAAGACATCTCGAAAAGGACATCATGGTCAAGCCCCCCGTACGGAAGCTGAGGAAGAAGGTCTGTGTCTTCTGCAAGGACAAGACCTCCTACATCGACTACAAGGACACCTCGTTGCTGCGGAAGTACATCTCCGACCGCGGCAAGATCCGCGCCCGGCGGGTCAGCGGCAACTGCCGCCAGCACCAGCGCGACGTGGCGATCGCGATCAAGAACAGCCGTGAGATGGCACTGCTGCCCTACAGCAGCGCGGGCCGATGAAGATCATTCTCACCCAGGAGGTGAGCGGTCTCGGCGCGCCCGGGGACGTCGTCGAGGTCAAGGACGGCTACGGCCGCAACTATCTGCTGCCCGGTGGGCTGGCGATGGCCTGGACCAGGGGCGGTGAGAAGCAGGTCGCCACGATCAAGCGGGCCCGCGACAAACGTGACGTGCACGACCTTGGCGAGGCACAGACGATCAAGGGACAACTCGAGGGCCTCACGGTCACCCTGCCGACGCGGGCGGGGGCCGGCGGACGGTTGTTCGGCTCGGTGACGGCTGCTGACGTGGTGGGCGCGGTCCGTCAGGCCGGCGGTCCCGAGCTCGACCGGCGACGCGTCGAGTTGCCCGGGCATATCAAGACCACGGGCAGTCACAAGGTCACGGTCAAGGTGCACCCGGAGGTCCTTGCCACCGTCACCGTGGACGTCATAGCCGGCTGACGGCTCCGACCTGCCGCCCAACCACGGCCCGGCAGATGGGTGATATTCCGACTACGCTGTGTGAGCCTCGATGGGTGCCGTTCGGCCGTGACGCAGGCGCGCGGCAGCGCCGACACGACTTTCGAGCAGTAGAGGGTCGCTACTAATCGTAATGACCCGGCCTCCCTCTGTCAGATTCTGTCCCAGAATATCGGGGCGAACTGATTCGCGTGCACAGTGAGTGCACGGTGAAACGGCAGGTCAGACCGCGTGTCGTAGGCTCCACTACGGAGTGTGCACAGACTTATACACAACCTGTGCACAGAAGGCCGCGCCGCCCTGCACAGGCTATGCACATCGGCTTGCACAGGCCACGTTGTGGGGGCGCCCGCTGAGCACCTAGCGTGGCCGGAGCACGGCCAGGGGGCGGAAGTGTCGGACCTCTGTGGCACAACGAGACCGGTGCCCGCAGCGGTCGACGAGGGGGTGGCAGGTGGCGGTCAGCGACGACATCCGTCCCCTCAAGACTGTCCCCGAGTTCGAGCGGCAGCCGCCGCAGGATCTCGCGGCCGAACAGTCCGTCCTCGGCGGGATGCTGCTCAGCAAGGACGCGATCGCCGATGTGGTCGAGGTGCTGCGCTCGGTCGACTTCTACCGCCCGGCCCATCAGCTGGTCTACGACGTCGTCCTGGATCTCTACGGTCGCGGGGAGCCGGCCGATCCGGTCACGGTGGCGGCCGAGCTCGGCAAGCGTGGTGAGATCACCCGGGCCGGCGGCGCCCCCTACCTGCACACCCTGATCTCGTCGGTGCCCACCGCAGCCAACGCGGGCTACTACGCGCGGATCGTCGCCGAGCAGGCGATCCTGCGCCGCCTGGTGGAGGCCGGCACCCGCATCGTGCAGCTCGGCTACGGCAGCGCCAGTGGCGGGCTCGATGTCGATGACGTGGTCGACCGGGCACAGCAGGCGGTCTACGACGTGACCGAGCGGCGCACGAGCGAGGACTACGTCGTCCTCGAGCAACTGCTGCAGGGCACGCTTGACGAGATCGAGTCGATCGGCAACCGCGGCGGCGGCATGATCGGCGTGCCGACCGGCTTCGCCGACCTCGACGCCCTGCTCAACGGCCTGCACCCGGGCCAGTTGATCGTGGTCGCCGCCCGGCCCGGTGTCGGTAAGGCCCTTGCCCTCGACACCCCCCTGGCCACGCCCACGGGCTGGACCACGATGGGCGACGTCGAGGTGGGTGACCTGCTGCTCGGCGCCGACGGCCGGCCGACCCGGGTCGTCGCCGCCACCGAGGTGCTGCACGACCGGCCCTGCTTCGCGCTGAGCTTCTGCGACGGCGACGTCATCGTGGCCGACGCCCAGCACCAGTGGCAGACCACCCCGCGGCGCAACCAGCGCTCGAACCGGTTCAGGGCGCCGGGCGGTGGTGGTGCGCCACACCCGGGGGTCGTGACCACCCGGCAGATTGCTGCCTCGGGGGCTCGTCGCAGCCACGCCGTGGCGCTCAGCCGGCCGTTGGACCTGCCCGCCGCCGCCCTGCCGATGGCGCCGTACGTCCTCGGCGCCTGGCTGGGCGCCGGGCACCCCGGCGGCGCTCGGATCAGCACTGCCGACCCCGAGCTCGTCGTGCATCTGGAGAGCCACGGCGTCGACGTGGTGCCCCAGCCCGGGCGCGCCTCCCGTGCACTGTCCTTCGCCGCCGGTGGTGCCAGCCTGCTGCCGGTGCTGCGAAACCTGGGTGTGCTCGGCCGCAAGCACATTCCCCCGGTCTACCTGCGCGGATCGCACGGCCAGCGCCGGGACTTGCTGGCCGGTCTGCTCGACGCCGTGGCCACGGTGACGCACAACGGGTCGGTGCAGATCGCGGCCACCAACCAGTCACTGGCCGACGACGTCCGTGAGCTGCTGCACAGCCTGGGCCATCGCAGCCGGCAGTCACCACGGCGCAGCGGCGGACGCGGGTCGGCCACCTCGGTCGCTGTCACCTTCGCCACCTGCGACGAGGTGTTCCGGGTGGAGGGCAAGCGCCTGGCGCACAAGCAACGCTCCGTCGGGACATCCGCCGCCCGCCAGCGCGCGATCACCGACGTACGCGTCGTGCCGTCCGTGCCGGTTCGCTGCGTGGAGGTCGACAACGCCGAGCATCTCTACCTCGCCGGCCGCAGCATGATCCCGACGCACAACTCCACCCTGGGTCTGGACTTCGCGCGCTCGTGCTCCATCAAGCACGGCATGACCTCGTGCATCTTCTCCCTCGAGATGAGCAAGTCCGAGATCACCATGCGGCTGCTCTCGGCCGAGGCCAAGGTGCCGCTGCACCACATGCGCTCGGGCACGATGAGCGACGACGATTGGGCCCGCATGGCCCGGCGGATGGGCGAGGTCGCGGACGCTCCGCTGTTCATCGACGACTCGCCGAACATGACGATGATGGAGATCCGGGCCAAGGCCCGCCGGCTCAAGCAGCGCCACGAGCTGCGGCTGATCATCGTGGACTACCTGCAGCTGATGACCTCTCCCAAGCGGGTCGAGAGCCGCCAGCAGGAGGTCTCCGAGCTGTCCAGGGGTCTCAAGCTGCTGGCCAAGGAGCTCGAGGTCCCGGTGGTTGCCATGAGCCAGCTCAACCGCGGCCCCGAGCAGCGCACCGACAAGCGGCCGCAGCTCGCGGATTTGCGGGAATGCCTGACCGGCGACACCCGCATCACCCGCGCCGACACCGGGGAGCAGGTTCCCATCGCCGACCTCGTCGGCCTGCGTGACGTTCCGGTTTGGAGTGTCGACGAGCACCTGCGGCTGTGCCGATCGGTGATGTCCGAGGTGTGGCCGACCGGGGTCCGCACCGTTCGGCGGCTCATCCTTGCGTCGGGCCGGCGCGTTGAGGCCACCGACAACCATCCGTTCCTGACGGTCGGCGGATGGACGCCGGTGGACGCGTTGTCGCCCGATGACTGCCTTGCGGTGACAGCGGACGAGCCTGCCGGCCGCATCCCCGCCGACGCGTGGGATCACGTACGAAAGGCGATGCTGCCGTACGGCATCAAGACGCAGGCGCTGGCCGAGCGTCTTGGGATTTCGCACTTCGGATCGGTCGTCCACGGAGGTGGGATCAGCCGCGCCAGGATGGCTCGGATCGCCCATCTCGTGCCGGACCCGTACCTGCACACCCTGGCGTCGGCAGACATCGACTGGGAGCGGATCGTGTCGATCGACACCGTCGCGGAGCAGCGCGAGGTCTATGACGCCTGCGTACCCGGCACCCATTCGTTCCTGGCCAACGGCGTTGTCTCGCACAACTCCGGGGCCATCGAACAGGATTCCGACGTGGTGGTGATGCTCTACCGCGAGGACATGTTCGAGAAGGAGTCACCCCGTGCGGGTGAGGCCGACCTCAACGTCGCCAAGCACCGCAACGGCCCCACCGGCAGCATCACCGTCGCCTTCCAGGGTCACTACTCCCGCTTCATGGACTTCACCACCGGACCGTAG